>NZ_BAAASR010000004.1:96955-106618 GCF_039532985.1 Streptomyces gobitricini | reverse complement strand
AGCGTGATCACCCACGCCGCGAGCAGCCCCGCCGCACCCGTGACCACCAGCATCCACGCGAACGCCCGGCCGGCACCGACCGTGCGGGGCTGCTCGGCATGCTCGCTCCGGGCGAGGACCGCCTCGTCCTTCACACGCGTCATCGTCATGCCGGCGACGCTACACGCGGAATCCTTTCATCGCGGTTCTCTCCGTTTTCTTCCACCGGAACGAGGGAAAGGCCGGGCGCGAGGTCAACCCGCCCCGCGCCGGGGCACTTTCCCTCCGGGGCGTCAGGTGCGCACCCTGCGCACCGGCAGCAGGCAGTGGGCGCTCAGCGTCACCATCTCCTCGTCCGCGAGGAACGCCTGCAACTGCTCCTCGCCGACCGGCTTCCCGTGCACGGCTTCCGGCCACGGGCGCAGCGAACAGATCAGATAGGCCTTGCCGCTCTCGTGGGCGGCCTTCTCCCACTCCGGCGGCACGGGGCACTGCACCCTCAGGAACGGCATGTTGAGGACCGCCTGCTCGGCCTCCACCAGCAGCGTGATCGGGATGCGGGTCTCGCGGGCGAGGTCCGTGACCTTGTCACCGATCGACAGGCCGATCTTCTCCAGCTCGCCGCGGAGCGCCTCCGCACCGGCCTCGGGGCCGTCGCGGCCGTCGCCGAGGGAGTACACCATCAGGAACGGCGTCACGGGCGAGTCGTTCTCGGACTCGGGCGCGTTGGCGTAGGGAATGACGGAGAGGGTGCCCAGGAGTGATTCCTGGCCCGGCGTCGTGGCGGTGGTGGAAGAGGTCATGGGGCCGGATGGTAGTGGCGCCCTGTGGGCCCTTCGTGAACATTTCCACCCGTTCAGCCGATATGACGGGCCGGTGATTCACCTGGCCGGGTAATGGACGCGGTGACGCCCCGCGCAACGGTTCGCGATCGGGGTCGTTTGTCCGGTGGGAGCCACGACGAGCAGGGAGCCCGATCGATGAGCGTCGCACAGCCGTTGTCCCGTCTCCTCCCGCGCCGGCGGACCGTTCTGCGGTCGCTGTTCGCGCTGACCGTCACCGCCTTCACCGGCGGGACGCTCGCCCATGTCGCCACCACGGGCCCCGGAGGGGCGAGGCCGGGGCCGGGGGGCGGGTTCGACGAGATGTACAGGGGCCGGCGCATCCAGGGCCGGCCGGTGGCCGGGACGAGGTTCGACGTACGGGTCGACGGCAGGCCCCTGCACCTGATGCGGTGCGCCGACGGCGGCTACCTGACGCCCGTCGACCACTACCGGTCGTACCCGACCCCCCTCGCGGCGGCCCGCGCCGCCGTGGACGAGCTGGGCTCCGCCCGACTGGCACTGGGAGCACACCATGGTGTACGTCCGTAAGAACCAGCGAGACCTGACCGCCGCCGAGCGGAAGAAGTTCGTCGGCGCCGTCCTGGAGCTGAAACGGAGCGGCCGGTACGACGAGTTCGTCCGTACGCACATCCAGTACTACAGCGCGGACGGCGACGACGGCCTGCGGGTCGCGCACATGGCGCCGACCTTCCTGCCCTGGCACCGGCAGTACCTGCTGGAGTTCGAGCGGGCCCTCAGGAGCGTCGACCCGACGGTGACGGTCCCGTACTGGGACTGGACCCGCGACAACACCCCGGCGGCGTCCCTGTGGGGCGAGGACTTCATGGGCGGCAACGGCCGGCGCGGCGACCACCAGGTGACGACCGGCCCGTTCGCGTACGCCAAGGGGAACTGGCCGATCACGGTCGGCGTGACCGAAAGCCCGTTCCTCAGCCGTGACTTCGGCAATCCCGCCAACCCCATCGACCTGCCCACCAAGCAGGAACTCGCCCGGGCGACCGCCGAGACCGTCTACGACTCCGCCCCCTGGGACTCCACCAGCCGCACCGGCTTCCGCAACGCGCTGGAGGGCTGGACCCGGGCCGCCGGCACCGGCCGGTGGCGCAACCACAACCGGGTCCACCGGTGGGTGGGTGGCCTCATGCTGGGCGGGGCGTCGGTCAACGACCCGGTCTTCTGGCTCCACCACTCCTTCGTCGACCTCGTCTGGTCGCGCTGGCAGAAGAAGAACCCCCGGGCCGGCTATCTCCCCGCGGCCCCGCCCCCGCCGGGTTCGGCCCAGTACCGGCGGGTCGTCGCCCGGAACGAGCCGATGCCGCCGTTCGGTGTCACCCCCGCCGACGTCGCCGACCACCACCGCCTCTACCGCTACGCCTGAGCGCCGGGTGGCCCGGACGCGAGAACGGCCCACCGGCCGGTGGGCCGGGGGGCCGTACGCGCGACGGGCGATCAGTGGCCGTAGCCGCCCTTGTGGTCCTTCTTGTCCTTGTGCTGGATGTTGGCGCACTCGTTGCCGAACGCGGGGTTGAGCAGGCCGATGATGTTGATGGTGTTGCCGCACAGGTTGATCGGGATGTCGATCGGGACCTGGACCACGTTGCCGGAGATGACACCGGGGGAGCCGACGGCGGCGGCGTCGGCGCTGGCGCCGGCCATGGCCACGCCGGATCCGCTCAGGACGACAGCGCCCGTGCCGACGATGACGGCGGCAGACCTTGCGATGCGAGACATCAAAAATCTCCTTGTACGTGGAAATCCGACCGCGGACCTGCGGTCGTCACTCCCCTACAACGCCGCTCGTCGGGCCGGGTAACGGCCGCGCCACCCCAACCACCGGTGGTGGCACGGCATTCGCCCTTTCGGACGCGGGCGCGGACGCGCCGAGCGCGGTGGAACGGGTGGCCGGGGGAGGGGAGGAGGTCAGTCCTTCGGCTGGGCCAGGCCGAGCGTGTAGTCCAGCGCTCCGGTCACGGTCGGCGACAGGAACCCGACCTGCGGCAGTTCGACACCCGGCAGGCCGAGCGTCTCGGCGCGCGGCAGCGTGACCGGGGAGCCCAGGATGGCGCCCGGCGTGGTCGCCCGCAGCTCCGAGGCGGGGGCCGTGACCAGGGCCCGGCCCGTCTCGCCCTCCACGACCTCCGGCAGCGGTGCGCTGACGAGCGTCTCCGGGACGCCCGCGGTGATCGGGAGCTGCGGCAGGAGCAGCGGGTGGACCTTGCCCTCCCCGTGGCCGGTGAGCCCCATGGGCGCCCCCGGCAGCGGGATGGGGACGCCGGTACGCAGGGTCGGCGTCTCGGTGGGGAGTACGGTGCCGAGACCGTGCAGCGGCACGTCGACCGGTGCGACCGGTGCGGTGGTGGCCGCCGCGGCGGACGACGCCATCGCCGCCGATGCGAGGCACGTGACGACAATCCCCATGCCGGCCTGAGATTTCAGGTTCATTTGCTGCGTACGCCTTCCCGGGCTGTGAGTACGGTGCTGCCCAAAAGAACGAGCACGCGCCGAAAAACGCGTCAGAATTCGCCTGGTTGCAGCAATGTCGCCGTCGCGGTGTTGACGGCCGGGCCGGGAATGCCGAAAGGCCGACGGAAACGTCATCGTTTCCTGTCGGCCCCGGCAGCGTCGCCTACGCGGTGGAACTCTTCCGCGTGTGTCGCCCGGTGTTGTGCCCGGCGTACTACTTGCCCAGCGCGGGCAGTCCGCCCAGGAGCGGCTGCGCGGTGTCCTTGGCGGGCTCCAGCCCGCCGGCGGCGCCCTGCACCTTGTCGACGGCCTTGCCGTCGGTCACCTTGCCCACCGCGTCGGCGGGGACGGCCTCGGCCAGACCCCGCTTGCCCAGTGCCTCGACTCCTCCGTTGAGGCTGGACGGGGTGAGGCTGTCGACGGCGAAGGCTGCGGGGGCGGCCACGCCCAGAGCCATCACGGAACCGGCGACGACCGCAGCAACCTTGGTGGGCTTCATGGGAATGAGTCCTTCCTGGGAATGGCGTCTGTGCGCTGCAACTCGCGCACCGCACGGGTTACTTGGCAACCGCTGTGTGGTGCTCTGCCCTCTGTAACGAGCCCTCCGCCCGGGGGAAACTCCGCGAGCCCGGAATTCTCGGCACTGCACTCGAACGAGACGGACCGGTCCTATTCTCGGATCAACGTGCGCAGGAAAGGCCGGCGGCCGTGTCGGCTCAGCGGGGGACTGAGGCGGCACGGCCGTCGGGGAGTGGAGCGGACGGCGGGACCTAGCGCGCCGCGACCGGCGTCTGCGGGGCCGAGGCGGCCGGGAGCGCGGTGGCCGGCAGAGTGGTGGCCGGGAGTGATGTGGCCGGGACAGAGGTGGCCGGAAGGGTGTTCATGCCCGTCGCGGGGGCGCCCGTCATCTTGGCGACGTCCCGCATGATGGCGTCCACCAGGGCCTGGGTGGCCGCCTGGATCTGGGACGCCGAGGTGACGGCCTGGCCCTTCATGGCGGAGGCGACCAGATCGTCGATGGCCTTGTCCATCGAGGCGAGGGCCTTGTCCATGTCCGTGTCCGCGGCACCGGCGGTGTCCAGGGCGTCCAGGCCGCCCACGGTGTCCAGGGGGACGTCGTCGGCCGCCGCCCAGGAGCCGGTGCCGTCGGTGGTGCCGGTCGCGGGGGTGCCCGTGGCCGAGCCGGTGGTGCCGGTGTTCGGCCGGGTGTTCGTCTGGGTGTTCGTCTCGGCCATCGCCTTCCGCAGGGCTTCGATGGCGGCCGTGAGCTCCCTCATCTCCTGGTTCATCTCGGTGGAGGGAAGCGCCTGGGTGGTGCTCGTGCCCGATACGGTGCCGAGGACGGAGTCGAGCACGCCGCCGATCGAGCCGAGGATGTCGCCGATGTCCCCCGGCGCCTTGGCCTGCTGGGCGGGGGCTTGGTGGGGCGAGTGGGCGGCGAGCGCGGGTCCCGCCGTACCGAGCGTGAGCGCGGCGCAGAGAGCGGTGACCGCCACACGGCGGGGTGTCAGGAGACGCATGCCTTGTCCTTCCAGTGACGCGTCGAGAACGTGACATCACCGTGAGTCCGCTTATTGCGACCCGCAAACGCATGCGCGGCAAGCGTGCCTGGGCCCAATGGGTGAATCGACCCGTCTGACCTGCCGGAAAAACCCTCCGGGGCCCGTCGCCGGGAAAAGGCGGCGGCGCCGCCGATGGAGTGGTCCACCCTCTCGCACAAAAGCAGAAGTGCGCCATTCCCGCGGGAATGGCGCACTGTCGTCGCGCCCGGCCGCCCGAGAGGGCGGGCGAGCGTCAGTCGTTGACGCAGACGTTGCCGAAGGTGGGGTTGAGCAGACCGATGATGTCGATGGTGTTGCCGCACAGGTTGATCGGGACGTGGATCGGGACCTGGATCACGTTGCCGGAGATGACACCGGGGGACTTCACGGCGGCGGCATCCGCGTTGGCGTCGGCGTGCGCGACGCCGGTGGCGCCGACGACGGACGCGGCGACGGCGGAGGACAGGACGGCTGCCTTCGCGATACGGGACATGGTGACGAACTCCTAGGTCGGTGAGGCACTGCGGCCGACGTGGTCGGCTACACCAACAACGCCCCAGCATTTCGCCGGTTGCGCGACCGAACGGGTGACGCGGCCTCCGGCCGTTCGAGCGCGACACGCCACGCCAGCAACGCGACGCCGGGACAAGGAAGTTGTTCCGCGGGTGTTTCGCATGCTTCTGGACCTGTTTGTTGAGTTATAACGTTCATCTCGCTGGACGCGCTCGGCCCTCGTCAAAGCGGAGAACCGGTATGGGGAATTCAGAGGTTCTTTCAGTGTGGGAACGCCCGAATCGCGCGCGCCGCTGACATTCGCCCGCGCACCGGAAAGCGCCGAGCCCGACGACATTGCCGACTCCGCAGAACCCTCCTGCCGCCCGCTTCGTGGAAAGCCTCGTAGAAAGGGTCACGCGTGCGTTCCCCACTCACCGCACTGCATGTTGTCCAGCCGGGTGACGGCGGGGTGGCCCGCGTGGTCACCGACGTGCTCGCAGCGCAGCTGGAGCTGGGCATGCGGGTCGCCGTCGCCTGCCCGCCGGGTACGCAGCTGGCGGCGGCGGCCGGCGCGCGGGGCGCCGAGGTGCACCCGTGGCGGGCCGACCGCGAGCCGGGCCCTCGACTGTTCGCGGAGAGCCGCCGGGTCGCCGCGCTGGTCGACCTCGTACGCCCCGATCTGGTGCACGCGCACAGCGCGAAGGCCGGGCTGGCCGCCCGCATCGCGGTACGCGGCCGGGTCCCCACCGTGTACCAGCCGCACGCCTGGTCGTTCGAGGCGGTCGACGGGGTGACCGGCGCGCTCGCCAGGCGCTGGGAGCGCTGGGCCGCCCGCTGGACCGACCGGGTCGTCTGCGTCAGCGAGGCGGAACGGCGCCGCGGCGAGCACGCGGGGGTGCGGGCACCCTGGTCCGTCATCCACAACGGTGTGGACGCCCGGCGATTCGCCACCGGGCCGGGCCGCGCCGCCGCCCGCGCCGCGCTCGGGCTTCCGGCCACGGCTCCGCTCGTGGTGTGCGTGGGGCGGCTGTGCCGCCAGAAGGGGCAGGACACGCTCCTGGAGGCATGGCCGGCCGTACTCGACCGCGTACCGGACGCCCGGCTCGTCCTGGTCGGTGACGGCCCGGAGGCCGAGGCACTGCGCACGGCCACCGCCGGGCCGCGTACCACCGCCGGGCCGCGCACACCGCGCACGGAGCCGTGGCCCGGCCGGCCGGTGGCGTTCGCGGGCGCCGTCGCCGACACGGCGCCCTGGTACCGGGCCGCCGACCTGGTCGTCCAGCCGTCCCGCTGGGAGGGGATGGCCCTCGCGCCGCTGGAGGCCATGGCGGCCGGGCGCCCCGTCCTCCTCACCGACGTGGACGGCGCCCGGGAGAGCCTGCCACCCGGCCACGAGACGCACTGCCTGGTCCGGCCCGACGACCCGGCCGCGCTGGCCGGGGCCCTGGCCGTGCTCCTGCGGCGGCCCGTGCTCCGCGAGGCCCTGGGCCGCCAGGCCCAGCAGCACGTACTGCGCCGCTTCGACGTACGGCGCGTGAACGAGGCCCTCGCGGACGTGTACCGCGAGGTGACCGCCGCCCCGCGCCACGAGCTCAGGGAGCCGATCTCCCAGTGACCACGGAAAGCACCAGCCCGGCCACCCCCACCGTCGTCCCGCCCCGAGGGGCGACGGCGGACCGGCCGGCCCTGCCGCCACGCCGCCCGGCGCCCGCGCCGCACTTCGTCCCGTCCCTGGTCGCCACCGACTGCGTCGCCGTCCTGCTCGCCGCGCTGCTGCTCGGCCCGGACCAGCGCGGCGCCGCCCTGCTGATGCAGCTCACCGCGTGCCTGGCCGCGCTCAACGCGTACGCCGGCCTCTACCGGACCGGCGCCGTCGCCTCCGTACTCGACGAACTGCCCGCCCTCGCGGGGCGGGCGGCGATCGTGTGGTGCGCGGCCGCCGCGCTGCTGGCCGCGCAGTCCCCGCAGCTCGCCGTCGGCCCCGGGACGCTGGCCGCCGTGTACGCCGTCCACCTGGCGTTCGTGAGCGGGTGCCGCGCCGTCCTGCACCACCGGCGGCGCGCCGCCGCCCGCGCGCACCCGCGCTCCGCGCTCGTCATCGGCCCCGCGCCCGCCGCACGGCGACTCGCCGGCACGCTCGCCGGGCACCGCGAGTACGGCATCCGGCCGGTCGGCATCGTCGACACCCAGCGGCCGGCCGATCCGGCCGAATCGTCCCTGCCGGTGCTGACGACCCCCGAGGAGATCCACCGGGCCGTCATCCAGAACAGCGTGCGCGACGCGGTGTTCACCGGCGCGGCACAGGCCGACCTCGTGGCGCTGCTGCGCCACTACGGCTGCACCGGCTGGCTGGTGGGGGAGGGCGGTGACGGTACGCGGCCCACACCGATGAGCCAGCACCTGTGGGGCCACGCCTGCCGGCGGCTCGACCCGCCGCCCGCACAGCGCGGCCGGCTGTCCAAGCGGCTCCTCGACGTCACGGTCGCCGGGCTGATGCTCGCCGCCCTCGCCCCGCTCCTGCTGCTGTGCGCGGCCGCGATCCGGCTCTCGGACGGCCCGGGGGTGATCTTCCGCCAGGAGCGCGTCGGCCAGGACGGCCGGCTGTTCACCCTGCTGAAGTTCCGTACGCTGCGCCCCGCCGACGCCGAGGAGGCGGCCACCCGGTGGAGCGTCGCCCACGACGAGCGGATGAGCGCCGTGGGCGCGTTCCTGCGCCGGACCTCGCTCGACGAGCTGCCGCAGCTGTGGAACGTGCTGCGCGGCGACATGAGCCTGGTCGGCCCCCGCCCGGAACGCCCCTACTTCGTCGCCAAGTTCAGCCGGGCCCACCCCGGGTACGCTGCCCGGCACCGGATGCCCGTCGGCCTGACCGGGCTGGCGCAGGTCCACGGGCTGCGCGGCGACACCTCCATCGAGGACCGGTGCCGCTTCGACAACCACTACATCGACCACTGGTCGCTCTGGCAGGACGTGTGCATCCTGCTGCGCACGGCGGCCTCACTGGTCCGGCCGGCGGGCAGCTGATGCCGGTACGCGACTGGGCGCCGCTGGTGCCGTTGCTCTCCGTCGTCGCGCTGCTCGCCGTACCGCCGCCGCACGGCTCCTCGGGCACCGGCACGGTGGCGGACGCCGCCTCCGCCGTCCTGGTCGTGTGCTGTGCCGTACGGGTGGTACGGGACCGGGCGCGGCCGTTGTCGCGGACGGCGGCCGTCGTGCTCGGCCTGCCGGTGCTGGGCATCTGCACCGCGGCCGTCGCGTCCCACGACCCGGCGGCGAGCCTCCCGGGGGTCGCGCGCTACCTGCAGGTCTTCGTCCTCGTACCGGCCGCCGTGGTGCTGCTGGTGCGCGACCGGCGGGACTTCGCCGTGGTGGCCTGGGCGGTGATCGGGCTCGCCCTGGCGCAGGGCACGGTGGGGGTGGCGCAGTACCTGACCGGCACGGGCGCCTCCTACATGGGGGAGGACGTCCGGGCGGTGGGGACCTTCGGCCCGACCGACGTGATGGGCATGGCGACGGTCGTCGCGTACGGGATCGTCGCCGCCACCGGGATCGCGCTCGGCGCGCCGGGGCGCCGCCCCAGGACGTGGGCCCTGGTCTGCGGCGGGCTGCTGGTCGTGCCGCTGGTGGTGTCGTTCAGCCGGGGCGCCTGGATCGCGACGGTGCTGGCGTGCGCGCTGCTGCTGACGCTGTGCGGGGTGCGGCGGGCCGCGCGGGTGGGGCTGGCGGCGGGCGCGCTCGGCGTGGTGCTGGTGGCCGGGCTGGGCGTCGGGTCGCAGATGGTGCAGGAACGGGTGGCGAGCATCTCCCGCGTCACGGCCGCCCCCGACCGGTCCGTCACCGACCGGTACACCATGTGGGCGGCGGCGGCCGGGATGTGGCGCGCCGAACCCCTCACGGGCGTCGGGCTCAAGGGCTTCCCGCACTACCGGGACAGCCACGCCTCGCTGGCCCTGTCGTCGGGCAGCGACACGGCCGGCGCCGGTATGGGCTTCCAGCGGCAGCCCCTGCTGTCGCCGCACAACATGTACCTGCTGGTGCTGGGCGAGCAGGGGCTGCTGGGTCTGCTGACGGTCGCGGGCAGCTGGCTCGCCCTGCTGGCGTGCGCCCTGCGGCGCCTGGTCGAGGCCCGCCGGACCGGGCCGGTCCCGGCCTGCGGGCTGGTCGCGGTGGGGCTGCTGGTGTGGCAGCTCGTCGACTTCGCGTACGCGGACATCGGCGGCCCAGCGACGGTCCTCACCGCCCTGGTGCTGGGCCTGGCCGCCTGGTGGTCCTTCGCCCCGCACCGGCCGGCGGACGCCGCGTGGCCCGTCGCCCTGCGCGGCGGGCCGGCGGCCGGCTCC
>NZ_BAAASR010000004.1:23097-96923 GCF_039532985.1 Streptomyces gobitricini | reverse complement strand
GGCCGGCGGACGGCACCGTCACCGGCGTCCGCACCGGCGCGGACCCGGTGCCGCCCCGTCGCGGCGCCTCCGCCCCGGCCGCCGCGGGGGGCCGGCATGGGTGACGCGCCGCGGCCCGTCACGGTGGCCGCGCGGCCCGCGCCGGAGGCGGACCGCCCGTCATGGGCCCCGTCCGGCCGCCTCCTCGCCCGGGCGGCCGCGCTCACGGCCGCGCTGACCGCGGTGGGCGCCCTGCTGGGTTTGGTCCGTGACCAGCTGCTCGCCCACACGTTCGGCGCGGGTACCGGGACGGACGCCTTCCTCGTCGCCTGGACCGTCCCGGAGTTCGCGGCCACGCTGCTGATCGAGGACGGCATGGCCCTGGTCCTCGTGCCCGCGTTCGCCGCCGCCCTCACCCGCCGGGCCACCGCCCCGCCGGCCGGCCCCGACCCGGTGCGCGCGCTCGTCGGGGCCACCCTGCCGAAGGCGGCCCTCGGCGCGGGCGTGGCGGCCGGGCTGCTCGTGCTCACCGCGCCCCTGGTCGTCCCGCTGCTCGCGCCCGGGCTGCCGGAGCGGCAACTGGCCGTCGACTGCACCCGGCTGACCGCGACCTGTCTGCTCTCCTTCGCGCTCGCCGGGTACTGCAGCGCGGCACTCCGCGCCCACGGCCGCTACCTGGCACCGGCCGCGATCTACGTCGCGTACAACACCGGCATCATCACGGCCGTCGCTCTCCTCGACCCCGGCGTGTGGGGGGTACGCGCGGCGGCCGCGGGCGTCGCGGCGGGTGGTGTGCTGATGGTGCTGATCCAGGCTCCCGTCCTGTGGCGCCGACTGCGCGCACCGGCCGACCGGCGGCGGGGCGGCTCGGGTGACCGACGGCCGGGCGCACCGGGCGACCCTGGCGGACTGGCCGACCCGGGTGGGCCGGGCGACCTGGGCGGGCCGGCGGAAAAGCGGCCGGGCGGACTGGCCGACCCTGGCGGACTGGCCGACCCGGGTGGGCCGGGTGACCCAAGCGAACCGGCCGACCGGCGGCCGGGCCGGCCGGGGGACCGGGGCGGGCCGGGCGAGCCGGCGGTGCGGGCGGTGCTGACCGTGCTCGCACCGGTGATCGTGTTCGCGGTGAGCCGCCAGTCGCAGGTCCTGGTCGAGCGGTTCCTCGCCGCGCCGCTGCCCGCCGGCGCCATCTCGCACCTCAACTACGCGCAGAAGGTCGCCCAACTGCCGATGGTGCTCTCCCTGATGCTGTGCACGGTCAGCTTCCCGGTCGTCGCGCGGGCACTCGCGGCGGGCGACACGGAGACGGCGCGGCGGCGGGCCGAGCGCGACCTGCTGCTCGCCGGCGTGATCGTCCTCGTCGGCGCCGCGACCGTGGTGGCGGCCGCGCCACAGATCGTCGGGCTCCTCTTCCAGCGCGGCGCGTTCGACGGCGCCGACACCGCAGCCACCGCGGGCGTCATGCGCGTGTACGCCCTCGGGCTGCTGGGCCAGACGCTCGTCGGCGCCCTCGTACGCTGCTACTTCTCCGCCTCCCGGCCCCTCTGGTACCCGGCCGCCGCCATGCTCGGCGGCATCGCCCTGACCGCCGCCGCGGGCTCGGCGTGGGCCGGGCCGTGGGGCGCCCGCGGGATCGCCGCCGCCAACGCGCTCGGCATCACCCTCACCGCGGCCCTGCTCCTGCTGGGCCTGCGGCGGCAGAGCGTCCCGCTCGACGCCCGGCGCCTGGCCACCGGGCTGGCCCGGCTCACCGCGGCGGCGGCCGTCGCCACCGCCGCCGGGCGGTGGTGCGCGGCCGGCCCGCCGCCACTGGCCGTGCCGCTCGCGTTCGCGGCCGTCACGGTCGCGTTCACCGCCACCGCCTGCGCCCTGCGCGCCCCGGTGGTCCCCGACCTCATCCGTTCGGCCCATCCGTTCCGCCGGCTCGCGAAGGCCCGCTCATGATTCAGCCGCGCATCCCCCTGTGGGTGGCGATGTACCACTCGATCGACGACACCACCGACGACGACCCGTACCACGTGACCGTCTCGCCCTCCCGCCTCGACCGGCAGTTGCGCTGGCTGCGCGACCACGGTCTGCGGGGGGTCGCCCTCCGGCAACTGCTGCTGTACGCCGCCCGCCACGGCGACACCCGCGGACTGGTCGGCCTCACCTTCGACGACGGGTACGCCGACTTCCTCGACAACGCCGTGCCGCTCCTGCGCCGCCACGAGTGCACGGCCACCGTCTTCGTCCTGCCCGGCAGACTCGGCGGCGACAACGCGTGGGACGCGCTCGGCCCGCGCAAGCCACTGCTCACCGAGGACGGTGTCCGCCGCTGCGCCGCCGCCGGCATGGAGGTCGCCTCCCACGGACTGCTGCACGTCTCCCTGCCCGCCGCCCCCGAGCCCGTCCTGCGCGAGGAGACGGCCGGCAGCCGCGCACTGCTCCGCTCGATCACGGGAACGGCACCCGAGGGTTTCTGCTACCCCTACGGCCACGTCGACGAACGCGTGGTGCGCGCCGCGCGCGAGGCGGGGTACGCGTACGCGGCCGCCATCGACCCGGGCGCCATGAACGGGGTGTTCGCCCTGCCCCGGGTGCACATCGGGCAGCGCGACACCGCGTGGCGGCTGCACGCCAAGCGCCGGCTGCACGGCGTGCGGCGCGCACCGGTGTCCGTGTCATGAGCGCCCTGAAGGTCCTGCACGTCATCACCGGCCTCGGCATCGGCGGCGCCGAACAGCAACTGCGCCTGCTGCTCCCGCACATGGACCGCGTCCGCAGCAGCGTCGTCGCCCTCACCAACCCCGGCCCGGTCGCCGACGCCCTCCGTGCCGAGGGGGTGCCGGTCATCCACCTGGGCATGCGCGGCAACCGTGACCTGTCGGCCCTGCCGCGCCTCACCCGGCTCATCCGGCGCGGCGCGTTCGACGTCGTCCACACCCACCTGTACCGGGCCTGCCTGTACGGGCGCGTCGCCGCCCGGCTGGCGGGCGTGCGGACGATCGTCGCGACCGAACACTCGCTGGGAGCCGCGCAGATCGAGGGCCGGCCCCTGAGCGCGGGGGCGCGCGCCCTGTACCTGGCCGGCGAGCGGCTCGGTACGGCGACGGTCGCCGTCTCCGGCACGGTGGCGCGGCGCCTGGCCGGGTGGGGCGTGCGGCCCTCCCGTATCAGGGTCGTGCCCAACGGCATCGACGTGCCGCGCTTCGCGTTCGACCCGGCCGCGCGGCGGGCGGCGCGGCGGCGGCTGGGGCTGGCGCCCGGCGCGTACGTCGTCGGCGGGGTGGGGCGGCTCGCGCCGGGCAAGCGGTTCGACGTCCTGATCCGGGCGGTGGCCGCGCTCCCCGAGGACGCCCGGCTGCTGCTGGTGGGGGAGGGCGGCGAGCGGGAGCGGCTGGAGCGGACCGCCCGGGAGTGCGGGGCGGCGGACCGGGTGGTGTGGGCCGGTGCCGTGGACCGCGAGCTGCCGGGGCTGCTGTCGGCCATGGACGTGTTCGTGTCGGCCTCCGCCGACGAGGCGTTCGGTCTCGCGATCGTCGAGGCGCTGGCCGCCGGGCTGCCCGTGCGGTACGTGGCCTGCCCCGCGCTCGAGGACCTGCCGCCGGAGGAGGCGCCCGGGGCGCGCCGGATCGGCGGGACGGTGCCGGAGGTGGTCGCCGCGCTGGAGTCGGTCGTCCGCGAGCGGCACGCCGTCCCCGCCGCCGTACGCCGCTACGACATCGCGCGCAGTGCCCAGCGGTTGACGTCCCTCTACGAACGCCTCCACAACGGCCCCCACAACGGCCCCCACGACGACCTTTACGACGACCTTTACGACGGCCTCTACGACGGAGCGAGTTGTCGATGACCACGACCCAGTCCCTTGCCGTGCGCCGTGCGATCGGCTGGCTCACCCGCCTCAAACGCACCCGCCGCCGGTGGCTCGTCCCGGTCGCCGCACTCCTGGGCGTCCTGGCCGGCGGCGGTTACGGGCTGCTGAAGACGCCCGAGTACGCGGCGACGAGTTACGTCATCGTCGTACCGTCCGCGAAGTCCGACCCGGCCGGTGCGATGGGCCTGGCGCAGGCGTACGGGCGGGTGGCCACCGACATCGCGGTCGTCGGCGACGCCCAGGTCGCGGCCGGTGTGCCGACAGGGACCCTGCGCGCGAGCGTGCAGGCCGCGACCTCACCGGACGCCCCCATGATCGCCATCACGGCGCGCGCGCCGCGGGCCTCCACCGCGGTGGGGATGGCCGACAGCGTGGCGAGGGCTCTCGTGCAGAAGGGCTCGCACACGGAAGGCAGCACCGGTGTGAAGGTGCTCCAGTTCACCAGGGCCGCCACGCCCACGGAGCCCGTCTCGCCCTCGGCGTCGCTCTCCGCGCTCGTCGGCGGCTGCGCGGGCGGACTGCTCGGCGGGCTCGCGCTGCTGGTGCGCCCGCCCCGGTACACCCGGCGCGCGGGGCGGGCCCGGTACGGGTCCGTGCCGGGCCCGGTGGCGCAGCAGGAGGCGCTGGTATGACCCGGGGCGGGAACTGGGAGGTGACCGTCTGCCGGGACGGTGACGCGTTCGGCCGGCTCGCGCGGGAGTGGGCGGACCTGTACCGGCGGTGTGCCACGGCGACCCCCTTCCAGTCGCACTCCTGGCTGCACTCCTGGTGGGTGTCGTACGGCGCCCCCGGCCGCCTGCGCGTCGTCCTCGTACGCCGCGACGGCACGCTCGTCGCGGCGGCGCCCCTGCGGCTGGTGCGCGGGCCGCTTCCGGTGCTCACCCACCTGGGCGGGACGATCACCGACTTCTCCGACGTGCTCGTCGACGACGCGTGCTCCGACGAGGCGGTACCGGTGCTCACCGGGGCGCTGGGCCGACTGGCCCGCGGTGCCGTGATCGACCTCCGGGAGGTACGGGCGGAGGCCGCCGCCCAGCGGGTGTACGCGTGCTGGCGCGGTCCGCGTCACCGCCTGCCCGACTCCGTCTGCATGGAGCTGCCCGCCGCGTCCATCGACGAACTCGTCGCCCGGCTGCCGTCGTCCCGGGCCCAGCGTGCCCGCTCGAAGCTGCGCCGGCTCGACAAGCTGGGCATCGAGGAGCACGTCGTCCCGCCGGCCGAGGTCCCGCACGCGCTGCGGCGGCTGCTGGAGCTGCACCAGCGCCAGTGGGCCGGCCGCGGGGTGACGCCCGAGCACCTCAGGCCCCGGTTCGCGGAGCACCTCCAGCGGGCGGTGCGGGAGATGGTCGAGTCGGGGGACGCGATGGTGACGGAGTTCCGCATGGCCGGTGACCTGGTCGCCGCCGATCTCACCCTGATGTCGCCGCTGCTGTCGGGCGGCTACCTGTACGGGGCGGATCCGGTGCTGCGCGCAAGCAAGGTGGACGTCGCGACGCTGCTGCTGCGCAACGGCGCCCGGGAGAGCAGCGCCAGCAACCGCACCACGCTGAGCCTGCTGCGCGGCCGCGAGCCGTACAAGAACCACTGGCGCCCCGAACCGGTCGTCAACGAACGGCTGCTGATGGCCCGCCGGCGCACGGCCGCGCCCCTGCTCCTCCTGGCCGGGTACGCGGCCGGCCGCCGCCGGGCGGCGGACCGGCTGCGTGACCGGGCTTGGGCGCGGCGGCTCATGACGTGAGGTGGCGCCGCCATTCGAGCCGTACGCACAGCTTGCGTCCGAGCCACTTCTCGACCCACTCGCCGAGGTCCAGCGGCGTGCAGGCCGGCTGCTCGGGCCGCGGCTCCGGCTCGGGCTCGGGTTCCGGCTCCGGTTCGGGCCGCGGCTCCGGTTCCGGCTCCGGTTCCGCCGGGCCGCCCTTGCCGGACAGCTTCGCGCGGAACACCTCCGACGACTTCGGGTTCTGCTCGCACTGCCAGACGCCGTGCGGGCAGTAGTCGCTGATCGTGTGGTAGAGCGGCTTGTTCTTCTCGATCCAGTCCAGCATGCGCCGCATGTACTCCGGGTTGTCCCCGTTGCGGAACAGACCCCACTCCGGGTACGAGAAGGGCTTGCCGTGCGCGGCGGCGAACTCCACGTGGTGCCGCAGCCCGTAGGGCTCGGTCACCTGCTCGTCGAAGGTCTGGCCCGAAGGCTGGTCGTAGGAGTCCATCCCGATGATGTCGACGACGTCGTCACCGGGGTAGCACTCGGTCCACGGGATGGCGTCCCGCCCGCGGTTGGGTGCGAAGTCGAAGCGGAAGCGCTGTCCCGGCACCTCGCGCATGGTGGTGACGATGCGCTTCCAGTAGGCCTTCCAGGCCTCCGGGTCGGGGCCGCAGCGGTGTGAGTAGGTGGTGCCGTTCATCTCCCACCCGAGGACGATGACGGTGTCGGGGATGTCGAGTCGTACGAGGCGTTCGGCGAGGGCCCGGAAGTGCCGGTCGAAGCGTCCGTCCGCGCCGAGGCGCAGCAACTGGCGTACGACGGGGTCCGGCAGGTGGCTCTCGTTGCGCTCCAGCATGGGCACGTTGAGGACGAACAGGCGGTCCTCCCGCTCCCGCCGCCACTGGGCCCAGTGCTCCAGGAACCCGGGGCGCCCCTCGATGTTGGTCCACACGTCGCCGGGGAGATAGGTGTGCCCCACGCGCAGATCGGCACCGCCGAGCCATGTGCGCAGCCCCGCCATGCGGTGGATCCCGAGCGGCCCGTAGTGCAGGTAGGCCCCCATCGCCGTGCCCGTCGCCGTGGTCGCGGCGCCGTCACCGTCCCCGGTGCCGTCGCCGCCCCCGGCGTCCTGCCCGGGGGCCGGTCCGCCCTCCGGTGTGGGGTCCGCGGCGGGTTCGCGTGCCCGATCGGCACCCGACCCGGGGCCGGGCCCGGCCCCCGTGTCGGTCTCCGCCCTCGCCCCGGCGCCGCTCGCGGCACCCGCCCCGCCGGGGGCCGTGCCGCTCGGAACCCCCGCACCGGACGCCGTCCCGGTCCCGGCCCCGGTGCCGTCACCGGCGCCCGCGTCCCGGTCCTCGCCGGACCCCCGCCCCACCCCGGTGGCCGGCCCGGTCCACGACGCCGGGGCCGAGGCGTGGCCGGACGGGGCCGATACGACGGAGCCGGCCATCAGCAGGCTCAGCAGACCGGCGCTCAGTGCCCCCAGCCGTGCGCCTTTCGTCTTCGCTCTACGGTGACCCATGTCCGCTCCTTCGCCAGGCGCCAGGATTTCGCCAGTCACTCGGAGCAAAAGTATTCTTAATGGGCCGACAGGGATCGCGGTCCCGTCCCGCAGTAGGCCGTTGGGGGATTTGATCGCCCGCTTGGGGCATCCGGGCAGACAAAAGCCGGTCCCGGAGCGCTCCGGGACCGGCTCTTACGCGGCCGAGGCCTGATGCTGCGTCACTTGTTGATGCAGACGTTCCCGAAGGCCGGGTTCAGCAGCGCGATGATGTTGATGGTGTTGCCGCACACGTTGATCGGCACGTGCACCGGCACCTGGACGATGTTGCCGGACAGAACGCCCGGCGAGCCCACAGCGGCGGCCTCGGCGTCAGCGTCGGCGACAGCAGGCGCGGCCGCACCCAGCGCCATGACGATACCGGCGACGGCTACCGCAGCCTTCTTGCACTTCATAGTTTCGGGTCCTTTCCACAGGAGGAAGTCGTGCCACGGATTTCGTGACGAACGGGCCTCGATGAGGTCCGGCTTCCACTGCGAAAATCACAACGAATGCGAAAGCGGAAAGACACCACTGTGGCTGCTTTCCGCAGTGATTCACTCGAACCGCCGAGCACCGGCTGCGGGCAGATGGCTCAACGGCTGGGCCACACGGGGCGCGTGACCAGAACGTC
This sequence comes from Streptomyces gobitricini, assembly GCF_039532985.1. Classification (NCBI taxonomy): domain Bacteria; kingdom Bacillati; phylum Actinomycetota; class Actinomycetes; order Kitasatosporales; family Streptomycetaceae; genus Streptomyces; species Streptomyces gobitricini. The sequence goes on along the minus strand of NZ_BAAASR010000004.1, from coordinate 89,209 downwards.
CCATTCGTGGTCGGGCAGCCCGGGGACCGCCCGGCCCAGCGCTTTCCATTCGCGCATCAACGACGAATAGACGGGGACCGTCTCGGTCTCCGTCGCTTGCCTGCTCTGGGGGATGAGGGGCACACGCTGCCATTTACCGGCGCGAGGGGCCATGCCGAACCCTTCCGTTCACGGCGGCCTTGGCGAGGCCCTCACATGATGTCACAGTCGATAGGCGGTCCGTCACGGTCACGGACGGTGCGGCAGGGCCGCGAAGCGCAGACCGAAGTGGTCGAGGGTGCGCGGCAGCGGCCGGTCCGGACGCAGCCGGCCGGGCCGCTCCGGCAGGTAGGTGTGCCGTTCGAGCAGGGCGGCCAGCATGGTCGAAGTGACCAGGAGGACCAGATCCTCGCCCGGGCACCGGCCGGGGCCCGCGCTGAACGGCATCAGCGCCTCGGTGTCCTGGGCGGTGCCGTCGAGCCAGATCTCCGGAGTGAACCGGTCGGAGTAGGGCAGCGAATCGTCCCGGTGGAACAGCGGCGCGTAGATCAGGAACTCGGTCCCGGCGGGCAGTTCCTCTCCGCCCCAGACGGTCTCGCGCACCGACTCGCGCAGGAGGAACGGCGTGGTGGGCCACAGGCGCACCGACTCCAGGACGCAGGCGCGGGTGTACGGCAGGAGGCGCGGCTCGGTGAGGTCGGTGACGGCCAGCTCGTTGCGTATCTGCGCCTCCTGCGCGGCGTGCGTGGACAGCAGCGCCAGAGTCCGGTAGGCCGCGATGCCCGCCGCGTCGAAGGCGAACAGCCAGTGCGGCACCTGGCCGGCCGGGTCGGTGCCGGGTCCGGCGGGCGTGGCGGCGAGGGCGGCGGCGAGACCGCCGGGTTCGGCGCGGTCGAGGTGGGCGCGCAGGCGGCGTTCGAAGCGGTCGCGCAGCGCGGTGCGGCGCGGGGCGGCGCCCGACCAGTTGGCGGCGGAGCGAAGCCTGCCGAGCATCGCGCTCAGGGCCGTGTCGTCGCGGCCGGTGTCGCCGAGCACGAGGCGGCGCGCGGTGCGGTTCCAGGCGGTGCTGAAGGCCTGCCAGTCGATCTCGCCGTTCCCGGCGGTCGTCGCGCCCAGGAGCTTGCCGGCCTCCTCGCGTACCGTCCGCACCATCCGAGGGGCCAGGCTGTGCGTCTGGTGGCCGTACTCCAGGACCGCCTCGTTGAACGCGCGCCGGGCGTCCCGTTCCGGACCGCGCGAGATCAGCACGCCGTGCGGCTGGAACTGCTCCAGCGCGGCGCGCTTCTCGCGGGTGGAGGGAGAGTACGGGTCCGGCGTGCCGCTCAGGACGCGGGAGGCGTCGTCGGCGTGGAGGACGACGGCGAAGTGGCGCCCGGCCAGGTCGAGCCGGAGCGGGCCGGGGCCGTGGGTGCCGCGAAGCTCGGTGAGCAGCTCGGTGGCGCGCCGGTCGACGGCGAACCGCTCGGCGAGAGCCATCCCGGCGCGGCGGCGGACGACGGCGCCGGCCGCCAGGGCCGGTGCCACGACCCGCGCGACCAGCCGTGCGGTGTCGCGCGCGGAGGCCGGGACGGGGGTGTGCGTGGCCGTGTCCGTACTGGTCATGGCCCCCGGGTGCCCATGCGCCCCGAACGCGAAACGGTGCGTCGGGGCGCGCCGGACAGGCCCGTCGCGGGGCCGGTCGGACCGGTGTCAGCCGCCCGTGGTCGGCCCGCCGCTGCCGAAGCCGCCGCTGGGGGCGCCGCCCCACTTGTGGTCGTTCTCGCTGCGGGGCGAGGCGTCCGGATCGGTGTTCTGGTGCCTCAGCTCGTACGGCATCACCCGGTCCTCGCGCTCGTCCAGCTCGGCGGGCCGGCGGTGACCCTCGGCCTCGCCCGGCAGCCCGGAGTCCGGCGGCCGGTGGGGCTGCTCGTGCGGCTTGGGGGGTGCGGGCTCCCGGTTACGCAGGCGCCGCCCCAGTACGAAGGCGCCGATCAGGAATCCGACGAGGAAGATGCCCGCGACCAGCGGACCAATGCCGACAAGGTGGTCCTTTGCGGCGAATTCCGTAGTGAACGTCGTGAGAGAGTCCATATGGGGCGTGTACCCCGGGCGCGTGAAATCAGACCTACCCGCGGACGCGGCGAGCTGATCATCAGGTAAGTGGTTCATCCGTTATTAGGTGATTGATCTCTTTGGGTGACCTGGCGCAACTTAAACGGTGGCGTGCTGTTGATCAGAGCGACCCCGAGCACCGGGTCTCTCGACGAGAAGGATGGACCATGATCAAGAAGGTTCTGGCCACCGCCGGCGTCGCCGCCGCCGTCCTTGGCGCGTCCGCGCCGATGGCGGCCGCCGTGGGCGACCGCGGAGTCGACACGCAGAACGGCAACTTCGCCACCCAGTCGTACGGCAACACCACGACCGGTGGATACATGAGCCCGCAGATCGGTCTGATCCAGGGCTCGCTCAACAAGCCCTGTATCGGTCTGCCGGTCCAGGCCGACATCCAGAACATCGTGGCCCTGGTCAACGTGGGTGTTCAGGACATCCTCAACGACACGCAGAACCAGCAGTGTGCCGAGAACTCCACGGCGGTCAAGGGCGACAGCGCCCTGTCGCACCTCCTGGAGGACGTCCTCTCCGAGAACGTCTCGGCCGCCGTCCAGAACTGACGCGCCGGGCCACCGTCCCGCGCGGTCGTCACGGCCGTGCGGGACGGCCCCGCGTGGCGCTCGCGCCACGCACGACGGGCTGACGCCCGCCCTCTCCACGCGCCCGACGCCGGGCGCTGGCACGACCCGAGCACCGGGTCTCTCGACGAATGGGATGAACCATGATCAAGAAGGTTCTGGCTACCGCCGGCGTCGCTGCGGCTGTGCTCGGCGCGTCCGCGCCGATGGCGGCCGCCGTGGGCGACCGCGGAGTCGACACGCAGAACGGCAACTTCTCCAAGCAGATCTACGGCAACACCGTGACGGGCGGCCACCAGAGCCCGCAGGTGGGCCTCGTCCAGGGCACGCTGAACAAGCCCTGCATCGGTCTGCCGATCTACGCCGACGTCCAGAACATCGTGGCGCTGGTCAACGTCGGTGTTCAGGACATCCTGAACGACCAGCAGGACCAGCAGTGCGTGGAGAACTCCACGGCGGTCAAGGGTGACAGCGCCCTGTCGCACATCCTGGAGAACGTCATCTCCGAGAACGCGGCCGTCGCGGTCGACTAATGACACGCGCCGCGCGCGTAGCCACCGCTTGGGCGGGCCCCACATCCGGCACCACGGATGTGGGGCCCGCCCTCGTGCGTGGGCAGGGAGGGAAGTACGAGGAACATCTCCCGGGGGCTGCCGCGTCAAGGGGGCGGGGGCGACGGCAGCGGTCCGCCGTCGCGTCGCCATGGTGACGCGACGGCGCGCCGACCGTGGCCCTGGTGGCGGCCGGCGGGCTGTCCGCGGTGCGGACGCGCGGGAAGGACACGGCCGACCGGGCGGCGCGGGTGGCGACGGGGCCGTGCAGGGGCTGACCCAGCGGGCAAGGCGGACGGCGTCAGGAGGCGGGCGTCAGGAGGCGGCAGCCGGGAGCCGGCATGGTCTCCCCGAACGGCCCCGTCACTTCGCGTCGGAGTAGCGCTCCACGGTGGCCGTGGTGAACGGGAACCGCACCGGGGTGTCCCCGAACGCGATCCGCCCGGCCGTGTCACCGGCCGCGCGGATCGCCTCCGCCACGGCCGGGGCCTCGGCGGCGGGACAGTGCACGATCACCTCGTCGTGCTGGAAGAAGACCAGCTGCGCCCGCATCCCCGCCAGCGCCTGCCGCAGCGCGGCCAGCATCAGCAGCGCCCAGTCGGCGGCGCTGCCCTGCACCACGAAGTTGCGGGTGAACCGGCCCCGCGCGCGGGCGTTCACCGAGGCGTACCCCGGAGTGAACTCCCCGTCGGACAGCGGCTCTTCCGTACCCTCCTGGGGGATGCCGGCCTCGTCCGCCTCCGCCGCGCCCGCCGCGCGCGGGCTGGTGCGGCCCAGCCAGGTGCGCACCAGCCGGCCCTCCTCACCCGCCTTGGCCGCGTCGTCCACATAGGCCACCGCCCGGGGGAACCGGCGGCGCAGGGCCGCGAGGTTCTTCAGACCGTCGCCGCTGGTCTGTCCGTAGATCGCGCCGAGCAGAGCGATCTTGGCGTGGTCCCGGTCGCCGGAGAACGCCCGGTCGGACAGGCGCGTGTACAGGTCGCCCTCATGGCCGGCGACCTCCATCAGCCCCGGGTCGCGGGAGATCGCCGCCAGTACCCGGGGCTCCATCTGGTCCGCGTCCGCGACGACGAGCCGCCAGCCGTCGTCCGCGACGACCGCCTGCCGTATGACCTTCGGGATCTGCAGGGCACCGCCGCCGTTGGTCGTCCAGCGCCCGCTGACCGTGCCGCCCGGGAGGTACTCCGGCCGGAAGCGCCCGTCCCGCACCCAGTCCTGGAGCCAGCCCCAGCCGTGCGCCGTCCAGATCCGGTACAGCTTCTTGTACGCGATGAGCGGCTCGACCGCCGGGTGGTCGATCTTCGCGAGCTCCCAGCGGCGCGTCGAGCGCACCGTGATCCCCGCCTGGGAGAACGCCTTCACCACGTCGGCCGGCAGGTCGGGGCGGACCCGGCGCCCGAAGGCCGCCGACACCTCGTCCGCCAGCTCCGCCAGCCGGCGTGGCTCGCCACCGCCCGCGTACCGCTCGCCGAGCAGCTCGCGCAGCACCGCCCGGTGGACGTCCGCCCGCCACGGCAGGCCCGCCCGGTGCATCTCGGCGGCCACCAGCATCCCGGCGGACTCGGCCGCCGTCAGCAGCCGCATCCGCCCGGGGTGCTCGGCGGCCACGTGTCTTCGGTGCTGGTCCGCGTACACCTCCAGGAGGGCTTCGAAGGGCAGCTCCAGCGTGGGCTGCGGGTCGAACAGGGACGACTGCGCGTGCGCGCCAGGCTCGGCCGCCCTGGGCGGCGGATCGGGCGGTACGGGCAGGTCGCGCAGACGCGCCCAGGCCGCCGCCGCCGAGCGGGGCTCGCCCAGCCGCCCCTCGTGCCCGAGCAGCAGCTGCTCGGCGTCCTCGATGTCGTAGCACCGCTCGACCCGGACACCGGCCGCGAGGAGCCGTGGATAGACCGCGCCGGTGGACCGCCACACCCACCGGCCGACGCCGGGCCGCGACCGGACCGCCTCGACGAGGTCGGGCTCGGTCAGCACCGGGCCGGCGGGCAGACCGTCCTCACCGAGGGGGACGAGCCGTGCCCCACCGCCCCCGGTCTCGTCCACCGCCCAGCGTTCGCTCACACACGCGAGTCTGGCACCCGGCACTGACAATCGGCACGACCGGCGGTCACGCGAGGAGACGGGCCGCGTCCCGGCTCGGCGTGCCCGGCCCCGTCGGCCCGCGGTGACGCCCTCCGGCAGGTGTCCTGGGGTCAGGGCCACCCCCACCCCCTGCGACCATGGACGCCGGGAACGGCGTACGGAACGAGGAGGCGGCGGGCATGTCGGCGGGCCACACGGGGGCGACCAGTGTCGAGCGGGCGTTCGCGGCGGCGCTGTACGCCGAGGACGACACCGCCCTCGATACGGGGGCCTCCCTGCTGGCCGCCGATCCCGGCGCCGACGCGGAACTGGCGCGCCGGGGCGAGGAGTTCACACGCCGGGCGTGGCAGCGCGGCTGGCAGCCGGCCGATGTCGTCCGGCTCGTCCGCCGCGACCTGGACGAGCACCACGTGCGGCTGGTGGCGGGGCTGATCGTCGCCGAGACCGGTGGGTACGAGTGGCTGCCGCCCCGGTGGGCCGCGCAGATCGCCGGGCTCGGCGGCGCCGACTGGCGCGCGGACCGCTTCTCGTACGCCACCGCCGTGCTGGAGCTGTACCGGCTGCTCGCCCGCCTCCCCGCGATCGAGCCGGTGGGCCCCGTGCCGGGTGCCTCGCCCCTGTACTCCGCCCCCGTGCACGGCGAGCCGCGCATGCTGGGCCGGATCCGGGCGCTGCTGGCCAAGGCGGAGGCGACCGGGTACCCGGAGGAGGCCGAGGCGCTCACCGCGAAGGCGCAGGAGCTGATGGCCCGGCACAGTCTGGACGAGGCGGCGCTCGCGGCCCGGACGCACAGCCCGGAGGAGCCCGGCGCGCTGCGGATCGGCGTCGACGCGCCGTACGAGACGGCCAAGGCGATCCTGCTGGACGCGGTGGCGTCGGCGAACCGCTGCCGGGCGGTGTGGAGCGAGGCGTTCGGCTTCTCGACGGTCGTCGGCTTCGAGCCGGACCTGGAGGTCGTCGAGCTGCTGTACACCTCGCTGCTGGTGCAGGGCACGGGCGCGATGACGAAGGCGGAGGCCGAGCAGAGAGCGGGGGGACGCAAGCGTACGAAGACGTTCCGCCAGTCGTTCCTGCTGGCGTACGCGCACCGGCTCGGCGACCGGCTCACGTCCGCCTCCGAACGCGTCACGGCCGAGGAGCCGTCGTTGCTGCCGGTCCTGGCGGCGCGGGACGTGGCGGTGACGGAGCGGGCCGACCGGATGTTCCCCGAGACGACCACCACCCGGGTGCGGGGGGCCACCGACGAGGCGGGCTGGCACCACGGCACGGCGGCGGCCGACCGGGCGCGGACGGACCACGGGCGGGCGGCCGGGCGGGGCCGGGGCGCGCTGCCCGGCTAGGGCGACCTCACTGCCCGCCCGCAGGCGCCCCGCCGCGGCGCACGGGCGCATGCCACCCGCCGCCACCATGTCCTCCGCCCGGCGTGCCCCGTCAGGGATGTCCGCCTCGGTGAGGGTGTCGCGCGTGCCCCGGCCCGCGTGCCCCCGGCCCGGGTGACGACCGGCTTGCCCCGGTCGGAACCTCGCCGAGCCCTCGGTACGGGTGGTGCAGCCGTCGCCGCGGGTCGGCGTCAGGGCCACGTGTCCGTGCCGTGAGCGGCGCCCTGGCGCACGTGCGCCTCGGCCGGCACCACGGCGTGGCCCTGCTTGACGGTGACGCCGACGGGCCTGCCGTCCGTGAGCCCCACCCGGGACCCGTCCGCCGCGCCGGAGGTGGCCGCAGGGGTGGTCGGGGACGGGGTGGGGCTGCTGACGGGTGCGGTGGCCTCGCCCCCGGTGGCCGACGGGTCGCCGGTCGCGGTCGCCGCCGCGACCGGCCCACCCGGGCACGGCGGCGGTGACCACCGCCGTGACGGCCCAGTGCGTACGAGCCTGTGCGCGTCCACGCCGCGTCTCCCCGGCGCCGGAGCCGGCGACGCGCGCCGAGCTACCGGCCGGTGGCTCCGGCTACCAGGACGACTTGGTGACCCCGGGCAGGAACCCGGCGTGCGCCTGCTGCCGCACGTTCACGCGGGAGAGCCCGAACCTGCGCAGGTGGCCGCGCGGGCGGCCGTCCACGCTGTCGCGGTTGCGGACCCGGGTGGGGCTGGCGTCACGCGGCTGACGGCGCAGTTCCGCCTGGGCGGCGAGCCGCTCGGCCTCCGGGGTGCCGGGGTGCCGGATGAGTTCCTTCAGCTCCGCGCGGCGGGCCGCGTACCGCTCGACGACCGCCTTGCGCCGCTCATTGCGGGCGATCTTGCTCTTCTTGGCCATCAGACCTTCACCCCCCGGGCGCGGATCCGGGCCACGGCGGCCTCGATCCCGATGGTGTCGACGGTCTTGATGCCCTTGGTGGACAGGGTGAGCCGGACGTACCGGCCCTCGCTCGGCAGCCAGTAGCGCTTGCGCTGGATGTTGGGGTCGAAGCGCCGGGACGTACGCCGGTGCGAGTGCGAGATGCGGTTGCCGAAGCCCGGCTGGGCGCCGGTCAGCTGGCAGTGGGCGGACATGGGGTGATCTACCTCTCTGGGGACCGTCTTGGAAATGGAAACCATTTCCACTTACTCTAGCGCCATGGCCCGCAACGAACTCCGACCGGTCATCAAGCTCCGGTCCACCGCCGGCACCGGCTACACCTACGTGACCCGCAAGAACCGCCGTAACGACCCCGACCGCCTGACGCTGCGCAAGTACGACCCGGTCGTCGGGCGGCACGTCGATTTCCGAGAGGAGCGCTGAGGCGCCGTGAAGCAGGGAATCCACCCCCCGTACGAGCCCGTGGTCTTCCGTGACAAGGCGGGTGGCTTCGCCTTCCTGACCCGGTCCACCGCGACCAGCGACAAGACGGTCGAGTGGGAGGACGGCAACACGTACCCCGTCATCGACGTCGAGATCTCCTCCGCGAGCCACCCCTTCTACACGGGCCAGGCGCGCGTCCTGGACACGGCCGGACGCGTGGAGCGGTTCGAGCAGCGCTACGGCCGGCGACGCGGGGCCCGCTGATGCTGTCCGTCGCTCTCGTCGGCGGGCTGCACTCCGAAGCCCGCGCGGCCGCCGTGGAGCGGCTGCTCGCCACCGTCCCCGGCAGTGTGGCGCTCCACCACGACCTGGCGGCCGCCGCCGAGCGGGGCACGGTCACGCGCACCGTGCGCGACGCGTCGGGCGTCCTGTCGTCGGACGAGACGCCGCTGGTCAACGACTGCGCGTGCTGTGCGCTGCGCGAAGACCTGGTGCCCGAGCTGGAGCGGCTGGCGGACGCCGGACTGACCCGGCTCGCGGTGGTCGAGCTGTGGGACTCGGTCGAGCCCAAGGCCATGGCCGAGGTCGTCGCGGCGGCCGGGCTGACGGTCAGCTCGGTGATCACCGCGGTCGACCCGGCCCTGCTGCTGCCGTACCTCGGCAACGGCGACGACCTGAGGGAGGCGGGTCTCGCCGCCGCCGGCAGCGATCAGCGCACCATCGCCGACACCTGGGCGCGCCAGCTGGAGTACGCGCCCGTGCTCGCCGTCCTGGACAACCCGGACGCCGACGACGAGGACCGGGCGCTGCTCGCCCAGCTCCACCCGACGGCCCTCCGGGTGCCCCTGCCCGACGGGGACCTGGCCGCCGCCGCGCTGGCCGGGTTCGACGTCGAGGCGGCGGCCGCCGCCCAGCACCCGGCCTGTGCGCTGCTGCCGCAGGAGGCGGACGCGCACGGCGTCGGTACGTACGTGTGGCACCGGAGCCGCCCGTTCCACCCGGAGCGGCTCTACGCGGCGCTGGAGGACCTGTGCTGTGCGGCCGCGCGCAGCCGGGGGCGGTTCTGGCTGGCCGACCGGCCCGACACGCTGCTGGCCTGGGACGCGGCGGGCGGCGCCCTGTGCGTCGAGCCCGCCGGGCCGTGGCTCGCCTCGCTGCCGGACGCCGCCTGGGAGATGGTCCCGCCGGTGCGCCGGGCGGCGGCCGCGCTGGACTGGGACCCCGAGCACGGGGACCGCTGCCAGCACCTGGTCTTCACCTCACCGGGCCTGGACCGCGAGGGGCTCGCCGAGCTCCTCGACTCCTGCCTGCTCACCGACGCGGAGTACGCCGCGGGCCGCGAGGCCTGGAAGCGGCTCCCGCCCGCCTTCGACGCCCTCCTGGAGGTCTGACCCATGTCCCCGCGCCGCCCGGCCGACCGCAAGCCCGCCAAGTCCCGGCCCAACCCCCTGGACCGCGACGGCATCACGTACATCGACTACAAGGACACCGACCTGCTGCGGAAGTTCATCTCCGACCGAGGCAAGATCCGCAGCCGGCGGGTGACGCGTGTGTCGGCGCAGCAGCAGCGGCAGCTGGCCCGCGCGATCAAGAACGCACGGGAGATGGCCCTGCTGCCGTACTCCTCGTCGGCGCGCTGACGCCCCGCGCGTACGCGCCTCCGGTGAAAGGCCCTCCTTCCGGGAGGGCCTTTTCGTATGTCGTGCACGAAGAAGGGAGCCATGGGAGCGCCTCGTGCGTCTCTATGGGCGTACGGGGGAGTGGCGGAGCGCCTGTAACCGTGGGACCACCCCCCGTGCACGTGCATCTGCACATGCGATGCGCACGTGAACCTCGCTATGATCCGGATAGTTGACACCTGCATCATGTATCTCGGGGAGTGTCCTGTGGACCACGTGTACAACGGCATGGCGGCCACGGAGCTTCACGGCGTCGTATGGCAGAAGAGCAGACACAGCAACTCGCAGGGCTCGTGCGTCGAGTTCGCCAAACTGCCCGGCGGGGATGTGGCCGTACGCAATTCCCGGCACCCCGACGGCCCGGCGCTGGTGTACACCCCGGCGGAGATAGAGGCCCTGCTGCTGGGCGTCAAGGACGGCGAGTTCGACCACCTGGCGGCCGGCTGAGGCCACCGGCTCGCCGGTGGGGGCGCCCCTGGGGGCGCCCCGTGTCGTTCTACGGCGTCTGCCGCGTGCCGGGCGTGTCCGGCAGGCGGAACAGGGCCCAGACCACCTTGCCGTGGAGCGTGCCCGCCAGCGGATGCCAGCCCCAGCTGTCACTGAAGGACTCGACCAGGAAGAGCCCCCGGCCGGACTCGGCCGAGAAGTCCTCGTCCGACTCGCGCGCCATGGGGCTGTCCGGGCTGGGGTCACGCACCGCGCACACCAGCCGGCTCGCCCAGCGCATCAGGTGCAGCCGCACCGGTGGGTCGTGCGGGGCCTCGCGGGGCGTGTCGGCGGGCAGGGCGTGCCGGAGCGCGTTGGTGACGAGTTCGGACACCACCAGCGCGACGTCGTCGAACCGGTCGGTGAGGTCCCACTGGGCCAGGGTCGTGCTGGTGAACTTCCGCGCCCCGCGCACCGCCTCATAGCGGGCGGGCAGCGCGCACGAGGCGGAGCTGGAGACGGAAGCGGCGTCGATCGGTGGAAGCCCCTGCCTTAAAGGCTCGAGCATGGTCGATCCATTCGTCCCCATGCGAGGCACTCCCCCGATTCGCGGCTGTGGTGCGACAACACGAACGACTACGCAGGTGCGCGGGGTCCATGGTTCCCAATGCGACCACCTGATGCAAGGGCAGATGCACGTGCACGTGCCCGACGTGCCCCTCCCCGTGCCGGTTGCGGGCCATATCTTCCGCCCCCGATTTTCACCGGCGGGACGCCCGCGCGGCCTGGACTCGGTCAAGCCTTCGTCTTTGCGTAACCGGGCGAGTACGCGGTGAAGCGTTTTGGTGGCAGAATCCGGCGTCTCGGAGTTCGGGGGTGCTCCGTCGTACACATCAGCGATGGGGAGGGTTGGAGACGTGACCGCAAGTGAGTCGAGCGGTTCCGTGGTGCGGCGCATCCTGCTGGGATCCCAACTGCGGCGGCTGCGCGAGTCGCGCGGCATCACGCGCGAGGCCGCCGGCTATTCGATCAGGGCGTCCGAATCCAAGATCAGCCGCATGGAGTTGGGCAGGGTGAGCTTCAAGGCGAGGGACATCGAGGACCTGCTCACGCTGTACGGCGTCACCGACGACGCCGAGCGCGAGTCCCTGCTCGGTCTCGCCCGCGAGGCCAACGTCGCCGGCTGGTGGCACAGTTACGGCGACGTGCTGCCCGGCTGGTTCCAGACCTACATCGGTCTGGAGGGTGCCGCCTCGGTCATCCGCATCTACGAAGTGCAGTTCGTGCACGGCCTGTTGCAGACGGAGGCGTACGCGCACGCCGTCGTCGCCCGCGGCATGCCGGGCGCCTCGGAGGCCGAGATCGACCGGCGCGTGGCGCTGCGGCTGGAGCGCCAGAAGGTGCTCGTCTCCGAGCGCGGGCCGCGCTTTCACGCCGTTCTCGACGAGGCGGCCCTGCGCCGCCCGTACGGCGACCGGAAGGTGATGCGCGACCAGCTCAAGCACCTGATCGAGGTCTCCGAGCAGCCCAACGTCACCCTCCAGGTCATGCCCTTCAGCTTCGGCGGCCACGCGGGCGAGAGCGGCGCGTTCACCATGCTGCGGTTCCCCGAGTCCGACCTGTCGGACATCGTCTACCTGGAGCAGCTGACGAGCGCGCTGTACCTCGACAAGCGCGAGGAGGTGGCCCACTACGAGCGGGTGATGGCCAGGCTGCACCAGGACAGCCCGGGCCCCGAGGAGAGCCGCGACCTTCTCCGAGGTCTCCTCCAACTCACCTGACCCGCCAGTAGGATGACGTTCCATCAAACGCGTCGTCATGAGCGTGTCATGCACAGGTGCGCGCCCTCGGGAAGGGATGGCATGTCCTACTTCACAGACCTGGCCCTGCAGTACATAGACGGTGAGTGGCGGGCCGGCGGCGGCTCGTGGGACATCATCGACTTCAACCCGTACAACGAGGAGAAACTCGCCTCCATCACCGTGGCCACGGTCGAGGAGGTGGACCGGGCCTACCGGGCGGCCGAGCGGGCCCAGCGCGCATGGGCGGACACCAACCCGTACAAGCGCCGCGCCGTCTTCGAGCGAGCCCTGCGGCTCATCGAGGAGCGCGAGGAGGAGATCACCGAGGCGATCATCACCGAGCTCGGCGGTACGCGCACCAAGGCGGCCTTCGAGCTGCACCTGGCCAAGGAGTTCCTGCGCGAGGCGGTCGGCCTGGCGCTGCGCCCCGAGGGCCGCATCCTCCCCTCGCCGGTCGACGGCAAGGAGAACCGCCTCTACCGGGTGCCCGTCGGTGTCGTCGGCGTGATCAGCCCGTTCAACTTCCCCTTCCTGCTCTCGATCAAGTCCGTGGCCCCGGCGCTCGCCCTCGGCAACGCGGTCGTCCTCAAGCCCCACCAGAACACCCCGATCCTCGGCGGTGCCCTGGTCGCGAAGATCTTCGAGGACGCCGGACTCCCGCCCGGAGTGCTCAACGTCGTGATCACCGACATCGCCGAGATCGGCGACGCGCTGATCGAGCACCCGGTCCCCAAGGTCATCTCCTTCACCGGATCCGACCGCGTCGGCAGGCACGTCGCCACCGTCTGCGCCGCCAACTTCAAGCGCTCCGTACTGGAGCTGGGCGGCAACAGCGCCCTCATCGTGCTCGACGACGCGGACATCGACTACGCCGTCGACGCGGCCGTCTTCAGCCGGTTCGTGCACCAGGGACAGGTGTGCATGGCCGCCAACCGGGTGCTGGTGGACCGGTCGGTGCGGCAGGAGTTCACCGACAAGTTCGTGGCCAAGGTCCGCACCCTCCGGGCCGGCGACCCGGCCGACCCCGCCACCCACATCGGCCCCCTGATCAACTCCTCCCAGGCCGAGGCCGTGACCACGCTGGTCGACCAGACCGTCACCGCCGGCGCGACGGCCCTCGTACGCGGCGGGGCCGAGGGCAACGTGGTGTCGCCGACCGTGCTGACCGACCTGCCGGCCGGCTCCCCGGTCCTGAACCAGGAGATCTTCGGGCCCGTGGTGATGCTCATCCCCTTCGACGGGGAGGACGAGGCGGTACGGATCGCCAACGACACCCCGTACGGGCTCAGCGGCGCCGTCCATACGGGTGACGTCGAGCGCGGCGTACGGGTCGCCCAGCGCATCGACACCGGCATGATCCACATCAATGACGGCACCGTCCACGACGAGCCGATCGTGCCGTTCGGGGGCGAGAAACACTCAGGTGTCGGGCGGCTGAACGGCGATTCCACGGTGGATGCCTTCACCACCTACAAGTGGATCTCGATCCAGCACGGCCGGAGCCGCTTCCCCTTCTGAGGCCACTTCCGCCCGCAAGTTGAGGACAGAACCTGACCGCGAGGGTCCGTAGGTTGGTGGTCGTAAAGCACCAACCGGAAAGGCGGACAGGTCATGGTCACCCACGTTCCTTCAGAGGCCCACGGCGACGAGCGCGGCGCGCTGCTGAACTTCATCGAGGCGCAGCGCGGCGCGGTCCGCCGTACGGTGCTCGGGCTGACCGAGGAGCAGGCCGCGTCCCGTCCCAGCGCCAGCGAGCTGTCGCTCTCGGGGCTGCTCAAGCACGTCGCCGAGACGGAACTCGCCTGGGTGCGGATGGCGCAGCAGCAGCCGAACGAGAAGCAGCGGAACCAGGAGACGTGGGCGGACGGCTTCCGGCTGACGGAGGACGAGACCATCCCCGGCGTGCTGGCGTTCTGGGACGGTGTCGCCAAGGAGACCGAGGAACTGCTGCGGACGGTCCCGAGCCTGGACGACACCTTCCCGCTGCCCGAGGCGCCCTGGTACCCCAAGGACGCCCGGGTCTCCATGCGGTGGCTGGGCATGCACCTGGTCGAGGAGATCGCCCGGCACGCCGGCCACGCCGACATCATCCGGGAGTCGCTGGACGGGAAGGGCGCCTTCGACCTGATCGCGCTCGAGCGGGGCTGACGCGCGGCACCCGCGTTCGAGCGGGGCTGACGCGGCACCCGCCGGGCTCCGGTGCCCCCTGCGTACCCTGGTCGGGGTGGACGGGAAGGGTGCGTGAGGAGATGTCGGCGATCCGGCTGCTGGTCCTGGGAGCCGTGCGCCGGCACGGGCGGGCGCACGGCTACCAGATCCGCAACGACCTGGAGTTCTGGGGCGCGCACGAGTGGTCCAACGCCAAGCCGGGATCGATCTACCACGCGCTGAAGCAGATGGCGAAGCAGGGTCTGCTGCACGCCTACGAGACCGCGCCGAGCACGGCCGGTGGTCCGCCGCGCACCGAGTACGAGGTCACCGCCCGGGGCACCGAGGAGTACTTCACGCTGCTGCGCGAGTCGCTGACGGCGTACGACCAGAGGACGGACGTCCTGTCGGCGGGGGTCGGCTTCATCGTCGACCTGCCGCGCGAGGAGGCCGTCGCGCTGCTCAAGCGGCGGATCGAGGGGCTGGAGCGGTGGCGGGCGGGCGTCACGGAGTACTACACGCCCGCGGACGGCCCGGAGTCGCTCGGCCACATCGGCGAGATCATGAACATGTGGGTGCACTCGGCCGACGCGGGCGCCGCGTGGACGCGCGGGCTGATCGAGCGCATCGAGGGCGGCGCGTACACGTTCGCCGGTGAGGGCGAGCCCTTCGTGGGCGTGCTGGCGGAGGGCGAGGAGAACCCGTACGCCACGGGGATCGCGCACCCCGGCGACGTCCGGTAGCGGCACCGACGGCGTCCGTACCTTCCGGTGGGTTGACCCCGGCCGGTCCGCGAGAACCGGAGGGCTTGCACCTCACGTGGCGTGAGGGCCCAGGCTGGCCGCGTACCGAGAAGCAAGAAGGGAGCGGAGGGCCATGAGCTACTCCGTGGGACAGGTCGCTGCTTTCGCCCACGTCACGGTGCGGACCCTGCACCACTACGACGAGATCGGGCTGCTCTCCCCGAGCGGCCGCAGCCACGCGGGCCACCGGCGTTACGACGACGCCGACCTCGACCGGCTGCAGCAGATCCTGTTCTACCGGGAGCTGGGCTTCCCGCTCGACCAGGTCGCGGTCCTGATCGACGACCCCGACGTGGACCCGCGGGAACACCTGCGGCGCCAGCACGAGCTGCTGTCCACGCGGATCGCCGAGCTGCAGAGGATGGCCGAGGCCGTCGAACACGCCATGGAGGCCAGGAAGATGGGCATCAATCTCACGCCCGAGGAGAAGTTCGAGGTGTTCGGGGACCACGACCCCGACCAGTACAACGAGGAGGTCGAGCGGCGCTGGGGCGGCACCGACGCCTACCGGGAGTCGGCCCGCCGGACGGCGCGCTACACCAAGGCGGACTGGCTGCGGATGAAGGAGGAGTCGGCCGACTGGGGCGCCCGCTACCAGGCCCTGATGGCGGAGGGCGAGCCGCCGACGGGCGAGCGGGCGATGGACCTGGCGGAGGAACACCGCCTGCAGATCGACCGGTGGTACTACACATGCACCTACGAGATCCACGGGTGCCTCGCGGACATGTACGTCGAGGACGAGCGCTTCACGGCGTACTACGACGCCATGCGGCCCGGCCTCGCCGAGCACCTCAGCGCCGCGATCCACGCCAACGCCGCCCGTCACGCCTGACCTCCGGGGGCCCCGCGTCGCAGCGGAACCGCCCGGCGGCTCGGGGCGCCGGTGGGGCGCCGGGCGGGCGCCGACGGGCGCCGGTGGGGTGCCCGGCGGGTCGGGGCGCCGGTCGGCGGGGATGCCGATCGGGCGTCGGTCGGGTCGGGGTGCCGGTGGGACGCCGACGGGCGCCGGTGGGGCCGGGGTGCCGGTCGGGTCGGGGCGCCGCCGGGGCCGGTCCGGGCCGGTTGGTTCGCGGGGTCGGGGCCCGGCCAGGGGGCGAGCCCCGGGTGGGCGGCGTACGCCCGGTGGTCCGCCCCTGTCTGCCGGCTCCGTGGGCCGGGTGGCCGGTTCGGTGAACCCGGGGGCCGGGGGCCTCCGCGCACTGGTCTTTCCCACCCGTTGCCGGATGCGGTCGTGCCGCGTGCCGACGCCGCGCGGGGCGGCCGGGCCACCGGGTGCGGTGTCGGCTCCGGGGGCCGGGCCGGGCCGGGGGCGGGCCGGGGCCGGGCGGCGGGCGGGAGGGGACGTGGAACCGGGAGTGGGGCGGATGCGTTGATAGCTTTGGGCAGCCGTCCCCCGCCCACTGACCCAGGAGCCCCGGAACCCGTGAATACGCTTGCGCTCGGACCGAGCTGGCTGGACCCGGACTACCTCATCGAGACCTTCGGCCTCATCGGCGTCCTGGTCATCGTCTTCGCCGAGTCCGGACTGCTGATCGGTTTCTTCCTCCCCGGTGACTCGTTGCTGTTCACCACGGGCCTGCTGGTCACCACCGGCGTGCTCGACACCCCGCTGTGGCTGGTCTGCACCTTGATCGTGCTGTCGGCGATCATCGGTGACCAGGTGGGTTACCTCTTCGGCCGCAAGGTCGGACCGGCCCTCTTCAAGCGCCCGGACTCCCGCCTCTTCAAGCAGGAGAACGTGGAGAAGGCCCATGTGTTCTTCGAGAAGCACGGCCCCAAGTCGCTGATCCTCGCCCGGTTCGTACCGATCGTCCGGACGTTCACGCCGATCATCGCCGGTGTGAGCCGGATGAACTACCGCTCGTTCATCACCTTCAACATCATCGGCGGTGTCCTCTGGGGCGCCGGCGTGACGCTGCTCGGGGCGTCGCTGGGCAAGATCGACTTCGTCCACAAGAACATCGAGGCCATCCTCATCCTCATCGTGCTCCTCTCGATCGTCCCGATCGTGGTCGAGTACCTGCGCGCCCGTTCCCACAGCAAGAAGCAGCCGGTCATCGAGGACGGGGCGCCGCAGGTCCAGCGCGGGCGGCACGCCAAGCGCTGACCGTTACAGCGAGGTCCCCTGCTCCTGCCGCGCCTCCTGCTGTGCCTGGTGCTCCTGCACTGTCTGGTGCTCCTGTTGCTCCTCCTCCGCCGCCGTCATGGAGCGGATCAGCGGCGACAGGACCGTACCCAGCAGGGTCGCCGTGACGATCGAGCTCAGGGCGATGCCCCAGCCGACCGGCCCGAGCGGGGTGCAGCCGAAGAACTGGCTGACGCCCGGGGTCTGGATCACGGCGGCCAGCACCGCAGCCGAGCCCAGGCTCGCCGCGAGGACGTTCCGGTCGAGGCCGCCGGTCGCGAGGGTCTGGGCCAGTTGCGTACCGACGACCGCCGCCAGGGCCACCGTGCCCGCCCGCCTGCTGCGGCCCGTCAGGCGGGCACCGGTCCACGCCAGCCCCGCGCCGGTGGCCGTGATGGCGCCGCGCAGCAGCATCTCGTTGGTGAGCGCGCTGCCGAGCGACCGGCTCGGGCCCTCCTCCAGGAGCCGTTCCGCGGCCTGCCCGGCCGGCTCCCGCACGGCGATGGCCAGCGAGGGCGCCAGGTCGGTCAGCAGGTTGACCAGCATGATCTGACGGGCGTTCAGCGGCGTGGTGCCGGTCAGCGTGGAGACCAGCACGCTGAAGGTGACCTCGCCGAGGTTGCCGCCGATGAGGATGCCCAGCGCGGCCCGGACCGAGGTCCACATGGAGCGGCCCTCCATCAGCGCCGAGACGATCGTCTCCAGCCGGTCGTCGCCCACCACCAGGTCGGCGGCGGCCGTCGCGGACGGCGTGCCGCGCCGCCCGAGCGCGATGCCGATGTCGGCGAGCCGGATGGCGGGCGCGTCGTTGGCGCCGTCCCCGGTCATCGCGACGACCCGGCCGACGCGCTGGTACGCCTGGACGATACGGACCTTGTGGTGCGGGCTGCACCGGGCGATGACGTCCACCCCCGGCAGCAGCTCGTCCAGCTCCTCGTCGCCGAGTTCGTCCAGTTCGGCGCCCGTGCAGACCTTCGGGTCGGTGACGTCGCTGATGGTGGACGCGATGGCGTCGGCGGTGGCCGGGTGGTCACCGGTGAGCATCACGGTGTGCACACCCGCCTCCCGCAGCCGCGCCGTCGCCGGGGCGGCGCCCGCCCGGACCGGGTCGGCCAGGGTGACGAACCCGAGGAACGTCAGGTCCCGCACGCTGTCGTCGGTGAGCTCCTCCTCCGGGGCCATCCGGCGCTCCGCCACCGCGAGCACCCGCCGCCCGGCGCCCGCCAGTTCCTCCGCCCCGGCGTTCAGCCGGGCGATTCCCCCGTCGTCGAGCGCCTCGGCCCGGCCGTCGGTGGTACGGCGCCGGGCACAGCGGCCCAGGACGTTCTCCGGCGCGCCCTTCACGCTCAGCAGCAGACCGTGCGCCGTCTGCCCGGACGTCGCGTGGTAGGCGCGGGACGGCTCGAAGGGCAGCGTGTCCAGCCTCCGCCAGCGGGCCGCGCCCTGCCGTACGGACACCTTGGCGCCGGCCGCCCCGTCCGTCACCGCGCGGTCCGTCTGGTGCGCCATGGGTTCGGACTGCCGGGCGGGCGGGGTGGCCCGCAGCGCGGCGGCGAGGACGTCCTTGCGCGGGCCGTCCAGCCGGTCCAGCGGTACGGCGCCCTCGCCGTCGCTGACGGCCGCCAGCCGCAGCTTGCCCTCCGTGAGTGTCCCGGTCTTGTCGAAGCACAGCACGTCGGCGCGGCCGAGCGCCTCGATGGTGCGCGGGTTGCGGACGAGCGCGCCGACGTCTGCCAGGCGCCTGGCCGCCGCCAGTTGGGCGGCGTTGACCAGGAAGGGCAGCCCTTCGGGTACGGAGGCGACGGCCAGGTTCACCGCCGAGGCGAGGTTCTCGGTGAGGGGCCGCCCGTGCAGCAGGCCCGCCGCGGCGACCGCGCCGGCCGAGCCGAGCGCGACGGGCAGGCTGGACCGGGTGAGCGAGGCGAGCCGGGCCTCCACACCGGTCTCCGGCGCGGCCTGCCGGGCCGTGGCGAGGCTGCGCCCCACCTCGGTGCTCGAACCGGTCGCCACGACCACGGCCACGCCCCGCCCGGAGGAGACGGTGGTGCCCTCGTAGACCATCGAGCGGCGGCCGGTGAGGTCGGTGGCGACCACCGGTGCCGGGTCCTTGTGGACGGCCAGGGACTCGCCGGTCAGCGACGACTCGTCGACCTCCAGACCCTCGGCCTCCAGCAGCCGGCAGTCCGCCGGTACGACGTCCTCGGGCCGCAGCAGGACGATGTCGCCCTCCACCAGGTCGCCGGCCGTCACCAGCCGCTCGCGTCCTCCCCGGCGTACCCGCGCGCCGATGGCCGAGCGGCGGAACAGCTCCTCCAGGGCCCGTTCGGTCCGTACCCGCTGGAAGCCGCCGATCAGCGCCGAGGTGCCGGTGATGGCGGCGACCAGTCCGGCGTCGGTGCGTGAACCCACGGCGGTGGCGAGGGCCGCGCCGCCCGCCAGGATCGGCGTCAGGGGGTTGGCCAGCTCCTCGGCGAAGGCGGACGGCAGGGTGAGGCGGGCCGGCTCGTTGCCGCCGCCCCGGCCCCCGGCGCGGGCGGCGGCCTCGTCGGCGGACAGGCCGTCGGGGGTGGCGCGGAGCCGCTCCAGGACCCGGTCGGGCGGCATCAGGTGCCAGGGCACCGTCGTCACGGGCGGGGCGAGCGGGCGGGCCAGGAGCTGCCGGGCACGCCAGGCGCCCATGCAGAACGCGACACCCGCCGCGGTGGTCGTGGCCGCCATCCCGTGGGCGGTCGCCTGCGCGGGCGGCGCCTGGAGCGCGGCCACGGCTCCGATGGCGCTGCCGCCGCCCGCGAGCACCGCGCTGTCCCGGTCGACCCGCGCCGCCATGCCGACGGCGTCGACGATGATGCCCGCCGATTCGAGGTCGGCGCCGACGATGAGGTGCGCGCCCCAGGCGGGCGGCTCGCCCTCCCGGTGCACGCCGACGCCGCAGTCGGCCGCCCCCAGTGCCCGCCGGTTGCCGGACACCAGCAGGACCACCGCGCCGTCGGCCTGGAGGCCGCGTACGGAGGCGACCAGGCGCCCGCCCGCCGGGACCACCGCGTCGGCGAACGTGAACGCCGGCGCCTCCCGGTCGGTGGCCAGCACCACCCGCGCCCCCGCCCGCCGGGCCGCGGCCGCGACGGCGTCGGCGCCCGGGGCGGTCTGCGTGGCGAGCCCGGCCACGGCCTGCAGCCGGTGGCCGCGCGCCAGGCCGAGGGTCCGCTCGCTGCCGCGCCGGCGCAGCCGCCCCTCGGCCTGCCGCCCGGTGCGGCCGGTCAGCTCCAGCTCGTCCAGCGGTCCGAGGACCCAGCCGTCGTCGTCACGGGCGGTGCGCAGGGGCGCGTCGGAGTCGAACAGCGCGAAGAGCCGGTCCGCGGTCCGTTCGGGGTCGGCGCCGCCGAGCAGCTCCAGGTCCACCGGTTCGTAGCGGTCGCCGCGCAGCGCGTCCTCCTCCAGGACGACGGTGTCCACCTGCCCCAGGCGCCGCAGCGCGCCGCGGTCCATGGTGACGACGCCCCGCAGCGCCAGGGCCCGGCCCAGGCGGGTCGCGAAGCCCTCACGGCCCGCGTCCGGGGCCTTCGGTACGGCGGACAGGGCGACGGCCAGTCCCTTGCGGGGCCCCGCGAACGGGACCGTGAGGGCGCCGGCCGCCAGCCCCGCGGCGGCGGCGCGCTCGGCGTAGCGGTCGGTCGAGTCCTTGGGCGGCGAACCGGCGCGGTCGACGACGATCGGCTCGGCGGAGGCGTCGTCGGGCCCGGTGACGAGCCGCGGTTCGGCCTCGTCCCACGCGGCGCGTTCGGCGGTGGCCTCCCGCCACTGGGCGACCCTTTCGAGGACGTCCAGCACGAGGCCTCCGCCGCGGGTGGCGACGCCCTGGGCGAGGGCGCTGACCACCGGCAGTACGGACTCGGCCCGCTCCGTGCTGCTGAGCTCGGCGACCAGGTGCCGCAGCCGCGGGTGGTGCTGGACGGCGCCTGCGAGGGCCGCGACCTCGGGCGGCAGCCGGAACCACGGCGCCAGTTGCCGCGCGGAGGCGATGGCCAGCCCCACCGCGTCGGCGGCCAGCACGGGCACCGACTGGCGGGTCTTGGGCCCCTCGCAGGGGTGGTGCGGCTCCGGGCACCAGTCGTCGCCCTCGTCGGCGTGCGCGGCGAGCTCCCCCTCGGCCCGCGCGACGAGGGCGACCAGCTCGCGGTCGGAAGGCGACGGTTCGGACACGGCCACCACCACGCGCTCGGACGGCGCGTTCACCCGGGCCCACAGCACGCCCGGGTGCTCCTCCACGGCGCGCTCCACCCGCCGGGCGACCCGCGCGCCGCCCGCGCCGTGCACGCCGTGCACCTCGATGTAGCACCGGCCGGGCCGCCGCCACACGCCGCGCGGCGGAAGCCCCATGAGGTGGGCGGCCACATCGGCGGCCCCACGCACGCCGGCGGCGACTCCGTACGTCACGCCGGACGCTATCGGCCCGAGCAGTTGCAGCGGTGACATGGGCGGTCCCTCCGGTCCGTGGCCCCGTCCGATTCAGCCGTCCCGGAATGGATACCCTGAAATATGGACAAACAGCCTGTACCGCATCCTTGGATGTGAGATCTGTGGCCACCTCTCCCTCCCCCTCCGCATCAGACAAGCGCACGGTCACTTTCACCGTCCCGTCCCTCGACCGGGTCGCGCACGCCGCGGCCAACACCGCGCTGCTGCCGGTGGCGGTCGCGCGGCAGGTGCTCCCCGCGAAGGGCGGCCTGCCGCTCTACCTGGGCCTCGGGGCGCTGGGCGCCGCGGACGTCATCGAGTGGCCCGTCGCCATCGGCGTCGGCCTCGGCTACGCGGTCCTCCGCCGCGGAGGCCTGATGTCCGCGGGCTCCGCCCGCCCCCGCGCCACCGCCTGAAGGAGCCCCCGCACCCCGGCGGGCCTCGCGCCGCGGCGGGCGGCGCGCCCTGGCGGGTCCGGCGCCTGGCGGGCGTCGCGCCCTGGCGGGCCTCATGCCCCGGCCGGTCCGGTCCCGAGCCCCGACCCGCCAGGCGCCAGGCGGCCTCGCGTCCGGCGGGTCCCGCGCCGCCCGGGCTGCGGCTCGCCGTCGGCGCCCGCAGATCCCCGTGCGGCCCGTCCCGGTGCGCGGTCCCGGGCCGCGTTCCGTGCGGTCCTCCGCGGTGGGCCCCGTGTGGCCCGGGGCCGCGTCGCCGCGCGGCGCAGCCGGTGGGTGGGGGGCGTGGCCCCTCCGGGCTCGTCTCCTCGAGGTCGGCGGCCTTCGGGTACGGGATCGGAAGCCGGCCCGCTGCCGCCGACCTCTGCGGGGACGACCCTGCACGGCCCCGCCCCGCCCGGCACGCCGGGTGCGGATCGGTGGGGCGAGGGGCGAGCGGTGGTGAGATGGCGGTCGCTGTCCCGCGACGCCCCGCCGGTTGCCACCACCCGGTGGGTGGCCTTCGGGTACGGGATCGGGAGCCCGCCTGGTTCCGCCATACCTCTGCGGGGACGACCCGTCCGGGTGCGGATCGGTGGGGCTTCCCCTGGGGGAGGGGCGAGCGGTGGTGGCCCTCAGTCCTTGAGGGCGGCGGGGGTACGGGGTCGGAAGCCCCGCTGCCGCCGACGACCGGCGGAGCCGCTCCGGGACGCCCGCGAGAGCGGGGCGCCCGCTCGGGCTAGAAGCCTCGGGTGCGCTTCGCCGCGCGGCGCAGCGAGGCCGAGCCCGGCGCCCGGATGAACAGCCGGGCCATCTCGCCGCCCAGGTTCACGCCGATCGCGATGGCCAGCGCCAGCGCGGCCGCGCGTGCCAGCGAGGTGAAGCCGGCGTCCATGTTGTTCTGCGCGATGTTCAGCACCCCGAGGTACGTGGCGCTACCCGGCAGCAGGGGCCCGATCGCCGCCGTCACGTACGGCAGCGACGAGGTGTGCTCGTACCGGGCCATCAGCTGCCCGAACAGGCCGACCAGCCCCGCCGCGACCGCCGTCGCCATCACCGCCGAGCCACCCGCCGTCACCGCTATCGCCGCGTAGATCACCCACGCCGCGCCCCCGTTCAGCGCCACGAACAGCACCGTGGAACGCTCCTGCTGGAGCAGGACGGCGAACGTCACCGACAGCAGCACCGCCGCCAGGATCTGGATCACCGGCCGCTCGACCGTGTTGAGCAGGCCCTCGGGGTTGAGCTTGGCGCCGAGCTGGACGCCTCCGTACAGGACGGAGAGCACGCCCACCACGATGGCGACGAAGAAGTACCCCACCTCCAGCAGGCGGGCCGAGGCGGTGATGTAGAAGCCGGTCAGCCCGTCCTGCACGGCGGCCACCAGAGCCCGTCCCGGGATCAGCGCGAACAGCCCACCGGTGATCACGGCGTTCGGCCGGAGTCCGGCGTGCAGCAGGCTGACCATCACGCCCAGCGCGGCCGGGGGCACCGCGGCCACCGCGAACTGGTAGAACTCCGGCAGCCCGCGCCCCGCGCAGAGCCACGCCAGCCGGTCGCCCAGCATCGCGCCGGCCGCCGCGATCAGGAACACCGCCATACCGCCGCCCAGCAGCATGGACGCGCTGCCCGCGAGCCCGCCCGCCGCCACGGTGAGCACCCACCCGGGGTAGGGGTGCCGGTTACGGCGGATCTCCGCGAGGCGCCGGTACGCCTCCTCCAGCGAGACCTCGTAGTCGTCGGAGTTGATGTCGGCGACCAGCGTGTAGACCGCCGACAGCCGGTTGTAGTCGGTGCCGCGCCGCCGCACGGTCCGGCTCACCGTGACCGGGTCGTCGACCAGCGACGGCTGGTAGGTGACGCCAAGCAGCGTGAAGGTGACCGTCGGCTCGCAGCGGTCGAGCCCGTACGAGCGGCAGATCGCGAACATCGCCGCCTCGACGTCCTCCGCACCCTCGCCGCCCGCCAGCAGCAGTTCGCCGATACGCAGCGTCAGGTCGAGCACGCGCGGCACGGCGGGCCCGGCGTCGTCCTGCTTCTGCACCGACTCCGGCACCGGACGCTCGCTGACCGGCATCCGGAGCATGGTGCGCATCCGGTCCTGCCACGGCGCGTCCTTGGACAGCCGTATCGCGGGGAACCCCTCGGCGGGCGTGAAGGCCGGCGGGGACTCCTTCGCCGAGTACGTGGAGGGCGGGGCGAACGCCGACCCCTCCGGCCCGGCGGGCGCCTCGGGCGCCAGCCCCCGAGGGAGGGCGAACTCCGAAGTCGTCTGCTGGTCCTCCTCGTTACCGGAGGGCTGCTCCACGCCCGGCGGGGGCGCGAAGGCGCTGTGTGCCTCATCGGACTGAGGCTTACGGTCCTCGGGACCGTCCGTCTCCGGCGCCACTGTGCTCGTCCTCGCTCCCATCCGACCCATCCGATCCGCCTGCCCAGTATGGGCACGGCCAAGGGCCCGCACACGACGACGGGCGGCACACCCCGGGGGTGCGCCGCCCGTCGTACGGGAACGGGGGCCTCAGTGAGCGCCGCCCTGCGCCTCCAGGCGCTTGATGGAGGCCTCGATCTCGGCCTCGGCCTCGGCGCGGCCGACCCAGTCGGCGCCCTCGACGGACTTGCCGGGCTCGAGGTCCTTGTAGACCTCGAAGAAGTGCTGGATCTCCAGGCGGTCGAACTCCGACACGTGGTGGATGTCGCGCAGGTGCTCCATACGCGGGTCCGAGGCCGGCACGCACAGCAGCTTGTCGTCGCCGCCCGCCTCGTCCGTCATCCGGAACATGCCGATGGCGCGGCACTTGACCAGGACACCCGGGAAGGTCGGCTCGTCCAGGATGACCAGCGCGTCCAGCGGGTCGCCGTCCTCGCCCAGGGTGCCCTCGACGAAGCCGTAGTCGGCCGGGTAGACGGTCGACGTGAAGAGGTGGCGGTCCAGCCGGATACGACCGGTCTCGTGGTCCACCTCGTACTTGTTCCGCGACCCCTTCGGGATCTCGATGGTGACGTCGAACTCCACGGGTGGCTCCTCCAAGATCAACACAAATGTCGGGTGATACTGCTCCCCCAGCAGGACCGGACCGCCGTGCTCACCGGGGGTGCCGTGCTCACGGCACAGCTCAGTGGTTAAGTGTCCCTCACGCAACTGTGTGCTCGCGAAAGGGGCTGGTCAGCCGTGCTGGAGCCGAAGCTGGTGCAGCTCACCGCGGGTTCCGCCGTGCTCGGCCTCGTCCTGGCGGCCGGGGCGGTGACCCTGACCGGGCCCTGGGACTCGGGTCAGCGTACGGCCGAGCGCGTCCGGGCCGGCGCCCAGGCCCGTACAGGTGGCGCAGATCACGACGCGGCCGGCCCCGAACGGCCCGCGCCCGCCCCGGCCCCCAGCGCCCCCGGCGTCCTCACCGCCCTCACCGCCACGGAGGCCGCCCCCGAGCCGGCCGCGCCGCCGCCCGCACCCCTGGCGGCCACCCTCGGCCCGCTGCTCGCCGACCCGGGCCTCGGCCCGCTGCGCACGGCATCCGTCATCGACGTCACGACGGGCAAGCAGCTGTACGGGAGTGGGGCGGGCACCGCGATGACACCCGCCTCGACCATCAAGATCGCCACCTCGGCCGCGGCCCTCACCGCCCTCGGCCCCGACCACCGCATCCCCACCACGACCGTCACCGGCCCCGACGCCAGGCGCGTCACCCTCGTCGGCGGCGGCGACCCCACCCTCGACCGGGCCCGGCTCGGCGCCCTGGCCGCCGACACCGCCCGCGCCCTTCGCTCCCGCGGTGTCACCACCGTCACCCTGGCGTACGACACCTCCCGGTACACCGGCCCCGAGCGGCACCCGATCGGCGTCAACGGCAACATCGCCCCGGTCACCGCCCTGATGACCGACGAGGGCCGTCTCGACGGGTCGGCCAGCGGCCCCGCCCCGCGCTCCGCCGACCCCGCCGGCGACACCGCCCGCGCCTTCGCCGCCCTGCTCACCCGACACGGCGTCACCACCGGCAAGGCCCCGGCACGCGCGCGTGCGCCCCAAAAAGCCGTCCCGCTCGCCAAGACCTGGTCCGTGCCCCTGTCCGCCCTCGTCGAGCGCGCCCTGACCCACAGCGACAACGACCTCGCCGAGGCCCTCGCCCGCCAGACCGCGATCGCCTCCGGCCACCCCGCGAGCTTCGACGGCGCCGGCCGCGCCGTCGCCGAGCGGCTGCGTGAGCTGGGCGTACCGCTCGCCGGAGCCAGGTTCGCCGACGGCAGCGGCCTGGACCGCCGCGACCGGGCCTCCGCCGCACTCCTCACCGCGCTGCTCGCCCGAGCGGCCGACCCCGCCCGGCCCCAGCTCCGCCCCGTCCTCACCGGCCTGCCGGTCGGCGGCTTCAGCGGCACCCTGGCGGACCGCTACACCGACGGCTCCCCGGGCGCGGTGGGCGCCGGGCTGGTGCGGGCCAAGACGGGCACCCTGACCGGCGTCAACACCCTGGCCGGCACGGTGGTGACCGCCGACGGCCGGCTGCTGGCCTTCGCGTTCCTCGCCGGGCGCACCCCGTCCGCCGCCGCCGCCCAGCCCGCCCTGGACAGGCTCGCCTCCGCGCTCGTCCCGTGAGCCGGTCGGCTCCCCACCCTGACCCGATCCGGCGCCGAGCACGTACGGTTGACGCATGACGAGCATCGGTGGTGCCGAGATGGTCGACTGGAACCTCGCGGTCGCGACCGCGACCCGACTGGTACGCCCCGGGCCCGAGGTGAGCCGCGACGAGGCCCGCGCGGTCGTCGCCGAGCTGCGGCGGCACGCCAAGGCGTCCGAGGAGCACGTCCGGGCGTTCACCCGGATGATCCCCGAGGGACACGAACCGGAGGACACCCCCGTCCTGGTCGTCGACCGGGCCGGCTGGATCAGGGCGAACGTCGCCGGCTTCCGGGAGCTGCTCAAACCGCTGCTGGAGAAGATGCAGGAGCGCCGCTCCAGCAGCCCCGGCGGCGCCGTGTTCGGCGCGGTCGGCGGCAAGGTGACCGGCGTGGAGCTGGGCATGCTGCTGTCGTTCCTGGCCTCCCGGGTCCTCGGGCAGTACGAGACGTTCGCCCCCGCGACCCGTGATCTCCCGGCCGGCGAGGAGGGCGGCGGCCGGCTGCTGCTGGTGGCGCCGAACATCGTCCACGTCGAGCGGGAGCTGGACGTCGACCCGCACGACTTCCGCCTCTGGGTGAGCCTCCACGAGGAGACGCACCGCACCCAGTTCACGGCCGTGCCGTGGCTGCGCGACCACCTCCGGGGCGAGATCCAGTCATTCCTCAGCGCGACCGACATGGATCCGATGACGGTCCTGGAGCGGCTGCGCGAGGCGGCCCAGGCCCTGACCGGCGCCCGCCCCGAGGGCGAGGAGGACGAGGGCGGCCGCTCGCTCGTCGAGCTGGTCCAGACGCCCGAGCAGCGCGAGATCCTCGGCCGCCTCACCGCCGTGATGTCGCTGCTCGAAGGCCACGCCGACTACGTGATGGACGGCGTCGGTCCGCAGGTCGTGCCGTCGGTGGCGGAGATCCGCGAGAAGTTCCAGCAGCGCAGGGCCAAGGGCGCCTCCCGGCTGGACCAGGCGCTGCGCCGGCTGCTGGGGCTGGACGCCAAGCTGCGCCAGTACCGGGACGGGGAGCGGTTCGTCCGCGCGGTCGTCGACGAGGTCGGGATGGACGGGTTCAACCGGGTGTGGACCTCTCCCAACACCCTGCCCACCAAGGCGGAGATCGCCAAACCGGCGGACTGGGTCGCGAGGGTGCACCGCAAAGCGGAGTGAGGAGCCCGATCCGGCCGACGGCAGGGGAACGCCTCCCTAATCACCCATCCGAGGGACCGTGGGCAGTGGATAGGCGTGCGATGCTCGGGTAACGGCCGAGTTCTGTCACCATCGACGCACTCTGAGTGACCGAACCCCCCGCTCCGGCCGTTAAGACTCCGACCGAGGCACCCCCCAACTTCACACGAAGGGCACCGGACATGGGTCCCCATCCTGCGGTCGCGGCGATACGCCTGGCGGTCCGCCGCGTACTCCACGACGTCCTCACCGAACACTCCACCCCCGCGCTCCCCGCCGCCGGGACAACCGAAGACCCCGCCGCCGACGGGCTCCGCCGGCCCCCGCTCGTCCTGGTGGCCTGCTCGGGCGGCGCCGACTCCATGGCGCTCGCCTCCGCCCTCGCCTTCGAGGCCCGCAAGCTCTCCGTCCGCGCCGGTGGCATCACCGTCGACCACGGCCTTCAGGCCGGTTCCGACCTCCGAGCCGCCGAGGTCGCGGCCCGCCTCGGCGCGATGAACCTCGACCCGGTCGAGGCCGTCGCCGTGACCGTCGGGCGTGACGGCGGGCCCGAGGCCGCCGCCCGCGACGCCCGGTACGCCGCGCTCGACGAGGCCGCCGAGCGCCTGGGCGCCGCCGCCGTGCTGCTCGGCCACACCCGCGACGACCAGGCCGAGACGGTGCTCCTCGGCCTCGCCCGCGGTTCCGGTATCCGCTCCCTGTCCGGCATGGCCGCCGTCACCGGCACCCGCGACCGCTACCGGCGCCCGTTCCTCCAGCTCGACCGGCAGACCGCCCGCAAGGCGTGCATGGTCCAGTCCCTGCCGGTCTGGGACGACCCGATGAACGCCGACCCGGCCTACACCCGGTCCCGGCTGCGCCAGGAGGGCCTGCCCGCCCTGGAGAAGTCCCTCGGCAAGGGTGTCGTGGAGGCCCTCGCCCGGACGGCCCAGCTCTGCCGCGACGACGCCGACGCCCTGGACTCCTGGGCGGCCGACGCCGATCCGGCCGTACGGGACGAGGCGGGTCTGCTGGAGTGCGCCAAGCTGTACGCCCTGCCGCCCGCCGTCCGCCGCCGCGTACTGCGCCGCGCGGCCATCGCCGAGGGCGCCCCCGCCGGCTCCCTGTTCGCCCGGCACGTCGAGGAACTGGACCGCCTGATCACCGGCTGGCGGGGGCAGGGAGCCATCAATCTGCCCGGCCGCGTCGTGGCGCGCCGCCAGGGTGGCAGACTGGTCATTCGGCAAGGCTGACGCAGGCTGCAACGAAAGTGACCCGGGTGAACGAGAAAGACATGGGCACCGACCTCAAGTCGGTGCTCATCACCAAGGAAGAGATCGACGCGAAGCTGGCGGAGCTCGCCGCGAAGATCGACGCGGAGTACGCGGGCAAGGACCTGCTCATCGTGGGGGTCCTCAAGGGCGCCGTCATGGTGATGGCCGACCTGGCGCGCGCGCTGTCCACCCCCGTCACGATGGACTGGATGGCCGTCTCGTCGTACGGCGCGGGCACCCAGTCCTCCGGTGTGGTCCGGATCCTCAAGGACCTGGACACCGACATCAAGGGCAAGCACGTCCTGATCGTCGAGGACATCATCGACTCCGGTCTGACGCTGTCCTGGCTTCTGTCGAACCTCGGCTCGCGCGAGCCGGCCTCCCTGGAGGTCTGCACGCTGCTGCGCAAGCCGGAGGCGGCGAAGGTGGCGATCGACGTGAAGTGGATCGGCTTCGACATCCCGAACGAGTTCGTCGTCGGCTACGGCCTGGACTATGCGGAGAAGTACCGCAACCTCCCGTTCGTCGGCACGCTCGCTCCGCACGTCTACGGAGGCTGAACCGCCCCGGGGCACCCGCCGGGCCCCGGGAACCTGGAACGCCCTCCCGCCGTTGGAGCATGGGAAGGCGGTCGCGGGTGACAATGCTGGGGTACCGTCCGAAGAGCAGTCTTTTCTCATAGCAGCATTTACCTACGGGCAGGAGGGACGGGGCGTCATCGCTCCGTATGGATGGACGTGAAGCGATACTTCCGTGGGCCGGTCATGTGGATCGTGCTGGCCGTCCTCGCCGTGGTCGTGTTGATGCAGGTCGTCGGCTCGTCCGGTGGCTACAAGACGGTGGACACCGGCGAGGTCGTCCAGGCGATCGACAAGAACCAGGTCGACCAGGTCAAGCTGACCACCGGCGACGAACAGATGATCAAGGTCGACCTCAAGGACGGCCAGAAGATCAAGGGCAGCGACAAGATCCAGGCGAGCTACATCGGCACGCAGGGATCCGACCTCGCCGCCACGCTGCAGAAGAAGTACGAAGCCGGCGACATCGACAAGGGCTACACCGTCTCGCCGACCAAGCAGAGCGCCATCGTCTCGGTGCTGCTCTCGCTGCTGCCCTTCGTGCTGATCGTCGTGGTCTTCCTGTTCCTGATGAATCAGATGCAGGGCGGCGGCTCCCGGGTGATGAACTTCGGGAAGTCCAAGGCCAAGCTGATCACCAAGGACACCCCGAAGACGACCTTCGCCGACGTGGCGGGGTCCGACGAGGCCGTCGAGGAGCTCCACGAGATCAAGGAGTTCCTCCAGGAGCCGGCGAAGTTCCAGGCCGTCGGCGCCAAGATCCCCAAGGGCGTGCTGCTGTACGGCCCGCCCGGAACGGGCAAGACCCTGCTCGCACGCGCCGTCGCGGGCGAGGCGGGAGTGCCGTTCTACTCGATCTCCGGCTCGGACTTCGTCGAGATGTTCGTCGGTGTGGGCGCCTCCCGTGTCCGTGACCTCTTCGAGCAGGCCAAGGCGAACGCCCCGGCGATCGTCTTCGTCGACGAGATCGACGCCGTCGGCCGGCACCGCGGCGCGGGTCTCGGCGGTGGCCACGACGAGCGCGAGCAGACCCTCAACCAGCTGCTGGTCGAGATGGACGGCTTCGACGTGAAGGGCGGCGTCATCCTGATCGCCGCCACGAACCGGCCGGACATCCTCGACCCGGCGCTGCTCCGCCCGGGCCGTTTCGACCGGCAGATCGCCGTCGACCGTCCGGACATGCAGGGCCGTCTGGAGATCCTCAAGGTCCACCAGAAGGGCAAGCCGGTCGCCCCGGACGTCGACCTGTCCGCCGTGGCGCGTCGTACGCCGGGCTTCACCGGCGCCGACCTGTCGAACGTGCTGAACGAAGCCGCGCTGCTCACCGCGCGCAGCGACAAGAAGCTCATCGACAACCACATGCTGGACGAGGCGATCGACCGGGTGGTCGCGGGCCCGCAGAAGCGGACCCGGATCATGTCGGACAAGGAGAAGAAGATCACCGCGTACCACGAGGGCGGTCACGCCCTGGTCGCGGCGGCTTCCCCGAACTCCGACCCGGTGCACAAGATCACCATCCTGTCCCGTGGCCGGGCCCTGGGCTACACCATGGTCCTCCCCGACGAGGACAAGTACTCCACCACGCGCAACGAGATGCTCGATCAGCTCGCCTACATGCTGGGCGGGCGCGCGGCGGAGGAGCTGGTCTTCCACGACCCGACCACGGGTGCGGCCAACGACATCGAGAAGGCGACCGCGACCGCGCGGGCCATGGTCACGCAGTACGGCATGACCGAGCGGCTCGGCGCGATCAAGTTCGGCGGCGACAACACCGAGCCCTTCCTGGGCCGGGAGATGACGCACCAGCGCGACTACTCGGAAGAGGTCGCCGCGCTCGTCGACGAAGAGGTCAAGAAGCTCATCGAGACCGCGCACAACGAGGCCTGGGAGATCCTCGTCGAGAACCGTGACGTCCTCGACAACCTGGTCCTCCGGCTGCTGGAGAAGGAGACGCTCAACAAGGAGGAGATCGCCGAGATCTTCGCCCCGATCGTCAAGCGCCCGGCCCGTCCGGCGTGGACCGGCTCCTCGCGGCGTACCCCGTCGACGCGGCCGCCGGTGCTGTCTCCCAAGGAGCTGGCGCTGACCAATGGCGCGGTGGGTGCCAACGGCGTCACGCCGACGGACGTCACCAAGGCCAGCCCGTCGGCTCCGGCGACGGAGGCGGTCCCCGAGGAACGACCGGAGAGCTGACGGGTCCGGCCGGGCTTGTCCGGCCGCACCCGTGCCCCCGGAATGAAAGCCGCGCCCCCCAGGTTCTAGCCTGGGGGGCGCGGCTTTCGCGTGCGCGGTCGCGCGCGCACCACAGGCACCATGGAACGAGGCACAGATGACGGACCCGGTGACGTTGGACGTCGACGGCACGATCGGCGTGTTCGACGAGAAGCGAGCTGAGGCCGCCGTGCGCGAACTGCTTCTCGCGGTCGGTGAGGACCCGGACCGCGAAGGGCTGCGGGAGACGCCGGCGCGGGTGGCCCGCGCGTACCGGGAGATATTCGCCGGCCTGTGGCAGGAGCCCGAGGACGTCCTGACGACGACATTCGACCTGGGGCACGACGAGATGGTCCTGGTGAAGGACATCGAGGTCACATCCTGCTGCGAGCATCACCTGGTCCCGTTCAGGGGTGTGGCCCATGTCGGGTACATTCCGTCGGTCACAGGCAAGATCACCGGCCTGTCGAAGCTCGCCCGGCTCGTGGATGTCTTCGCCCGTCGGCCTCAGGTGCAGGAGCGGCTGACCACGCAGGTCGCGGACTCGCTGATGAAGATCCTGGAGCCGCGTGGCGTGATCGTGGTCATCGAGTGCGAGCACATGTGCATGTCGATGCGCGGTATCCGCAAGCCGGGAGCCAAGACCATCACCTCGGCGGTGCGGGGTCAGCTCCGCGACGGTGCCACCCGCAATGAGGCGATGAGCCTGATCATGGCTCGATAGCTCCGCCTGCCGGGAGTGTCCGACGGCGTCCGTGCCCAGTGGCCGGTCACCGGGTGAGGACGGCCGGGCGGCGTACGGCCTGCCCAGCGGGCCCGGCGTCGGGCGGGTGTCCGGTCCCGGAGGGGCGGTGAGCCGGTCCGGGAACCGGTGCAGCGGCCCGGCCGCACGCCCGGTGCGCTCCCGGTCGGGGCCGACCGGACGGCGGGTGCCCCGACCGGACGGCGGGTGCCCCGGTCAGACGGCGGGTGCCCCGGTCAGACGGCGGGTGCCCCGCCGCCTTCCGGGCCGTCGTCCTCGGGGAGCTTGCACACGCGCTCCAGGAAGATCGCCGCGGCGATCACCCCGATCCCCGCCAGCACCGAGAAGCCGGCGTAGATGGCCTGGTCGCGGCGGGCCGGGATGTCGAGCGAGCCGAGCAGGAAGACGGCCGTGCCGCCGTACATGCCGCTCACCAGCGCCGCGACCAGGGCACTCGCCTGGCCGAAGACGACCGCGCGGGCGGCCATCATCGGCTCGACGCCCTTGGCGTCGGGGCGGCGCTCGCGCTGGGCGCGCAGCCGGGAGCGCAGCGAGAGCGCCGTCGCGGTCAGGACGACCGCGATGACGGCGAGGACGATCGGCGCGGCCAGGGGGACGCTCGGCAGGGTGCCGAACGACTCCCACAGCCGGGCGCCGCCCCAGGAGAGGACGCCGGCGACGACGAACAGTCCGGCCAGTACCTTGAGCCGCAGTTGTTTCACCGGGGGCCTTTCATCTCGTCGCCGTGCCGTGCCTGCTGATCACCCAACGCTACTCGGGCAGGCGCAGTTCCAGGTCCGCACGCGGCAGGACGCCTTCGCGGCCGACGCCGCCGAGCAGCTCCGCGACCGCTCCGACGCCCGGCAGCTGCGCCTCCGGATCCACGTCGTGCCACGGCGCCAGCACGAAGGCCCGCTCGTGGGCGCGGGGGTGCGGGAGGACGAGGACGGGGTCGTCCGAGACGACGTCCGCGTACGCCACGATGTCGACGTCGATCGTCCGCGCGCCCCAGCGCTCGTCACGGACGCGGTGGAAGGCCTCCTCCACCGCGTGCGCCCGCTCCAGCAGGGACGCGGGGGGCAGGGTGGTCTTGAGGAGTACGACAGCGTTGAAGTACGACGGCTGGGAGCCGGGGTCGACGCCCCAGGGCTCCGTCTCGTACACGGGCGACACCGCCTTCACCCGGACGCCGGGAGTGTCCTCCAGCGCGTCGATGGCGCCCTGAAGGGTCTCCAGGCGGTTGCCCAGGTTGGCGCCGAGGGAGAGCACGGCGCGCTGGGGGTTGGACAGGGTGATGTCGGCGGCGTCGACCTGCTCCGTCACGGAGGCGGGCACCGGCTGTACCGTCGGGTCGCTGTGCGTCTTGTTCATGCGCGGCTCCGGGTGATGGTGATGGTCACGTCGTCGAAGGGCACGGTGATCGGGGCGTCCGGCTTGTGGACCACCACCTCGACCTCATGGACGCCGTCGTGCTTGAGGCACTGCTGGGCGATGCGCTCGGCGAGCGTCTCGATCAGGTCGACCGGCTCGCCCTGTACGACCTCCACGACCTCTTCCGCCACGACGCCGTAGTGCACGGTCTTCGCCAGGTCGTCGTCGGCCGCCGCGGGGCGGGTGTCGAGGCCGAGCACCAGGTCCACGATGAACGTCTGGCCTTCCTCGCGCTCCCGGGGGAAGACGCCATGGTGCCCGCGGGCCTTGAGGCCGCGCAGCGCGACACGATCCACGCGAATCACTCCTGCTGTCGTTGGTCCGGTGGGCACGCGACCGGGTGCGGACGGCTCGGTGCCACCAGTCGAATCTACCTGCGAGCAGTGACAGGACCTGCCCACGGGCTCCTCTCCGGCTCGCCTACCCACTCAGGAGGGGTTCTCGTCGGGCTCTTCCTCACCGGTTTCGGCCAGAACGGGCGAGCCGTGGTGGGCCCAGATCCGCCAGCCGTCCGGTGTGCGACGGAACACGTTCGTGGCGACCACCAGCTGCCCGACGAGCGGCCCCAGATCGGCGCCGTCCTCGGCGGGGCCCCCGCTGAGAATGTTCTCCGTGCAGGTCACCAGGGCCGTGTCGGCGGCCACGGAGACCCGCACATCGGTCAGGAAGAACTGGATGTACTCCGTGTTCGCCATGATCAGGGCGTACGAGCGGAGGACCTCGCCGCGTCCGGTGAGCACCGGCCAGCCGGGGTGGACGCAGGAGATCCCGCCCTGCGAGTCGTCCAGCCAGAGGTCGGAGATCTCCTCGAAGTCCCCGCGCTCCATCGCCTCGTAGAACGCGGTGTTCGCGAGCTCCACTGCCTCGATGTCGGTGCGTGCGGCGTCGCTCACCGGGCGGCCTCGACGGCGCGGGCCACGCGAACCGCGTCGGCCGTCGCGCGTACCTCGTGGACCCGTACGGCCCAGGCGCCCTCGTACGCCGCGATGGCCGAGACCGCCGCGGTGGCGGCGTCCCGCTCCCGGGCGGGCGGCGGGGCGGAGCCCTCCCCGGCCAGGACGTGGCCCAGGAACCGCTTGCGGGACGCGGCCACCAGGAGCGGGCGGCCGAGCGCCCGCAGGTCGGCCAGGTGTGCGACCAGGGCCAGGTCGTGCGGGGCCTTCTTGGCGAAGCCCAGGCCCGGGTCGACGACGATCCGCTCCGGGTCGACGCCGCCCTCCACGACCGCCTCCATGCGGGTGCGCAGCTCGGCGACCACCTCGGCGACCACGTCGTCGTACACGGCGAGGCCGTTCATGTCCTTGCTGAAGCCGCGCCAGTGCATGACGACGAACGGCACCTCGGCGGCGGCGACGGAGGGAACCATGGCGGGGTCGGCGAGGCCGCCGCTGACGTCGTTGACGAGGATCGCGCCGGCCTCGACGGCCAGGCGGGCGACGGAGGCGCGCATGGTGTCGACGGACACGGCGACCCCTTCGGCCGACAGGCCCCGTACGACGGGGACGACCCGGCGCAGTTCCTCGTCCTCGTCCACCCGGGTGGCGCCGGGGCGGGTCGACTCGCCACCGACGTCCACCAGGTCCGCGCCCTGGGCGACCAGGTCCAGGCCGTGCTTGATGGCGGCCGTGGTGTCGAACCAGCGGCCGCCGTCGGAGAAGGAGTCGGGCGTCACGTTGACGACCCCCATGACCGCGCAGCGGTCGAACGTGGGCAGGCCGCGGGCCGTGCCCCGTCCGCGCAAGGTACTCATGCGTCCAGCCTAGGGGGTGTCCTGAGGGCCTGACGGACGGGAGCGGCCCGCCCCGGCGCGGGTGGCCTCCCTCCGGCGGAGCGGCCCCCTCGGGCGGCGTGACCGGCCGGCGGTGTGGGCGGTCGGGCGGTGTGACCGGCCCGGCGGGTGGGCCGCGTCCGGCGGTGTGGGCGCTCGGGCGGCGGTGCTCCGGGCGGCGGGCCGGTCAGGCGGCGCGGACGCCGTGTTCGCCGTGCGCCGGGGTCAGGTGCGCGCACGGGCGGGCCGTGGCGTTCGCGGCGCGGCGGCGGAAGGGCGGGGGCGGGACCAGGTTCACGAAGCCTTCCGCCTGCATCGCGGCGAAACCGATGCGCGGCAGGTCGCGGGCGTTGCGGTAGACCACGAAACGGGGCTCCCAGCGCGGCTGGAACTTGGCGTTGAATTTGTACAGGGACTCGATCTGGAACCAGCGCGAGAGGAACACCAGCAGGCCGCGCCAGACCCGGAGGACCGGGCCCGCGCCGAGCTTCTCGCCGCGTGCCAGGGCGGAGCGGAACATCGCGAAGTTCAGCGACACCCGCTCGATGCCCAGCCTGGGCGAGGCCTGGAGGGCGGCGACGATCAGCAGCTCGTTCATGCCCGGGTCGGCCGAGCGGTCGCGGCGCATCAGCTCCAGCGACATCCCGTCCGTACCCCACGGCACGAAGTGGATGATCGCCTTCAGGTCGCCGTACGGGGAGGCGTCGGACCCGGCGTCCGCCTTGTGCGCGGTGGCGATCACCGCGTCACCGTCGGCCGGGTCGCCGATCCGGCCCAGCGCCATGGAGAACCCCCGCTCGGTGTCGGTGCCCCGCCAGTCGGCGGCGGCGCGTCTGATCCGCTCCAGCTCGCCGTCCGACAGGTCACGGGCGCGCCGTACCCGGGTCTCGTAGCCATTGCGCTCGATGCGCTTCACCATCTGGCGCACATTGCGCATGGCGCGCCCGGCCAGGGAGAAATCCGCGACGTCCACCACCGCCTCGTCGCCCAGCTCCAGCGCGTCCAGGCCGGTCTCGCGGGTCCAGACCTCACCGCCGGTCTCGGAGCAGCCCATGACGGCGGGCGTCCACGAGTGGGCCTTGGCCTCGTCCATGAACCGCTCGATGGCGCCGGGCCAGGCCTCGACGTCGCCGATCGGGTCGCCGCTGGCGAGCATCACACCGGAGACGACGCGGTAGCAGACGGCGGCCTTGCCGCTGGGGGAGAAGACGACGCCCTTGTCGCGGCGGAGCGCGAAGTGGCCGAGGGAGTCACGGCCGCCGTGCTTGTCCAGCAGGGCGCGCAGCCGGGTCTCGTCGTCCTCGGTGAGCCGGGCGACCGGGTGCTCGGGGCGGAAGGCCAGGTAGATGGTGGTGATGGCGGTCAGCAGGCCGAGGGCGCCGAGCGAGTAGCCGACCGTCCAGTCGACGCCGCCGCGGTAGCCGACGGGGCCCTCCACGCCGAACAGGCCGTACAGCACGTGCTCCAGGCGGTCGCTCAGGCCCGGGTTGCCGACGACCTTCCCCGGGTGGGCGCTGACGATGATCAGGCCGAGGGCGATGGAACCGGCGCCCATGAGGACGAAGTTGGCGAGCGCCTTCCAGCGGCTGCGCGGGTCGGGCAGGGCCGCGAACTCCCCGCGGTGGCGCAGCAGCAGCGCCAGGAGCAGCAGGGAGAACAGCACACCGATGACGGAGTGGCGGTAGACGAACTGCGCCACCGCCCCCACCGGCAGGAGGACCACGGCAGCCCGCCAGGCGCGGCGCTTGTGGCGCTTGAGGCCGTGGGCGAGGAGCAGCAGCAGTACGCCGACGCCCAGGGAGAGGGCCGCCGAGAGGGGGCCCAGGGTGCCGGGCAGTACCTCGGCGATGGCGTGCATCCGGCTGGCGCGGAAGCGCGGGAAGACCCCGGCGGCGATGTCGATCAGACCGATGAACGTACATGCCGTGCCGACCAGGGCGGGCACCTTCTCGGCGCGTGGACCGCGCAGGAGACGGCCTATCCGGCTCGGAACCGGTTCCGACTTATCCCCATCTACCGTGACAGACATCGCTTCCCAAGGCTCCGCAAAGATTCGTGGTGTCCCGCCGGCCGGAACGGGGCCCGGCCGGACGATTCGCGCTCTCTAGGACGGGGCTCGTGGGGGGCGGGTTCATTCCCTCCCCGGAAATATTCGACGAAGAAGGCTTGAAGGACTCATGGGTCTCACCAGCAACAAAGTCCTGGCGCTGGCCGCCCTGCTGGCCGTGGGGCTGTTCGCCGTCACGGTCCTGCTGTGGCCGCGGCTGGCGCGCGACGGCCTGCGGGTGGTGCTCGGCCGGATCGGTCTGCTGCTGGCGACCCAGGTGGCGCTGTTCGCCACCGTGGGCCTCGCGGCCAACAACTACTTCCTCTTCTACGGCTCCTGGGCCGACCTGTTCGGGCAGGAGCAGGAGATGGGGGTGGTCGTCGACCACTCGGCGGGTGCGGGCGGGAAGGACATCAGGATCCTCGGCAGGCAGAAGATCGAGGGCGTCCCCGGCGGTGGCCGCCCGGCGGTGGGCGGGCAGGTGCAGAAGGTCGTCATCTCGGGAGAGACCTCGAGGATCGACAGCCCGGCGTACGTCTACCTGCCCCCGGAGTACTTCCAGCCGGCGTACGCGGGGAAGACCTTCCCCGCCGCGGTCGTCCTGACCGGTTATCCGGGCACGGCCGAGAACCTGCTCAAGGGCCTGAAGTACCCGCGTACGGCCTACGAGCAGGCCAGGGAGAAGAAGATGCAGCCGATGATCCTGGTGATGGCACGGCCCACCGTGGCCCCGCCGCGCGACACGGAGTGCGTCGACGTCCCCGGCGGCCCGCAGACGGAGACCTTCTTCGCCGAGGACCTGCCGAAGGCCGTCTCCGAGACGTACCGCGTGGGCACCGCCCCCCGGAACTGGGGGTTCATCGGCAACTCGACCGGCGGTTACTGCGCTCTCAAGATCGCCCTGCACCACCCCGGGCGGTACGCGGCCGGCGCCGGCCTCTCCGCCTACTACGAGGCCGCCGAGGACCTGACGACCGGTGACCTCTTCCACGGCGACCAGCGCCTGCGCGACCGGGCGAACCTGCTGTGGAGCCTGGACCACCTGCCGCAGGGCACGTCGTCGTTCCTCGTCACCACCTCCGCGAAGGGCGAGGGGAACCTCGCGGCCACCCGCTCCTTCATCAAGAAGGTGAAGGCGCCCGCACGCGTCTCGTCGATCACCCTCGACAGCGGCGGGCACAACTTCACCACCTGGAACCGGGAGATCCCCCCGGCGCTGGTGTGGCTGAGCGGCCGGCTCAGCGCGGCCTGACTAGCCGACCGTCTCCAGGTCGACGTCCGTACGGGGGACGTCCCGCGCGTCCGCGTCGATCGAGCGGCGCAGGGCCTCGTGGAGCCGGGCCGGCGTCAGGACGCCGAGGAAACGTCCCCGCTCTTCGCGGTCGATGACGGCGATCCAGCCCGCGTCGTGCTGGAGCATCGTCGCGAAGGCCTGCTTGAGCGAGGCACCGACGGGCAGCCACGCCTCCATGCGCCGGGCGTGGTCGCCCACCGTCCCCGTGCCGCCGGCGGCCTGTCCGGCGGAGATCCAGCCGTGCAGGTTGTCGTCGCGGTCGAGGACGACGGCCCAGCGCGACCCGAGCTCGCGGGGCAGCGCGTCGTCGAGGTGGACGATCGGCGGCTGTTCGAGGTCACCCGGCTCGACGGGCGTCACGGACAGCCGCTTGAGGCCGCGGTCCGCGCCGACGAAGTCGG
Organism: Streptomyces gobitricini; assembly: GCF_039532985.1. Lineage (NCBI taxonomy): Bacteria > Bacillati > Actinomycetota > Actinomycetes > Kitasatosporales > Streptomycetaceae > Streptomyces > Streptomyces gobitricini. Next base: position 49,834 of record NZ_BAAASR010000004.1, on the reverse strand, counting down.
CGACGTACGGGGTCGCCGGGGCGCCCAGCACGGTGGCCGGGGCGTCGAACTGCTCGATCCTGCCCTGCCCGTAGACGGCGATGCGGTCACCGAGCCGGACGGCCTCCTCGATGTCGTGCGTGACGAACAGGACCGTCTTGCGCACCTCCGACTGGAGTTTGAGGAACTCGCTCTGCAGGTGCTCGCGCACGACCGGGTCGACCGCTCCGAACGGCTCGTCCATCAGCAGGACGGGCGGATCGGCGGCGAGGGCGCGGGCCACTCCGACGCGCTGGCGCTGGCCGCCGGAGAGCTGCTCGGGGTAGCGGTCGCCGTGGACGGACGGGTCGAGGCCCACGAGGGCGAGGAGTTCGGCGGCACGGGCGCGTGCCGCGGAGCGTTTGACGCCGAGCAGGTGGGGGACGGTCGCGGTGTTCTCCAGGACGGTCTTGTGGGGGAACAGGCCGACCTGCTGGATGACGTAGCCGATCCGGCGGCGCAGCCGGACCGGGTCGACCTCGGCTATGTCCTGGCCGTCGACGAAAATCCGGCCCCCGGTCGGCTCGATCAGCCGGTTGACCATCTTCATCGTGGTGGTCTTGCCGCAGCCGGACGGTCCGACGAGCGTGACCAGTTCTCCCTCGGCCACCTCGAACGACAGGTCGTCGACGGCGGTCGTGCCGTCCGCGTACCGCTTGGTGACGCGCTCGAATCGGATCATGCGCCCCATTGTGGCCGCCACGGCCGTCCGGTTGTGAAGGCCGTGTCGCCGGGCCGTGCCGACGAGCGGTGGTTGTCAGTGGGCGGGGTTAGGGTCGTTGTCGGATCGAACACCGGGCCGAGTGCTGTGGGCGGTACGTGGCCGGGCCGGGCGCCGGGTACGCGTGCCCGGCGGGCGGGCGCGGCCGGGGAGGAGGGGGCGGGTGAGTTCCGTGGTGAGCGCTGCCGGTTGTCTGGCGGCCAACGACTGGATCTGCGGTGAGTACGTCGGCTCCCGCGCCCGGGAACTGACCGAGGCCACCGTCCAGCACGTGTGGATCACGGCCGTGTCGGTGTCGATCGGGCTGGCCGTGGCCTTCCCGCTGGCGCTGCTGGTCCGCGCCCGTCCACGGCTCGCGGGGCCCGTCCTCGGGCTGACCACCGTGCTGTACGCGATCCCGTCGCTGGCCCTGTTCTCGCTGCTGCTGCCGCTGTTCGGCCTGTCCGCCGCCCTGGTGGTGACCGGGCTCGTGCTGTATTCGCTGACCGTCCTCGTCCGGAACATCCTGGCCGGGCTGGCAGCGGTGCCCGAGGAGGCGCGGGAGGCGGCGCGCGGGATGGGGTACGGGCCGCGCCGGCTGCTGTGGGAGGTCGAACTGCCGCTGGCGCTGCCCGCGGTGATGGCGGGCGTGCGGATGGCGACGGTGTCGACGGTCGCGCTGACGACGGTCGGCGCGCTGGTGGACTACGGCGGCCTGGGCACCCTCATCACGACCGGGCTGAAGAGCTTCTTCAAGGCGCAGGTGCTCACCGCGTCCGTGCTGTGCGTCCTGCTCGCGGTCACCGCCGACCTGCTGCTCCTCGGGCTTCAGCGGCTGCTCACGCCATGGACCCGTCCGGCCCGCACCCCGGGCACAGGCATACGCGTACGTAAGGCGGGGTGAGCGATGGGCGCGGTGACCGACGCGTGGGCCTGGCTGACGACCGGGGCCAACTGGCAGGGGGAGAGCGGGGTGTGGCACCGGCTGGCCGAGCATCTGTGGTTCAGCGGCGTGTGCCTGGCGGTCTCCTGCCTGATCGCCCTGCCGCTCGCGCTGTGGCTCGGGCACATCGGCCGGGGCGGCGCGCTGGCCGTCAACATCTCCAACGTGGGGCGCGCGGTGCCCACGCTGGCGGTGCTGGTCCTGCTGACGCTCACGCCGCTCGGGAGACGGGGTGACCTGCCGACGATCATCGCGCTCGTGCTGTTCGCCGTGCCGCCGCTGCTCACCAACGCGTACGTCGGCATGCGCGAGGTGGACCGGTCGGTGGTCGAGGCGGCCCGGGGAATGGGGATGTCGGGCGGCCAGGTGTTCCGCCGGGTGGAACTGCCCCTCGCGTACCCGATGGTGATGACGGGCCTGCGGACGGCGACCGTGCAGGTGATCGCCACCGCGACGCTCGCCGCCATGGCGGGGGCGGGCGGGCTCGGCCGGATCATCACCGCCGGGTTCAACAGGAACGACACCGCGCAGGTGGTCGCCGGGGCGCTGGTGGTCGGCGCGCTCGCCCTGCTGGCCGAGGGCCTGCTGGTGGTGGCGGGCCGGGCGTTCGATCCCATGCGGACCAGCCGGCGGGCGCACTGACCGATGAACGGCAAGGAACGGGACGGGATGGAGAACGCGATGAGCAGGACCTCGGCGATGGCGGGTGCGGTACTGGGTGTGGTGGCGCTCACCGGTGGGCTGGCCGCGTGCGGCGAAGGCAAGAGCCTGGAGGAGCGGGGTGGACCGGGGACCTCCTCGTCGGGTGGCGCCGGCACGGAAACGCTGGTCGTCGGGTCGGCCGGTTTCACCGAGTCCAATGTCCTGGCGGAGCTGTACGCCCAGGTGCTGAAGGACGCCGGTTACTCCACGTCCGTCAAGACCGTGGAGAACCGGGAACTCTACGAACCGTCCCTGGAGAAGGGCGAGATCGACGTCGTACCGGAATACGCGGCTACGCTTGCGGAATTCCTGAACGCCAAGGTGAACGGAGCGAAGGCGGTCGAGGAGAAGCCGGTCGCGTCCAGCGATGTGGCCGCCACCGTGACGGCGTTGGAGAAGCTCGCCGGACCGCGTGGTCTGAAGGTGCTCCCGGCCGGTGAAGCGGTCGATCAGAACGCCTTCGCCGTGACCAGGGAATTCGCCGAGAAGAACAAGCTCAGGACGCTTTCGGATCTCGGCGCTTCCGGGCTGAAGGTCAAGATCGCGGCCGGTGACGAGTGCGAGATACGGCCGTTCTGCGCGCCCGGGTTGAAGAAGACGTACGGAATCGATGTGACGGGCATCGACCCCAAGGGTGTGGGCACGCCGCAGGCCAAGCAGGCCGTGAAGGACGGCGTCGACCAGCTCGTCCTGACCACCACGACCGACGCCACGCTGGACGCCTTCGGACTGGTGCTGCTGGAGGACGACAAGAAGCTGCAGAACGCCGACAACGTGCTGCCCGTGGTCAATGCGAAGGACGCGGGTTCGGCGGAGATAGCCGAGGCCCTGAACAAGATCACCAAGGCGCTCACCACCGAGGATCTGGTGGAGTTGAACAGGAAGGTGGACGCCGAGCGGGCAAAGCCGGCGGACGTGGCGAGGGCTTACCTGGAGTCGGAGGGCCTGGTCCGGAAGTGACGCCGTGAAGGGCGGTGGGCCCGGTTGCCGAGTCGGCCGGAAGACAGGCCGTAAGGAGCGGCGACCGGGCTCCGGAAGTTGGCCCGGAAGTGGGCCCGGAAGTGGTCGGCGACCGGGCCCGGAAGTCGGTCGGGAAGTCCTTGCGATCGCGTTTCGGATCACAGGGTCGAAACATTGCCGGGCCGATCCCCCATACGACATCTACGCACGGTAAATTTCAGGCCATGCCACGTGGACGCCACCGCCATTCCCCACCCCTGCACCGGCTTCTGCCCCCTTCCGCGGTGGCGGGAGCGGCCGTTGTCTGCGCCGGCGGCGCCTGGTTCCTCGCCGATCCGTTCGTCCTGCGCCTCCTGACCGCCGCCGCGGCGGCCGCGGCCGTCACCGGCTCGGTCCTGATGCGCAACTGGGACCGCGCGGCCGGCCGCCGTGTCGCCGAGCTGACCCGGGCCCGGGCCGGCGACCAGTGGCGCACCGAGGAGCGCCTGGCCGAGCTGGAGTCCGACCTCGAGGAGTCCCGGGAGCTGCGCGCCAGGCTCGACGCCAGACTGCGCGCCAAGCGGGTCGAACTGGCCGCGCTGCGCAACGAGCACGCCGAGCTGCTGCGCCGGTACGCCACCGCCGAGACCGAGCGCGCCAGCGCGCTGGAGGGCCGCCGACAGCTGGCCCTGGAGGCCGCCGCCCCCGCCCGGGCGCTGCCCGCCGGCGGTTCGGCGCCCACACCCGGCGCCTACCTCCAGGCCGCCAAGGCGCTGGAGAACCTCACGCGCAACGCCGCCGGGCAGGAGACCGGGCGCACCACCGGGGCGGCCCGGCGCGGTGACCCGGCCCCGCGGGGCCGGGAGGCGGACGAACCGCAGGGGAAGCACGCGGCGGTCGCCGAGCGGCAGCACGACCGCCCGTCGGCCGCCGCCCCCTCCGTCCACGGCGCCTCCGCCATGCGCCCGGTCCGGCCGGCCGGCGCGATGGTGCCGTACCCCGAGCAGCGCCGCCCGGTGCCGTGCCTCCAGGGCGGCTTCGACTTCTTCGGCTCGGGCTCGGGCTCGGGCGCGGGCGCGAGGAACACCGCGGCCATCGAGTCCGTGCAGCACGAGGACCTCGCCGACGTCGTGGGCGAAGAGGCACTCGCCGTACGGCGCGGCGAGGACCGCGCGGTCGGCAAGGTCATCGACCTGACCGCGCACGACGAGACGGAACAGCTCGACGTGGTGGAACTGCGGCGCGGCGCGGTGTCCTGACCGCCCGCCGCTCTACTTGTCGACGTCGCCGACGACGAAGAAGAACGACCCCAGGATCGCCACCATGTCGGCGACCAGGGTGCCGGGGAGCAGCTCGACCAGCGCCTGGATGTTGTTGTAGGACGCCGAGCGGAGCTTGAGGCGGTACGGGGTCTTCTCGCCCTTGGAGACCAGGTAGTAGCCGTTGAGGCCGAGCGGGTTCTCGGTCCAGGCGTACGTGTGGCCCTCGGGCGCCTTGAGGACCTTCGGCAGCCGCTGGTTGATCGGGCCGGGCGGCAGCTCGGCGAGCCGGTCCAGGCAGGCGTCGGCGAGGTCCAGCGAGTTGTGGGTCTGCCCCAGCAGGCATTCGAAGCGGGCCAGGCAGTCGCCCTCGGTGCGGGTGACGACCTCCAGCGCGTCCTGGAGCTCGCCGTACGCCAGGTACGGCTCGTCGCGGCGCAGATCGAAGTCGACGCCCGAGGCGCGGGCGATCGGGCCGCTGACCCCGTACGCGTGCACGATCTCCGGGGACAGGACGCCGACACCCCGGGTACGGCCGCGGAAGATCTCGTTGCCGAGGACGAGCCGGTCGTACACGTCCATGCGGGAGCGGACCTCGGCCACCACGTCGCGGACCCGGCCGAGCCAGCCGGCCGGCAGGTCCTCCTTGAGCCCGCCGACCCGGTTGAACATGTAGTGCATCCGGCCGCCGGAGACCTCCTCCATGACGTGCTGGAGGTCCTCCCTCTCCCGGAAGGCGTGGAAGATCGGCGTGATACCGCCCAGTTCGAGGGGGTACGAGCCGAGGAACATCAGGTGGTTGAGGACCCGGTTCAGCTCGGCGAGGAGGGTGCGGGTCCACACGGCCCGCTCCGGGACCTCCATGCCGAGCATCCGCTCGACGGCCATGACGACACCGAGCTCGTTGGAGAACGCGGACAGCCAGTCGTGGCGGTTGGCCAGCATGATGATCTGGCGGTAGTCCCGCGCCTCGAAGAGCTTCTCGGCGCCGCGGTGCATGTAGCCGACGACCGGTTCGGCGTGCCGGATCACCTCGCCGTCCAGGACGAGGCGGAGGCGCAGCACGCCGTGCGTGGAGGGGTGCTGGGGTCCGATGTTCAGCACCATGTCGGTGCTTTCCGCGGCACCGCCGATGCCGACCGTGGTCTCCGTCATGCCGGACAGTATCCCTCCCCGGGCACGCGCTGGAGCAGCCAGGTGAAGTCCCCGAGCCCGCCCCGCGCGGTGAGCTCGGCGGCCTCCCCGGCGCGCGCGAGCGCCCGTACGTATCCGGCGGGGTCCGTCCGGGCCGTCTCGATCGGCGGCCGGCCCCCGCTCACCCCGAGCCGCCGCAGCGCCTCCCGCTGGCTGAGGAGCTCGGTGCCGTACGGGAGGAGGTACCCGGCCTCCCGCGGACGCCGGGCCTCCGCCCCGCCGGAGCCGGGCGCGCCGCCCACGTACCCCGCGCCCGCAGGCCAGGCGGATCCTCCGGCCGCAGGTCCCGCGCCGCCCGCCTGCCCCGCCTGCCCCGCCTGCCCCGCAGGTCCCGCGCCTCCGGGCCCCGCAGGCTCCCCGTCCGCCCCGCCGGGGCCGGTACGCGCGGAACCGCCGGCCTCCCGGCCGGTACCGGCGCCGGTGCCCGTGCCGGTGGCCGCCCGGCTGCCGGTCCGGGCGCCGCCCCCCGCCGCCTCGCCCCCCGCCGCCGCGCCCGCCGCCGCGCAGGCGTCCAGCGCCACATGGGCCGTGATGTCGCACGACCCGTCCGGCACCGGGGGCACCTCGCGGCCGGCGCGGAATCCGGTGAGCGTGCCGAACGGGGGCCGGGCGCCCGCCACGTGGGCGTAGTCGACCGCCACCGCCAGGCCCGCCGCCAGGGTGCCGACCGCCCGGGCCCACGCCTCGTCGCGGGGACGGCCGATCTCGGCACGCTCGCCCTGCTCCCGCAACGGCCACCAGCGGGCCAGCCACTCGGCGTCCGCGCCCGTCACGGGCGCGCCCAGCCGCTCGGTGCCGTCGGGCGCCACCTCCACGTAGCGGGGCGTACCCGACCCGTCCCGCTCCGCCACGTCCATCGGGACGTTGTCCAGCCACTCGTTGGCGAACAGCAGCCCGCGCACCCCGGACGGCGGCTCCGCCGACCAGGTGACGCGCGGGTCGAGCGCCTCGGGCGGGGCGGCGCGCTCGACGGCGTACGCCCGTACGCGAAGTCCCGGGGGCACGGCCGCCAGCACGCCCGTCAGCAGCTCGCCCCGCCCCGCGCCCATGTCGACCACGGCGATGTCGTCCGAGCCCAGCTCCCCGGCGACCCGGACCAGGAGCCGGGCCACCGCCCCCGCGAACAGCGGCGAGGCGTGCACGGACGTGCGGAAGTGCCCCGCCGGCCCCTCCGGCCGCAGGTAGAAGCCGTCGGGGCCGTACAGGGCCGCCTCCATGGCCGCCCGCCAGCCGCGCCACGGACCGGGTTGACACGTCTCATCAATCACGCGCATCAGTCTCCACCTTGCGGAGTACGCCTCCGCCGCCCGGATCGGCCCTCCGGTTGACCCATGCACCTATCCGGTTTCCCTACGCTGGGTTACGTGCAGCGCCTTTACGACTTCCTCCGCAGACACCCGACGGGCGTCGACAGTTTCTGGGCTGTGATGCTCCTGGGGTTCTCCATGCTGTGGGTGGTCCAGGAGCCCGTCGGAGCGGATCCCCGCCCCGTGGCGGCCGGCATCGTCCTGCTGCTCTGCCTCGCGCTCGCGCTGCGCCGCCTGGCACCCGAGAAGACGCTGCTCCTCGTCGCGGCCGTCGGGGTCGCCCAGCTCGCGCTCGACATCCACATCAACCCCGCCGACTTCGCCATGCTCGTCGTGATCTACACCGTCGCGGCGCAGGGCGACGGCCCGCGCTGGGCCTCCCGCCTCGCGCTCGTCGGAGGGGTGTGCGCGGCGCCGCTCGCCCAGCTGCGCTGGCCGGAGGGGAACATCTCCACCGCCGGCAAGGTCTTCTTCACCGTCGTGATGACCGTGCCGTTCGTCCTCGCCTGGGTGCTCGGCGACTCCATGCGCACCCGCCGCGCCTACTTCGACCAGCTGGAGGAGCGGGCGTCCCGGCTGGAGCGGGAGCGCGAGGCGCAGGCCAAGGTCGCCGTCGCCGCCGAGCGCGCCCGTATCGCCCGTGAGCTGCACGACGTCGTGGCCCACAACGTCTCCGTCATGGTCGTCCAGGCCGACGGTGCCGCCTACGTCCTGGACGCCTCGCCCGAGCAGGCGAAGCAGGCCCTGGAGACCATCTCCGGCACCGGCCGCCAGGCCCTCGCGGAGATGCGCCGGCTGCTCGGCATCCTGCGCACCGGAGAGCCGCAGGACTCCGAGGACTACGTGCCCCAGCCCGACGTCCAGCAGATCGAGCACCTGGTCGAGCAGGTCCGCGCCGCGGGCCTCACCGTCGACTTCAGGGTCGAGGGCACCGCGCGCCCCCTGCCCAGCGGCGTCGAGCTCACCGCGTACCGCATCGTCCAGGAGGCGCTGACCAACACCCGCAAGCACGGCGGTCCGGACGTCGGGGCGAGCGTGCGGCTGGTGTACTTCGACGACGGGCTCGGCCTGCTGGTCGAGGACGACGGCCGCGGCGCGGCGCAGGAGCTGTACGAGGACGGCGGCGCCGACGGCCGGGGCCACGGTCTGATCGGCATGCGGGAGCGGGTCGGTATGGTCGGCGGCACCCTGGACGCCGGGCCCCGGCCGGGCGGCGGCTTCCGGATCAGCGCCCTGCTCCCCCTCAAGTCCGCCCACTGACCCCCGTTAAGGAACCGCATGTCCATCCGCGTGATGCTCGTCGACGACCAGGTGCTGCTGCGCACCGGCTTCCGCATGGTGCTCGCCGCCCAGCCGGACATGGAGGTCGTCGCGGAGGCGGGCGACGGCGCGGAGGCCATCGAGATCCTCCGCTCCACCGCCGTGGACGTGGTCCTGATGGACGTCCGCATGCCGAGGCTCGACGGCGTCGAGGCGACCCGCCGCGTCTGTGCCGCGCCCGACGCCCCGAAGGTGCTGATCCTCACGACCTTCGACCTCGACGAGTACGCGTTCTCGGGGCTGAAGGCGGGCGCCAGCGGCTTCATGCTCAAGGACGTGCCGCCGGGCGAACTGCTCAGCGCGATCCGCTCCGTGCACAGCGGGGACGCGGTCGTCGCGCCGTCCACGACCCGGCGCCTCCTGGACCGCTTCTCGCCGATGCTCCCGGTCACCGGCAAGGAACCGCGCGACAAGACGCTGGAGAGGCTGACCGAGCGGGAGCGCGAGGTCATGATGCTGGTCGCCCAGGGCCTGTCGAACGGCGAGATCGCCGCCCGGCTCGTCCTGTCGGAGGCCACGGTCAAGACCCATGTGGGCCGCATCCTCACCAAGCTGGCGCTCCGGGACCGCGTCCAGGTCGTGGTCCTGGCGTACGAGACGGGCCTCGTCCGGGCCGGCGGCGGGGGCCTCTGACCGGGCGCGCCGCGGGGCGCCGGGGCGCCGCCCGGCTCGGCGCGGCGCCGCACGGCTAGCGCAGCACCGTCTCCAGGAAGTCGCTGCCGATACGGGCCACCGCGGCCACGTCCAGCTGGTGCAGGACGTAGCGGCCGCGGCGCCGGGTCGTCACCAGGGAGGCCTTCTTCAGCACGGCCAGGTGGCGGGAGACCTCCGGCGGGGTGATGCCGTACGTCTCGGCCAGCTCGCCCGTCGTGTACGCGGCGCGCGCCAGCTGCCGGCACATCCGCATCCGCATCGGGTGGGCCAGGGCGTCCATGCGCAGCTGGATCAGCTCCACGGAGGCCGGGCTCGGCAGCTCGGGGGCGCCGACCGGGTAGTGGACGACCGGACGCCAGCCGGGGGCGTGCAGCACCATCAGGTGGGGCCAGCCGAAGCTGGACGGCACGAACGTCACGCCCGCCCCGACGGCGGGGTCGGCGGCGGTCGTCCGGCCGCCGGCGAGCTTGTCCACCTCGACGCGCCGCTGGGTGCCGTCCTCGGAGAGCCCCAGCGTCACGGCGGGCGACACCGCCCGGAGGGTCTCGGACAGCCCCTTGCGGCGCAGCAGCTCCGTCTTGTGCCGGGCGTCGGCGGCGAGGCCGGGCACGACCCGGCGCCAGGTGTCCGCGAAGAATGCCTGGTCGCAGTCCTCGAAGAGCCTGCGCAGCCAGGCGCGTACGCCGGCGGGGTCGGCGAGCATCCGGCGGGTGAAGTCCAGCTGCTTGGGACCGCGGTTGGCGGCCAGCTCCAGGGCCCGGTCGGGGCGCACCGGACCGCCCAGCGCGTACTGCGCGGAGCAGGTGAACTCCAGCGCGGCGGTGACGAACCGGTCCTCGTCCAGCCGGTCCAGCATGTCCAGCTCCTCGCCCAGCGTGGCGCCGGGGCTGCCGTCGCCGCCGCGGATACCGGCGTACGGCATGAAGATGTCCGAGAAGGTGGTCGTCCAGAGGAAGTTCGCCTCGTGCAGCCGGTCGGCCAGGTCCGGCTTGAGCGCTGCGGTGGTGGCGGTCGCCCAGCCGTGCAGGCCCGGGTGGTGGCCGGGCTCGGCCAGCGCGTGCAGCGCCACGCCCAGCTCGGCGAGGGGCGACGGCTGGAAGACGATGCGTTCGGGCGGCAGGCCCGTGATGTCGATGATCACGCTCACGCCCCCATGGTGAGGGGTCGGGCAGTGGACCTCGCGCCGATTGACGGGGCCCGTCAATCCACGGGCGGGCACGGAGGGGGCCGGTGGAGGGTGGCGTACATGAACGCCCTGCACCAGCACATGATCGACGTCTATCGGGCCGTCCGGCGCGGCGAGGCGCCCCCGCCGCCACCGGGCCGCGACGACCTGGCCGTCCTCCGCGCGGCCCGCGACCACCGCCTCGGCCGCGCCCGCGCCCGCGCCGAGGGCGGGTCCACAGGCTGTGGACAGGGGGGTAGCCGCGGGTAACGCTGGCGTAGCATGACGAGAAATCGTCCGGTACCCCCCGCGGACTGGAACGGAAGGCCGTCGACGCGTGAACGCACCCGCACAACCCCGCCCCGCCCGGCTCACCGTCGGCGTCGTCGGCGCCGGCCGGGTAGGACCCGCCCTCGCCGCCGCGCTGCGGCTCGCCGGACACCGCCCGGTGGCCGTCTCCGGAGTGTCGGACGCCTCCCGCCGCCGCGCCGCCGAGCTGCTGCCCGACGTGCCGCTCGTACCGCCCGCCCAGGTCCTGGAGCACGCCGACCTGGTCCTGCTCACCGTCCCGGACGACGCGCTGCCGGGCCTGGTCCAGGGGCTTGCCGAAACCGGCGCCGTACGTGCCGGCCAGCTCCTGGTCCACACCTCCGGGCGGTACGGCACCGCGGTGCTCGACCCCGCCCGCCGGGCCGGCGCCCTGCCGCTCGCCCTGCACCCCGCGATGACGTTCACCGGCACGAGCGTCGACGTCGACCGGCTGGCCGGGTGTTCGTTCGGCGTCACGGCCCCGGACGAGCTGCGGCTGGCCGCCGAGGCCCTGGTCATCGAGATGGGCGGCGAGCCCGAGTGGGTCGAGGAGGCGGCCCGCCCGCTGTACCACGCCGCGCTCGCCCTGGGCGCGAACCACCTGGTCACCCTCGTGGCCCAGTCCATGGAGCTGCTCCGGCAGGCCGGGGTCGCCGCCCCGGCCCGGATGCTCGGGCCGCTCCTGGGCGCCGCCCTGGACAACGCCCTGCGCTCCGGCGACGCCGCCCTCACCGGCCCCGTCGCGCGCGGCGACGCGGGCACGGTCGCCGCGCACGTGGCGGAGCTGCGCAAGCACGCGCCCGCCACCGTCGCCGGGTACCTCGCCATGGCCCGGACCACCGCGGACCGCGCCCTCGCCCATGGCCTGCTCAAGCCCGAGCTCGCGGAGGATCTGCTCGGCGTCCTCGCGGACGGCGCCACCGGGGCGGACAGCGCCAACGGAGGGGACGGCTCCGCCGGAGCGGAAGGAGACAGCGGCCGATGACCCGCGACTTCGAACTGATCCCGACGCGGGACGACCTCGACTACGCCCTCGAACACTTCGCGCCCCGGGGCCGTACCGCGGTCGTCATGACCATGGGCGCCCTCCACGAGGGTCACGCCACCCTGGTGCGCGCCGCCCGCGAGCACGTCGGCCGCAAGGGCTACGTGCTGGTCACCGTGTTCGTCAATCCGCTGCAGTTCGGCGCGGGCGAGGACCTCGACCGCTACCCCCGCACCCTGGAGGCCGACCTCAAGGCCGCCGAGGAGGCGGGCGCGGACGCCGTGTTCGCGCCGTCCGTCGACGAGGTCTACCCGGGCGGGCAGCCCCAGGTGCGGATCACCGCCGGGCCCATGGGCGAACGGCTGGAGGGCGCGTCCCGCCCCGGCCACTTCGACGGCATGCTCACCGTCGTCGCCAAGCTGCTGCACCTCACCCGCCCTGACGTGGCGTTCTTCGGCCAGAAGGACGCCCAGCAGCTCGCCCTGATCCGCCGCATGGCCGAGGACCTGAACTTCCCGGTCGAGATCGTCGGCGTACCGACGGTCCGCGAGCCCGACGGCCTCGCCCTGTCCAGCCGGAACCGGTACCTGTCGCCCGCCGAGCGCCGTACCGCCCTCGCGCTGTCCGCCGCGCTGTTCGCCGCCCGCGACCGGCTCGCGGCCCAGACGGCGCTGCTGGCCCGCGCCGAGACGCTGCCCGCCTCCGAGAGCCGTGCCGAGGCCCTGTCCCGGCTCGGCGAGGCCCGGGCGGCGGCCGACGCCCACGCGGTGGCGGCGGCGGTCCCGGGCCGCGGCGCCCACGCGGTTCGGGCGGCGGCCCGCGCGGTACTCGACGAGGCGGCGAAGGCCGACCCGCCGCTGCGGCTGGACTACGCGGCTCTGGTCGACCCCGCCGACTTCACCGACGTCCCCGACGACCACACCGGCGAGGCGGTCCTCGCCATCGCGGCGAAGGTCGGCACCACCCGGCTGATCGACAACCTCCCCCTCACCTTCGGAGCCCCCGCATGACCGGCATACGCCTCCAGGCCCCCGCCCCCGGCTGGTCGATCGACGCCGATGTCGTCGTGGTCGGCTCCGGGGTCGCGGGCCTGACCGCCGCACTGCGCTGCACGGCCGCCGGGCTGCGTACGGTCGTCGTCACCAAGGCGCGCCTGGACGACGGCTCCACCCGCTGGGCGCAGGGCGGCATCGCGGCGGCCCTCGGCGAGGGCGACACCCCCGAGCAGCACCTCGACGACACGCTCGTCGCGGGCGCGGGTCTGTGCGACGAGGAAGCCGTACGCCTGCTGGTCACCGATGGTCCGGACGCGGTACGCCGCCTGATCGCCACCGGCGCCCGCTTCGACACCGACCCCACCGGCACCATCGCCCTCACCCGCGAGGGCGGCCACCACCGCCGCCGCATCGCCCACGCGGGCGGTGACGCGACCGGCGCCGAGATCTCCCGCGCGCTCGTCGACGCGGTACGCGACCGCGCCGTACGCACCATCGAGAACGCGCTCGTCCTGGACCTCCTCACCGATGCCGACGGCCGCACCGCCGGTGTCACCCTGCACGTCATGGGCGAGGGCCAGCACGACGGCGTCGGCGCCGTCCACGCACCCGCGGTGGTCCTCGCCACCGGCGGCATGGGCCAGGTCTTCTCCGCCACCACCAACCCGGCCGTCTCCACCGGTGACGGCGTCGCCCTCGCGCTGCGGGCGGGTGCCGAGGTGAGCGACCTGGAGTTCGTCCAGTTCCACCCCACGGTCCTCTTCCTCGGCCCGGACGCCGAGGGCCAGCAGCCCCTCGTCTCCGAGGCGGTACGGGGGGAGGGGGCGCACCTCGTCGACGCGGACGGCGTCCGCTTCATGGTCGGGCAGCACGAGCTGGCCGAGCTCGCCCCGCGCGACATCGTCGCCAAGGGCATCATGCGCCGCATGCGCGAGCAGGGCGCCCGGCACATGTACCTCGACGCCCGGCACTTCGGGGCCGCGATGTGGGAGTCCCGCTTCCCCACGATCCTCGCCGCCTGCCGCGCCCACGGCATCGACCCGGTGACGCGGCCGGTCCCGGTCGCCCCGGCGGCCCACTACGCCTCCGGCGGTGTCCGCACCGACCTGCACGGCCGGACCACCGTGCCGGGCCTGTACGCGTGCGGCGAGGTCGCCTGCACGGGTGTCCACGGCGCCAACCGGCTGGCGTCGAACTCGCTCCTGGAGGGCCTGGTCTTCGCCGAGCGCATCGCCGACGACATCGCCGCCTCCACGGCCCGCGCGGGTGCCCCCGTACCGCACCCCGCGCCCACCCTGCTGCCGCTCCTCGCCCCGGAGACCCGCACCCGTATCCAGCACGTCATGACCACGGGCGCCGGGGTGCTGCGTTCCGCCGCCAGCCTCGCGGAGGCGGCGGACGCCCTGGACGCGGTGCACGCCGAGGCGCTGAGCGACGGGCCGGACGGGAACAAGGCCGCCGAGCCGGGCGTGGAGTCCTGGGAGACCACCAACCTCCTGTGCGTGGCCCGTGTGCTGGTCACCGCCGCGCGGCGGCGCGAGGAGACCCGCGGCTGCCACTGGCGGGAGGACCGCCCCGACCGGGACGACGCCGCCTGGCGCCGCCACCTGGTGGTACGTCTCGGCCCGGACCGGACCCTGGACGTCCGCCCCACCGACACCCAAGACTTCCCCCCGACCGACGCCGACGCCCCCAGGGAGCCGTAACCGTGAGCACGCCCGAAGAACGCCCGCAGCCCGTGGACGTACCCCTGATCAACATCAGCGCCCCGGCCGAGCAGGCCGGGGGCGGCTGCGGCGACGGGTGCGGCTGCGGCGGTGCCGCCTTCGACGAGGAGGTCTACGAGTGCGGGCTCGACCCGGCGCTCGCCGCGCTCCTCGTGAACGCCGGCCTCGACCCCGTACTGGTCGAGGACGTGGCGTACCGCGCCATCGAGGAGGACCTGGACGGCGGCGTCGACGTGACGTCCGCCGCGACCGTCCCCGAGGGCGCCGTCGCGACCGGTGACTTCACCGCCCGCGAGGCGGGTGTCGTCGCCGGCATCCACATCGCGGAGGCGGTCCTGTCGGTCGTCTGCACCGAGGAGTTCGCGGTCGAGCGGCACGCGTCGGACGGCGACCGCGTCGAGGCCGGCCAGAAGCTGCTGTCGGTCACCACCCGCACCCGCGACCTGCTCACCGGTGAGCGCAGCGCGCTGAACATCATGTGCCGCCTCTCCGGCATCGCCACCGCCACGCGCGCGTGGGCGGACGCCCTGGAGGGGTACAAGGCGCGGGTCCGCGACACCCGCAAGACCACGCCGGGCCTCCGCGCCCTGGAGAAGTACGCCGTGCGCTGCGGCGGCGGCGTCAACCACCGCATGTCGCTGTCCGACGCGGCCCTCGTCAAGGACAACCACGTCGTCGCCGCGGGCGGCGTCGCCCAGGCCTTCAAGGCCGTACGGGAGGCCTTCCCCGACGTGCCGATCGAGGTGGAGGTGGACACCCTCCACCAGGTCCGCGAGGTCCTGGACGCGGGCGCCGACCTGATCCTGCTGGACAACTTCACGCCCGCCGAGACGGAGGAGGCCGTCACGCTCGTCGCGGGACGGGCCGTGCTGGAGTCGTCGGGGCGCCTCACCCTGGAGAACGCCGCCGCCTACGCCGCGACGGGCGTCGACTACCTGGCGGTGGGCGCCCTGACCCACTCGTCCCCCATCCTCGACATCGGCCTCGACCTCCGAGAGGCGGATAAGGGCTGATGCTGCTCACGATCGACGCGGGCAACACCCACACGGTCCTGGGCCTGTTCGACGGCGCGGAGATCGTCGAGCACTGGCGCATCTCCACCGACGCGCGCCGCACCGCCGACGAGCTCGCCGTGCTCCTCCAGGGCCTGATGGGCATGCACCCGCTGCTCGGCGACGAGCTGGGCGACGGCATCGAGGGCATCGCGATCTGCTCGACGGTCCCGTCCGTGCTCCACGAGCTGCGCGAGGTCACGCGGCGGTACTACGGCGACGTCCCGGCCGTGCTCGTCGAGCCGGGCATCAAGACCGGCGTACCGATCCTCACGGACAACCCCAAGGAGGTCGGCGCCGACCGCATCGTCAACGCGGTCGCGGCGAACGAGCTGTACGGCGGTCCGGCGATCGTCGTCGACTTCGGTACGGCGACGACGTTCGACCCGATCAGCGCGCGCGGCGAGTACATCGGCGGCGTCATCGCCCCGGGCATCGAGATCTCCGTCGAGGCGCTCGGCGTCAAGGGCGCCCAGCTCCGCAAGATCGAACTGGCCCGCCCGCGCAGCGTGATCGGCAAGAACACGGTCGAGGCCATGCAGGCGGGCATCGTGTACGGCTTCGCGGGCCAGGTCGACGGCATCGTCAGCCGGATGAAGCGCGAGCTCGTCGGCCGCGACGGGGACCCCTCCGACGTGCGGGTCATCGCCACCGGCGGCCTGGCCCCGATGGTCCTGGGCGAGGCCACGGAGATCGACGAGCACGAGCCGTGGCTGACGCTGATCGGCCTGCGCATGGTCTACGAACGCAACATCTCCCGCATGTGACCGCACCGCCGCCCACCGCCCCCGGGCGGGCCGCCTCCGCCGCGCCTCCCGCCGTGCGGCGCTCGGCCCCCTGCCCGGGGCGGTCGTCCCGCGGCCGTGCGGCGCTCCCGCCGTCCGGGGGCCCGCCGCCCGGACGCGGTGGGCCCACCGCGCGTCGTGGGCGGTCGTCCCGCCGGGGCGCGACGCGTGGGCGCGTCGCCCGGACGCGACAGGACCGGGGCGACGCCGGTCGGGGACCCACCTCCGCAACGCGCCCGAAGCCATCCATTAAACGAAATATGTCTGATTAGACCGTATTGTCGGTCCATGCCCACGCCATACGGATCCCGCGGCGGCCTGGCGTTCGGCGCAGACGAGCTGCGTGTGCTCCGACGCGCCCTCGCCCATGCCCTCCACCCCACGCCCCTCGACGACGAAGACGTGCAGGACTGCCTGCGACTCGCCGGCTCCGTGGACGAGGCGGTCCGCGAGGCCGGCCGGATGCGGGCCTTCCTCCTCGCCGACCTCGCCCGCTACCGCGACGCGCTGCCCGGCTCGGCGACCGGATACCTGGAACTGCTCCAGGACGCCCTCGCCGCCGGTTACGACCCCCGCCCCGAGGACCTCGCGGCCCTGCGCACCCTCAGCGGTACGCCCGTCGGCGCCGCCCTCCTGGCGCGGTGCCGGACGCTGGCCGAGCACTCCGTGCGGCTCCGGCTGGCCGGCCGGCACGTCGCCCCCGCCCCGCGCACCCGGCTGCTCGCCCTCCCTGGCGGCCGCGCCACCGCGGCGGACGAGCCGAAGCCCCGGCCCGCGACGCCCTCCCCAGCCCCGGCGCCCACCCCGCCGCCGTCCGACCGCCCGGTGCCCAAGCCGTCCGAGGTGTTCCCGCCCCGCCGGCGCCCCGCCGCGCCCCCACCCGAGGAGCGCGCCGCCGGCTAGCTACCCTGGAGCCATGGAATACGTATCCGCGCTCCTGCCCCCCGTGGTGATGGCCGCCTTCTTCATCGCCCTCGTGGTGACGATCGTCAAGAGCCAGGGCGGCCCCAACAAGGCCAAGGAGGACGCGGTCGTGGACGCGGCGCTCGCCCGCGCCGAGGCCACCCGCCAGGCGGACGGAAGCGCCGGACCCGGCCGGGTCTGACCGGCACCCGAACCCGCGCCGAGGGCGTACGACCCACCCGTCGTACGCCCTTCTTGCTCTGTCAATAGCCAGTTATTCGGACATCTCGCACTATGGTGAAGATGTGCCCCGCCAATTGGGAGAGCTCGAAGACGCCGTCATGACACGCGTCTGGCAATGGAACCGGCCCGTCACCGTCCGGGAAGTCCTGGAGGATCTCCAGCAGGAACGGTCCATCGCCTACACCACGGTCATGACCGTAATGGACAATCTCCATCAGAAGGGCTGGGTGCGCCGGGAAGTGTCCGGCCGCGCCTATCGATATACGGCGGTCTCCACCCGCGCCGCCTACTCGGCCGCACTGATGAACGAGGCCTGGTCGAAGAGCGACAACCCCGCCGCCGCACTGGTGGCCTTCTTCGGCATGATGTCGGCGGAGCAACGGGAGGCGCTCAGCGACGCGGTCCGCGTCGTGCAACGGGACACTCCCGAACACGGCGGCGAAGAAGCGCGGGAAGAATCCGGAGAGGGCCGGGCCGCCGAGGGGGAAGCGGGGGCGGGGCGATAGCGTCCAGCCATGTCGTCCTCCTCCTCCCCGTCGTCCGGGCTTCCGTCCCCCGGACCGGCGAAAGCCGTCACCGTGCGCCGGGCGCGGACCAGTGATGTGCAGGCGATCCGCCGGCTCGTCGACCCGTACGTCACCGAAGGCATCCTGCTCGACAAAGCGCCCGTGACGCTTTACGAGGACATCCAGGAGTTCTGGGTCGCGGAACGCGACGACGACGGCACCGTCGTGGGTTGCGGCGCACTGCACGTGATGTGGGAAGACCTCGCCGAGGTGCGTACTCTCGCCGTCGATCCCGACTTCACGGGCGCCGGCATCGGTCATCACGTGCTCGACAAGTTGTTGCACACCGCCCGCTGGCTCGGCGTCCGCAGGGTTTTCTGCCTGACCTTCGAAGTCCACTTCTTCGCGAAGCACGGCTTCGTCGAGATCGGTGAGACCCCGATCGACGGAGATGTCTACGCCGAGCTGCTCCGTTCCTATGACGAGGGCGTCGCCGAGTTCCTCGGTCTCGAACGAGTGAAGCCGAACACCCTGGGCAACAGCCGGATGCTTCTGCACCTGTGATCTGCCGATCCCCATCCCGATCCCGATCCACCATCGCGATCCCCGATCCCGGCCCCTATGTCCGAATCGCGCATGTTTCCCGCTCTCTCGGGGATCTGAACCTCTCCCAAGGGTTTGTGTTTTGCAGAGAAAAGCGGTTTCCTTTCCGCGTACTGCATTTTCGATGAAAGGAAATCCGGTGGCACAGAAGGTTCAGGTCCTTCTTGTCGACGACCTCGACGGCGGCGAGGCGGACGAGACGGTGACGTTCGCTCTGGATGGCAAGACCTACGAGATCGACCTCACCACCGCCAATGCGGACAAGCTGCGCGGCCTGCTCGAGCCGTACACCAAGAGCGGCCGTCGTACCGGTGGCCGTTCCGCGACCGGGCGTGGCAAGGGCCGGGCCGCCGCGGGTGGCAGCCCCGACACCGCGAAGATCCGCGCGTGGGCCAAGGAGAACGGTTACAACGTGAACGACCGCGGTCGTGTGCCCGCCGACATCAAGCAGGCTTACGAGGACGCCAACCGCTGAGCGCGGTACGCGCCCAGCAGCCGGACCCGGTGACATTCCGATGCCGCCGCGTCCACGAGCCGCACGAGGCAGGGGGCGGCGCCGGTGCCGGCCGCCACGGCCGACAGGGCCGGAAGCGTCGGCTCCACTTCGCGCCCGGGTTCCGGGGGGCGCAGCCACGAGACGGCGTCGGGCGAGCCGGATCCGCTCCATCCTGGGGGAACAGGGGCGGTCATCCGGTCACCGGCGCCCAGGGCGACCAGGTCCAGGGCGATTCCGCCCCAGTCCAGCCAGTCGAGCAGCCCCGGCAGCTCGTCCGCGGTCCCCGCGGCCACCAGCAGCCGCATCCGGGGCCCCGCGAGGGCGACCGGCCACTGGCCCCCGAGCCGCCTCAGAACGGTGAAGCCGGCCGCGGCCGGGAGCTCCAGGGCGTCGAAGCGCAGGCCGGTGAGCAGCTCCACCGGACCGCCGGCACCCTTCTCCGCGGTGGCCCAGCCGAGCTCGTCCTCGTACCACCGCGCGACGTCCTCACCGCCGGACGGTGAGCGGGGCGACGGGATGGGGAGCGTGAAGGCCATGCCCGGGGAACTCGCCACCACGGCCCGGGGTTACGGATGGTGCAGAGGCGAATACCCTCCGTGTCCGTTTCGCGTCCGTGCGGCGGCGGGCCGGCACGCAAGGGTGTTCGCCCGTAGCTGAGGGAACCGGGGTCCGCCGCATGGAGTGTCCGTGGTTACGGGTATGACATTCCTAGTGAGGAGGGGCGACACGCAGGATCGGACGTCTCGCGTTCGCCATCGGCGTAGTGCCGGTGAGGGTAAGTACCTGGCCTGCGGGAACATCGTCTCGGACCATTGGGTTGGAGCATTTGTCGGCGTTCGGGTCAGGAGGCCAGAGACGGGTGTCGGCAGTTGGAATGAGCGGTCCCCGCTTGCGGGACTAAGCTGCGGAAGGACAGGGAGGGGACCGACCCCTTACTGCCTGACCGCTCTGAGGAGCGATTAACGATGTTCGAGAGGTTCACCGACCGCGCGCGGCGGGTTGTCGTCCTGGCTCAGGAAGAAGCCCGGATGCTCAACCACAACTACATCGGCACCGAGCACATCCTCCTGGGCCTTATCCACGAGGGTGAGGGTGTCGCCGCTAAGGCCCTGGAGAGCCTCGGGATTTCGCTCGAGGCGGTCCGCCAGCAGGTGGAGGAGATCATCGGTCAGGGCCAGCAGGCCCCGTCCGGGCACATCCCCTTCACGCCCCGTGCCAAGAAGGTCCTGGAGCTGTCGCTCCGCGAGGCCCTTCAGCTCGGCCACAACTACATCGGCACCGAGCACATCCTGCTCGGCCTGATCCGCGAGGGCGAGGGCGTCGCCGCCCAGGTCCTCGTGAAGCTGGGCGCCGATCTCAACCGGGTGCGGCAGCAGGTCATCCAGCTGCTCTCCGGTTACCAGGGCAAGGAAGCCGCCACCGCCGGTGGCCCTGCCGAGGGCACCCCCTCCACGTCCCTGGTCCTCGACCAGTTCGGCCGGAACCTCACCCAGGCCGCTCGTGAGTCCAAGCTCGACCCGGTCATCGGGCGCGAGAAGGAGATCGAGCGGGTCATGCAGGTGCTGTCCCGCCGGACCAAGAACAACCCGGTCCTCATCGGCGAGCCCGGCGTCGGCAAGACGGCGGTCGTCGAGGGCCTGGCGCAGGCCATCGTCAAGGGCGAGGTGCCCGAGACCCTCAAGGACAAGCACCTCTACACCCTGGACCTGGGCGCGCTGGTCGCCGGCTCCCGCTACCGCGGTGACTTCGAGGAGCGCCTGAAGAAGGTGCTCAAGGAGATCCGCACCCGGGGCGACATCATCCTGTTCATCGACGAGCTCCACACCCTGGTGGGTGCGGGTGCCGCCGAGGGCGCGATCGACGCGGCCAGCATCCTCAAGCCGATGCTCGCCCGTGGTGAGCTGCAGACCATCGGTGCCACGACGCTGGACGAGTACCGCAAGTACCTGGAGAAGGACGCGGCCCTGGAGCGCCGCTTCCAGCCCATCCAGGTCGCGGAGCCGTCGCTGCCGCACACCATCGAGATCCTCAAGGGTCTGCGCGACCGCTACGAGGCGCACCACCGGGTCTCCATCACGGACGAGGCGCTGGTCCAGGCCGCCACCCTGGCCGACCGGTACATCTCGGACCGCTTCCTGCCGGACAAGGCGATCGACCTGATCGACGAGGCCGGTTCCCGGATGCGTATCCGCCGGATGACCGCGCCGCCGGACCTCCGCGAGTTCGACGAGAAGATCGCCGGTGTCCGCCGGGACAAGGAGTCGGCGATCGACTCCCAGGACTTCGAGAAGGCGGCGTCTCTCCGCGACAAGGAGAAGCAGCTGCTGGCGGCGAAGGCCAAGCGGGAGAAGGAGTGGAAGGCCGGCGACATGGACGTCGTCGCCGAGGTCGACGGCGAGCTGATCGCCGAGGTCCTGGCGACCGCCACCGGCATTCCGGTCTTCAAGCTCACGGAGGAGGAGTCCTCCCGCCTCCTGCGCATGGAGGACGAGCTCCACAAGCGCGTCATCGGGCAGAAGGACGCCATCAAGGCCCTCTCGCAGGCGATTCGCCGTACGCGTGCCGGCCTGAAGGACCCGAAGCGCCCCGGTGGCTCGTTCATCTTCGCCGGCCCGTCCGGTGTCGGTAAGACCGAGCTGTCAAAGACGCTCGCCGAATTCCTCTTCGGCGACGAGGACGCGATGATCTCCCTCGACATGTCGGAGTTCAGCGAGAAGCACACGGTTTCCCGCCTCTTCGGCTCCCCGCCCGGATACGTGGGTTACGAAGAGGGCGGCCAGCTCACCGAGAAGGTGCGCCGGAAGCCGTTCTCCGTCGTCCTCTTCGACGAGGTCGAGAAGGCCCACCCCGATATCTTCAATTCCCTTCTCCAGATCCTGGAGGACGGTCGCCTGACCGACTCCCAGGGCCGGGTCGTGGACTTCAAGAACACGGTCATCATCATGACGACCAACCTCGGGACCCGGGACATCTCCAAGGGCTTCAACCTGGGCTTCGCGGCACAGGGCGACGTCAAGACCGGTTACGACCGGATGAAGGCGAAGGTCAACGAAGAGCTGAAGCAGCACTTCCGGCCCGAGTTCCTCAACCGAGTCGACGACACGGTCGTCTTCCACCAGCTCAGCCAGGAAGACATCATCCAGATCGTCGACCTGATGATCGCCAAGGTGGACGAGCGCCTGAAGGACCGCGACATGGGCATCGAGCTCAGCGGTTCCGCCAAGGAGCTCCTGGCCAAGCACGGCTACGACCCGGTGATGGGCGCCCGTCCGCTGCGCCGGACGATCCAGCGCGAGATCGAGGACATCCTGTCGGAGAAGATCCTCTTCGGCGAGCTGCGCCCCGGTCACATCGTGGTCGTCGACACCGAGGGCGAGGGTGCGGAGAAGAAGTTCACCTTCCGCGGCGAGGAGAAGTCCGCTCTGCCGGACGTCCCCCCGATCGAGCAGGCCGCCGGCGGCGCCGGCCCCAACCTCTCGAAGGACGCGTAAGCGGTAACCGCCGCTGAAGGGCTGCCCCGGCCGTACGGAGACGTACGGGCCGGGGCGGTCCTTTTTTCGGGGCGGGGCGGCGGTCAGGTGATGACCCGCGCCTCCGGCAGGTGTCCCGCGCCGGTGAGCACCATGCCCTGGGCGTCCACGACCCGCAGCCGCGGCAGCGCGGCCAGCGGTGTGAGGTCCGCGGAGCTACCACCAAGGGCGACCAGGTAGAGGTACTCCAGCTCGGGGAAGACGGCGGTGACGTGGGCCAGCGGCGGCTCACCGTGGCGGAGCACCAGGGACAGGTGCCTGACCTGGCGCAGCTGCTCGGACGCGGGGCACGAGGCCAGCGTGGGGGGCTCGCAGTAGAACACCCGGAGGCCGGGCAGCGTGGAGAGCACGTGCCAGTGTTCCGCGGGCAGGGCACCGACGTTCAGCAGACTGACCCAGTCGAGGGCCGGGTAGCGACGCAGCTCGCCGAGTCCCGCGCCGGGGACCGGCGCCATCCCGATCTGCCGCAGGGGCGCGTTCCGGGGAAGGTCGGAGAGGCTCCACCGGGCTTTCCGGTGGAACTGGACGGACAGCTCCTCGAGCCTCCCGAGTGAGGACAGGGCGCTCAGGTCCGGGACCGGGCCGGGGCGCTCCAGCACCAGTCGGGTCGGGTCGCACTGGACGAGCAGTTCCCGCACCGGTCCTTCGGAGACCGTCGCCCGGATGTCCAGCCGCTCCGGTCGCAACCCGAGGCGGAGCAGCTCCTCGGCCTGCCGGTCCGTGCTGACCGTGAAGTCGAGGCCCTCCCGGGACAGCCGGGCGATGATCTCCTCGGCGTAGTCGGTGGGATCGAACCGGGACCAGGCCCAGACCAGCTGGGACCGCACCGCCAGGTGGGAGTGCGCGGTGAAACGCGCCAGGTAGGGCAGGGCCGCGTCGGAGGGGACGTGCGTGGCTGTGATGACCGCCATCCGGGCCTGCTCGTCGTCCAGGTCCGCAGGGCCGGGCAGCAGGTCCAGCACCAGGGGGCCGACCGTGGCCAGTTCGCGGGCCTCTTCGGCGGTGCGGGGCGGGATGAGCCGGGCCGTGCGGTCCAGCAGCTCGCGCCGGATGTCCGGGGCGAGTTCCGTGGCGTGTTCGAGGGCGGCCGTCGCGACGAAGACGATGCGCAGCCGGGTGCGGCGGTCGGTCGCGCGGTCGGCGGCCTTCAGCAGTTCCGTGAAGATCTCGGCGCATTCGCGCGGCCGGGCGTGGGCGACAGCCATGCGGATGACGTCCTCCCACTGGTCGTCGCCGGCGTGGTCGGTCAGGACGCCTATGTGCCAGTCGTCGACGATGGCCTTGGCGGCGAGATAGTCCTGGAAGGTCCGGTGGACGAAGTGCACGGCGTCCGGTCCCGGCTCGCGGAGCAGGCCGCTGCGCTGGAGCAGGTGCTGGAAAACGGCTTCCGGCTTCCCGATCGCGGCGGCGTCCGGGACGGCCGGGATCGCGCCGAGCACGATCGTCTCGGCGCGGGTCCGGTCCATCTCCGTACGGCCGTTGATCGTCAGCCAGTACGCGAGCCGTTGGACCAGCCGGATCTGCGGGGCCTCGCCCAGGTCGACGCCCGTGGGGTCGCCCATGTCACGTTCCCGGTCGCGGCGGGCCAGCAGCATGTCCAGGGCGGCGTCGTACAGCCCTTTGCGGCCGCGCGGGAGGAAGCCGCGCCGATCGCGGTGCAGGGCGCAGATCAGGCCGCACATCAGGGGGTTGGTGGCCAGGCGGGCGAGGTCCTGCTTGGTGCGGAGGGCATCGAGGAGCGGTTGCTCGTACGAGGCGGCGTCCGGGCCCGCGGCGGCGTGCCAGCGGCGTACGAAGGCGGTCACCTCCGTGCGGCTCATCGGGGACAGCGTCAGCTCGCTGAAGCCCTCCGGACCGAGCCAGTCGTCGCGTACGGCGGAGGGGCGGGCGGTGACGAGCCAGCGGTTGCCGCTGTCGTAGGCGGCGAGCAGGTCGCGGAGCCAGCGGCGGGTGCGGTCGCGCTCCGGTTCGGGGATCTCGTCGACCCCGTCGACCAGGACCAGGCCGCGCCCGGAGGTCAGCACGCGGTCGGCCCAGCCGTCGGGCGGGGAGAGCGGGCATCCGACGGCCGTCAGGAAGCGGTCGGGGGTGGGGAGCCGCTCCCCGTGCCGGGTGAGGGTGCGCAGCGGGAGGACGAAGGGGACGCGGTCGCCGAGGTAGGCCATGCGGTCGTCGGGGGCGCCGCGTGTGGCGGCCACGGCCAGCCATTGCACCAGGGTGGTCTTGCCCGAGCCGGCGACCCCGCGCAGCAGGACCCGGTCCTGCTGGGCCAGGGCCTGGTCGGCGGGTCGGGGGCCGTGGGGGGCGCGGCGGTCGAGGACGGCGCCGACCGCTTCGCGGGCGAGGCCGATGGGCGTGTCCGCGGTGGGTTCGGCGGCCTCCGGCGCGCTCGCCTCCAGTGACAGGTACGCCACGTCCAGCGGCCAGGCGTCCGGCGAGTTGTGCAGGTCGACGCCGTAGATCGTCAGGCTGCCGTGCCTCTTGGCGATGTACGCGTGGTAGCGGCGCTCGAAGGCGGCGTCGGCCGCGAAGGGACGGGGCGTCCTCGCGATGAGCGCGTCGATCTTGGCGATCAGTTCCGTCTGGGTACGGCTCTGCTCCACCAGGGTGCGGGCGACGAAGGTCGAGCGCTGGGTGAAGAAGTCCAGGATGTGCAGGCAGGCCCACGCGGTGACCGATTCCAGGAAGAGAGCCGCGTCGGCCGACAGGCCGTCCGGGGCCGGCGCGGCACCGCGCAGGCGGGTCGCCAGTTCGCGGTGGCCGAGCCGGACGGCCTGGACGTCGTCCATGCCGAGGTCGCCGAGGGCGAGCAGCGTACGGGCCAGGGCGTGCGTGACGGCTTCGGCCTCGTCGCGCGGGAAGGGCGACTCGCCCGGAACGGCCGACGCGTCGGCGACGAGCCGTGCGGCGAGCCGGTGGACGTCCCGTTCGGTCAGCGTCCGCTTCTCGCCCCGGAAGGAGACCAGCCGGGAGAGGCGGACACGCTGACCGGTCAGCCCGGCGCCGGGGCCGTCCTGGACGAAGAGCTTTCTGATCAGCGGCGCGATCGCGCTCGATGCGAGGCGGGTGCCGATGAGTGCTGGATCCACGTGCGTCCCCCGGAGCCACGGCGTGATCGTCTACGCGTCGAGACTAGCCGGGTCGGGGTGTCCCGGGCCCCGGAACGGGAGTGCTTCGGGGCCGGTGGCCGTGACAAGGCGCACAGGCGTTTTGAGCGGTACTAGGTGGAATAGTGCGTCGCGCCGGGTATGAGGCGCCGCTTCCCGGCCCGGCGGAAGGCGCCGCGAGGGCGGGGTGGGAGGAGGGGGCGGT
Source organism: Streptomyces gobitricini (assembly GCF_039532985.1). Classification (NCBI taxonomy): domain Bacteria; kingdom Bacillati; phylum Actinomycetota; class Actinomycetes; order Kitasatosporales; family Streptomycetaceae; genus Streptomyces; species Streptomyces gobitricini. The sequence goes on along the minus strand of NZ_BAAASR010000004.1, from coordinate 24,187 downwards.
GAGCAGGGCGGAAAGCGGCAGGTGGCAGAGCCCGTCAAGGGGATAAACCTTACTTTCCAAGGACATATCGGGCGCCTTTCCTGGGGTGGCGCGTCTCGTCAAGAGTCCACGTCACACCCCGGCGTCTACGACCAGATGTCGTAGATGGGCGGTTTGAGGTGGGATGGGTGGGCGGGTTACCAAGGATGAGCCCAACCACCCGGCGCGCTCTTCGCGTCGGGTCCGCTCTTGTCCGGAGGACTTCCCCGTATGTCGAAGCGCGTCAAGCACCCCGCCCGTAACGCCGTCGTCGCCCTCGCCGCCGCCGGCATGGGAGCGTCGATGGTGTTCGGAGGCGGTGCCGCCGTCGCCGCCGACAGCAAGACGGTTCCCGCGGCGGGTCCCGCCGCCGCCGTCGCGGCCCAGGCCCACACGCAGGCGGCCCAGGCCAAGGCCGCCCAGGTGAAGGCCGCCAAGGCCGCCGCCGCGAAGAAGGCGGCCGCCAAGAAGGCCGCGGCGGCCAACGCCGCCAAGAAGGCCGCCCTCGCCAAGAAGGCCGCCGCCAAGAAGGCCACGTCCTGGGTCAAGCCGGTCGCCCGGTACACCCTGACCGCCAGCTACAACCAGGGCGGCGCCATGTGGTCCCACAAGCACTCCGGCCAGGACTTCGCCGTGCCGGTCGGCACTGTCGTCAAGGCCGCCCACACCGGTGTCGTCGTGAAGGCCGGCCCGAACGGTGGCGGCGACGGTCCCGCGTACGGCAACGCCGTCGTGGTGAAGCACGCCAACGGCCGCTACACCCAGTACGCGCACCTGTCGAAGATCAACGTGCATGTCGGCCAGACCGTGAAGACCGGCCAGACCATCGCCCGCTCCGGCAACACCGGCAACTCCTCCGGCCCCCACCTGCACTTCGAGATCCGTACGACCCCGAACTACGGCTCCGCGCTCAACCCGGCGAAGTTCCTGCGCGCCGAGGGCGTCATCCTCTGACACCCACCCCCGCGCCGGCCACCGGCGGGCCCGGATCACCGGATCGACCCAAGAACATCCGAGCCTCCCCGTGAACGAGGACCACACGGGACCCGGCTCGCGGACCACGGTCCGCCGG
>NZ_BAAASR010000004.1:0-23054 GCF_039532985.1 Streptomyces gobitricini | reverse complement strand
CGGGGCGGCCACCGGCGTCAGGGCGTGTCGGGCAGATGCAGTACCGGGAAGCTGCCCGTCGTCGTCGGGGCGTGCTCCGGCAGCCACAGCACCGCGATCGCGCCCCCCGCCCCCCGCGCGGTGCCCGTGGGCGCCGCGTTGCGGAAGGTGAGCCGCGCGCCCAGCACCCGCGCCTGACCGGCCGCGATGGTCAGGCCCAGACCGTGCCCGTGACCGGCCCGGTCGCTGGCCCCCGTACGGAACCGGCTCGGCCCCTCGCGCAGCAGCGCCTCCGGGAACCCCGGCCCGTGGTCGCGGACCCGCACCACCCGGCCCTCCACCGTGACCTCGACCGGCCCCCGGCCGTGCTTGGCGGCGTTGGCCAGCAGGTTGCCCAGGATCCGCTCCAGCCGGCGCGGATCGGTGTTCACCCACGACTCGTGCACCACCCGCACCACCGCGTCCGGGTACAGCGCGACGACCCGGCGCTCGACGAACTCCCCGAGGGTGATCTCCTGCAGCTCGGCCCGCTCGGAGGCACTGTCCAGCCGGGCCACCTCCAGCACGTCCTCGACCAGCGTGCGCATCGCCTGCGCCCGGTCCCGCACCAGTTCCGTCGGCCGGCCCGGCGGCAGCAGCTCGGCGGCGGTGAGCAGCCCGGTCACCGGCGTACGCAGCTCGTGCGCGATGTCCGCGGTGACCCGCCGCTCCGCCTCGATCCGCTCGTTCAGCGCGTCCGTCAGCGCGTCCACCGCCCGCGCGAGCTCGTCCGTCTCGTCGCGCACCACCCCGCCGATGGCGTCCCGGACCCGCACCTCCGTATTGCCCTGGGCGACCTTCCCGGCCGCGGTGGCCGCCTTGCGCAGCCGCCGAGAAAGCTGCCCGCCGATGAGCACGCCCAGCGCGCACCCGCCGAAGACCACCGACACCGAACCGACGATCAGCGCCTCGTCCAGGTCCTTCATGATCGTCGTGCTGCGGCTGGCGAACTGGCTGTGCAGCGACAGCACGTCACCGTTGCCCAGCGGCACCGCGGCCCACACGTCCGGCGGACCCTCCGGGTGCTCCTGCACGTACGTCCCGCGCCGCCGGTCCGCCATCAGCTCGTCCAGCTGCTCCGGGAGCGCCGGGTCGTTGAGCTTCGCCCCGAACTTGGGGTCGGTCTTCGGTTTGGCCGACTCGTACATCCGCTGCGCGAACAGCAACCGCTCCATCTGCACGTCACGCGCGTTGCCCAGCATCGAGACACGGGCGGCGTTGTGGACGACCAGGCTGAGCGCGATCGCGACCAGGGCGCCCACGGCGGCGATGGCGATCGAGATCTTCCATCTGACACCGGTGCGCAACGAGGGCGGCTTCATCCCTTGAGCTTGTAGCCGAAGCCGCGGACCGTCTCGATCCGGTCCTGGCCGATCTTCGTACGGAGCCGCTGCACATGGACGTCCACCACCCGGGTGTCACCGCCCCAGCCGTAGTCCCAGACCCGCTCCAGCAGCTTGTCGCGCGACAGCACGCTGCCCGGCGCCGACGAGAACTCCAGCAGCAGCCGCATCTCCGTCGGCGTCAGCCCCACCGGGGCACCGCCCCTGCGGACCTCCATGCCGTCGGTGTCGATCTCCAGGTCGCCGAAGACCAGCACACCGCCCTGGTCCTGTCCGGCCCGGTTCCCCTCGCCGCCGACCCCGCCCGCCGGCCCGCCCGCGTGCCCGAAGCGGCGCAGCACGGCACGGATCCGGGCGACCAGCACGGCACCGTCGAACGGCTTGGTGACGTAGTCGTCGGCACCCGCCTCCAGACCCAGCACCACGTCGATCGAGTCGGCGCGGGCCGACAGCATGATCACCGGCACGGTCGACTCGTCACGGATGCGCCGGCACAGGCTCACACCGTCCATGCCCGGCAGCATCACGTCCAGCAGTGCGATGTCCGGCCGCCGCCGCCGGAAGGACTCCAGCCCGGACAACCCGTCCGGCATCGCCGTCACCGCGAAGCCGTCACGCTCCAGGGCGAGCTGCGTGGCCTCCCGGATGACGTCGTCGTCCTCCACGAACAGGACATGGGTCTCGGCCATCGAGGTATCTCTCCGTGCTGTCTCAGTTCTTGGCGGGCGCGGTCGGCTCGGCGGGGCCGTCGATGCCACCGTCCCCGACGGTCTTGCTGTACTCGTTGTGCACCCGGTCGTGCTCGGTGAACTTGTTCCCCGTCCACCGGTAGGTGATCACGTCCTCGCCGGAGGGGTACGCCACCGGGTCGCCCTCCGCGTACACCTGCTTGGTGACGACCAGGTCCCCCCGGTCGATCGTCGAGTAGACGGCCGGCTCCTCCAGCGAGAAGACGTTCTCGTACGACGTGCCCTTGGCGTCGTCCTTCGCCGGACCCGGCCGGTACACATACGTCCCGACGCCCACGGCGTCACCGCAGGTCAGTACGTTCACCACCACGTCGTGCGCACCGGAGTCCGTCAGCGTCCCGTACGAGGTGTCCACGGGATAGGCGTCCGCCACGCACGGCTTCAGGTCGTCCTTGACCCGCTCGCTCACCTTCGGGTCGGTCATGATCAGCCGGACCGGGTCCACCTTCTTCACCGGCGAGGACGCCGACGACGCCGGGGCGGGCGCGCTCGACGGCGTGCCCTGGTCGGCCCGGGCCGCGCCCTCGTCGCGCGGCCCCGTGCCACCGGTGGAGCACCCGGCCGTGAGCAGGCCGAGGGCGGCGGCCACCGCCATCGCCGTGGTGCCCGCCGCCCGGATCCTGCCCGTGCCGTTCGCGTCGCTCCCGCTGTCCTTGGCGCTCAGGCCGCGCACCGCTCCCGCCCCCGTTCGTGGCCGCGTCCGGCCGCGCGCTGCGCACGGCCGTCACGCTCCGGGGCGCGGGCGCCGGTGCAGGCCGCTCGGCTCTCCAGCTCCTGACGGAGCCGGGCCAGTGCCCGGTGGAGCGTGGACTTCACCGTACCGGTCGACATGCCGAGCGCGGCGGCCGTCTCCTCGGTGCTCATCTGCTCCCAGTGCCGCAGCACGACGACACTGCGCTGCTTGGGCGCCAGGACCTTCAGGATGTCCATCAGCAGGGCCCGGTCGGCGTGCTGCTCGGTGGCGTCCTCGACGGACGCGTCGGGCAGCTGCTCGGTCGGCACCTCCTCCAGCTTGCGGGCCCGCCACCATTCCGTACGCGTATTGATCATCACGCGGCGGAGGTAGGCGTCGGCGAGGGTCTTGTCCGCTATGCCGTCCCAGCGGCCGTACGTCCGGGCGAGCGCCGTCTGCAGGAGGTCCTGCGCGTCGACGGGGTCGGGGACCAGGCGCCTGGCGCTCCGCAGCAGGGCGTCCTGCCGTGTGCGTACGTACTCCTCGAATTCGAGCACCTCGCCGTGCGACATCCCGAACCGCCTCCGATCCCCGTGAACCCCGTGTGCTGCTTACGTCGGAAGACGCTACGGAGCGGTTGTCACGGGGTTGTCCGCGCAGACCGTCGGAGGGCGCACGGCCGGCCATCGGTTGTGTAACAGCGGTGGTGTGACGAAGCCGGGGGCGCGGCGCGCCAGAGTCCCGCCCCCCGGGCCCATCACCCGGCCGGGAGCCGGTACCGCCCGCCGTCCAGGGGCTCGACCAGGCCGTCGGCGACCAGACCGTCCAGGGCGCGGGCGCGCTGCACCGGTTCGTGCCAGACCGCGTCGAGCGCCGCCTGCTCCACCGGGGTCACCGCCTCGCGGAGGACGGCGAGCAGCCGGCCGCGTACCTGGCGATCCGTACCCGCGTAGCTCTGGCCGCGCCGCGCCGGGCCGTCGTGGGCGGGCTTGCCCGCCAGTCGCCAGGCGCACCGCGCGGCGATCGGGCACCGCGCGCAGTCCTCGTTCCGGGCCGTGCACACCAGGGCGCCCAGCTCCATGGAGGCCGCCGCCCAGCGGGCCGCCGTCCGCTCGTCGTCCGGCAGCAGCTCCCGCGCCAGCTTCCGCTCGGCGGCGGTCGTGGCGTTCGGCGGGTACTGCACGCCCGTCACCGACCGGGCGAACACCCGCCGCACGTTCGTGTCCAGCACCGCGTGGCGCCGCCCGTACGCGAACGACGCGACCGCCGCGGCCGTGTACTCACCGATGCCGGGCAGCGCCAGCAACTGGGCGTGGTCGTCCGGGACGTCGCCGCCGTGCCGCTCCGTTATCGCGACCGCCGCGCCGTGGAGCCGCAGCGCGCGGCGCGGGTAACCGAGCCGGCCCCAGGCGCGCACGGCCTCACCGGGGGCTTCGGCGGCCAGGTCCGCCGGGCGGGGCCAGCGGGCGAGCCACTGCTCGTACACGGGGAGCACACGGCTCACCGGCGTCTGCTGCAGCATGAACTCGCTGACCATCACTCCCCAGGCACCCGCCTCGGGGCGGCGCCAGGGGAGGTCGCGGGCGTTCTGCTCGAACCAGGCGAGCACGGGTGCGTGGAGGCCGGCGGCGTCGGGCCTGGTCTCGGGGGAGGAGGAGATCGCAGTCATGGCACCCCCGATCCTGGCACGTTCCTCAGGAACGCCGGTGCATCGGCTCCCGGCGGCGCCGGTTCGCGGCGCGGCCGGACACCGGCGCCGTCCCCGCCACGGGGACGGCGGGCCCGGGCCCGGCGAGCCAGGTGGCGACGGCGGACCGGCTCGTGCGCATCGTGTCGGCCAGCGCCCGGGTGGGCCCGGTCAGCAGCCTGACGAACAGCACCGCCACCAGCGCGCCCAGCACCAGGCCGGCCGCCACGTCGTGCGGGTAGTGGACACCGACGAAGACCCGTGAGAACGCCATGAGCAGGGCCATCGGCACGGTCAGCCAGACGATGCCGCGCCAGGCCAGCGCGAGTGCGACGGCGGCGGCACCCGCGATCGCCGAGTGGTTGCTCGGGAAGGACCAGTCACCGTACGGCGGGCACTCCACGATCGACTGCGCGGCCCCGGCCACCGCCCGGCACGGGCGCTCCTCGTCCACCACCGACTTCAGCAGCTCGCTCACCACGTACCCGAACGCCGTGCCCAGCGGCGCCAGGACGGCCAGCGCCATGGCCCGCGACCCGGCGGGGCGCGCCCGCCACCAGCCGACGAGGAACAGCACGCCGAACAGCAGCAGGCCGGCCTCCGTCCACAGCTCGGCGACGAGCTGCAACCAGCCCGGGGTGTCGTGGGCGAAGTCGGTGATGTCGCGATAGAGGTCCTGGCTCATGGCTACGGACGGTACCTGGCGCGTGGGGCCCGTCCGAACGGAGCCCGGTCGTTCGAGTGTGATCATCCGCAAAACTTGGTGCACAGGCGGCGGGTGGGGCGGGAGTTGGCGCCGATCTCTCGTACAGTTTGGGCCGTGGGATCTCTGCGCAATCCGGTCGGGCCGCTTCCCTCCTCCATCTACTGGCGACGGAGGGCAGTCGCGGCGAGTCTGGTCGCGCTGCTCGCGCTGCTGATCGTATGGTTCGTCAGCTCCGGTGACGACAACGGGAACAAGAGCGGCGGCAGCTCCAACGGAGCCGCTCCCGCCACCACGATCACACCCGGCCCGTCCCGGCCCGGTGCGGCGATCAGCGAACAGCCGGGCGGGCGCGACGAGTCGGGCACCGGGGAGGGCGACGACGGCGCGAAGAACGGCGACACCTCGTCACCAGGCGCCACAGGCCCCGGCACCGGCGGTGGCACGGGCTCCGGCACGGGCGACGACGCGGGGACCGGATCGGACGCCGGTACGGGATCCGGCACCGGTACGGGTGGCGGCGACAGCGGATCCGGCGGTACGACCACCGGCCGTCAGGTCCCGGCGAACTCCCCCCTCCCCAACTGCGCGCCGAGCACACTGCGGTTGACGCTGCGCAGCGTCAAGGTGAGTTACGCGCCCGGCGAGAAGCCGCGCTTCCAGCTGGTCGCCCGCAACACCTCCACCACCACGTGCAAGACCGACCTCGGGGCGAAGTCCGCCGTCCTGACCATCAAGAACGACGAGGCCGACCAGGTCTGGTCGTCGAAGGACTGCCCCCGCGGCTCCGGGACCCTGCTGGTGAGCGTCCCGGCGGGCGGCAGCGTCACGCACACCGTGGAGTGGGACCGCCGTCCGAGCGCGCCGCGCTGCGCGACGCCGTCCGCGGCGGCCGCCGGGCCGGGCACCTACCTGGTCGAGGCGGCGGTACCGGGCGTGAAGGTGATGCCGGCGTCGTTCGCCCTCACCAAGGACTGACGGCCGCCGGGCCGGACGCCCGGGTCAGACGTACCGCTCGAGGATCGACGACTCGGCGAGCCGCGACAGGCCCTCGCGCACGCTGCGGGCCCGCGCCTCGCCGACCCCGTCGACGGTCTGGAGGTCGTCGACGCTCGCGGCGAGCAGCTTCTGCAGGCCGCCGAAGTGCTCCACCAGCCGCTCGATGATGGCGCCGGGCAGCCGCGGCACCTTGGCCAGCAGCCGGTAGCCGCGCGGCGAGACCGCCGAGTCGAGGGCCTCCGGCGACCCGGTGTACCCCAGGGCGCGGGCCACGATCGGCAGCTCCAGCAGCTCGGCGTGGCTGAGCGCGTCCAGCTCGGTGAGCGCCTCGGCGACCGTGCGGGACCGCTTGGCGGTCGGCTCCGGAACGTAGTCGCGGACCACGAGCTCCCGCTCGGGCTCGACACCCGCGATCAACTCGTCGAGCTGGAGGGCGAGCAGCCGCCCGTCGGTGCCGAGCTCGACGACGTACTCGGCGATCTCCGTGGCGATCCGGCGCACCATCTCCAGGCGCTGGGCGACGGCGGTGACGTCCCGGACCGTCACCAGGTCCTCGATCTCCAGCGCGGAGAGCGTGCCGGCGACCTCGTCGAGGCGGAGCTTGTACCGCTCCAGCGTGGCGAGGGCCTGGTTGGCGCGGGAGAGGATCGCGGCCGACTCCTCCAGGACGCGGCGCTCGCCGTCGACGTAGAGGGCGATCAGCCGCATCGACTGCGACACGGAGACGACGGGGAAGCCGCACTGCTTGCTCACCCGGTCCGCGGTGCGGTGGCGGGTGCCGGTCTCCTCGGTGGGGATGGACGCGTCGGGCACGAGCTGCACGCCGGCCCGGAGGATCTTGGTGATGTCCTTGTCGACGATGAGCGCGCCGTCGAGCTTGCACAGCTCACGCAGCCGGGTCGCGGTGAACTCCACGTCCAGCACGAAGCCGCCCGTGCACATCGACTCGACGGTCTTGTCCATACCGAGGACGATGAGACCACCGGTGTTGCCGCGGAGAATGCGCTCCAGGCCGTCGCGCAGGGACGTACCCGGCGCGACCGCACTCAGGGAAGCGCGCATCAGCGCTTCATTGCCGGAGCCCGCGCCGGACTTTCCGGGAGCTGCTGCCCCGTCCTTGGCTGCCACTGCACTCCTCCGGCTCGTACGGATGGGCGAGACCTGGGCAAAGTCTAGCGACCCCGCCCGCAGGCGTCGGGCCTCCGGCCCGGTCCGCCGCGTAACCGGACGTGCTCGGGGCCGCTCCGGGGGGTCCTGTTCCCGCTGTGCGGGGCGGTGGGCCTCCGCGCTCGCCTCCTCGGACCCGGCGGCCTGGGCGCGGGCCGGGGAGCCGTTTCGTGGGCCGGGCCGCCGGGCCGCCGGGCCGCCGGGCCGCTGGGCCGCCGGGCCGCTGGGCCGCTGGGCCGCCGGCGGGTGTCGGGTTTTCGGCGCGGTCCCGCCGTGTGGCCGGTCGTGCTCGGGGTGGTTCCGGGTGGTTCGGTGTTGGTTTGTGTGCGGGGCGGTGGCTGCCGGTGGGTGGTGGGGTGTGGCCCCTCCGGGCTCGCCTCCTCGGGGCCGGCGGCCTTGGGTACGAGAAAGGGAGCCCGTCCGTTGCCGTCAACCCCTGCGGGGGTGACCCTGCACGGCCCCACCCCGGTCGTATGCCGTCTGCGGGCCGGATCTCGCCACGGCGAGGAACTGTGTGGCGTACGGCGTGGAGGGGCCGTGGAGGGTCGTCCCCGCTGGGGGTCCCCCCACGGCTCCGGTGTGGGGGGAGGATCGGCGGCGAGTGACGGTCACCGGGGCGGGTGGGTGCCCCGCCGGCCGCGAGGAGGTGAGCCCGCAGGGGCCCCGACCGTTGCCCATCGGCCGCAACCCACCCGGCCCCACAGACCCGCAGCCGGGCCCTCGGCCCCGAACCGGCCCACCGGTTCCGGACGGGCCCACCGGTCCGCGACCGGACCGGCCGACGGTCACGGCGGCGGCCGCCCGGCGGCGGGCTGCCCGGCCGCGTGCCGTCCGGACCGGGCGCGCGGCGACCGGGCGCGTGGCCCGGTCACCGCGGTGGCGTCAGCCCTGGGGGGCTTCCTCCCGCGCGGGGGCGCGGCGACGGGCGCGGGGCAGGACCCGCAGCGCGTCGCCCATGTCGGCGACCTCCGTGACCTTCATGCCCGCCGGGACCTTGCCCGGGTCGACGGGGACCAGCGCGTGGGTGAAGCCCAGGCGGTGGGCTTCGGCGAGGCGCCGCTGGACGCCCGTGACGCGCCGGACCTCGCCCGCGAGGCCGACCTCGCCGATGGCGACCAGGTTCTTCGGCAGCGGGGTGTCGCTGGCCGCCGAGGCGAGGGCCAGTGCGATCGCCAGGTCGGCGGCCGGTTCGGAGAGCTTCACCCCGCCGACCGTCGCGGAGTAGATGTCCCGCTTGCCGAGGGCGGTGATCCGGCCGCGCTGCTCCAGGACCGCCAGCATCATGGAGACGCGTGAGGTCTCCAGGCCGGAGGTGGTGCGGCGGGGCGACGGGATCTGCGAGTCGACCGTGAGCGCCTGGACCTCGGCGACCAGCGGGCGGCGCCCTTCGAGGGTGACGGTCAGGCAGGTGCCGGGGACCGCCTCCGCGCGGCGGGTGAGGAAGAGCCCGCTCGGGTCGGCGAGGCCCGTGATCCCCTCGTCGTGCAGTTCGAAGCAGCCGACCTCGTCCGTCGCCCCGTACCGGTTCTTCACGCCCCGCACCAGCCGCAGCCGGGCGTGCCGGTCGCCCTCGAAGGACAGGACGACGTCGACGAGGTGCTCCAGGAGGCGCGGGCCCGCGATCGCGCCGTCCTTGGTGACGTGGCCCACGAGGAGGGTGGACATACCCCGCTCCTTCGACGCCCGGATCAGCGCCCCGGCGACCTCGCGCACCTGGGCCATGCCGCCCGGGGCGCCGTCGATCTCGGGGGAGGCCACCGTCTGCACGGAGTCGAGGACGAGGAGGGAGGGCTTGACGGCGTCCAGGTGACCCAGGACGGCGGACAGGTCGGTCTCGGCCGCCAGGTAGAGGTGGTCGTTGAGCGCGCCGATCCGGTCGGCCCGCAGCCGGACCTGGCTCGCGGACTCCTCACCCGTCACGTAGAGCGTGCGGTGGTCGTCGCTCGCCGCCTTCGCCGCCACGTCCAGCAGCAGCGTGGACTTGCCGACGCCCGGCTCGCCTGCCAGCAGCACCACCGCCCCCGGCACCAGGCCGCCGCCCAGGACGCGGTCCAGCTCGTCCACCCCGGTCGTGCGGGCGGTCGCCTGCCGGCCGTCGACCTGGCCGATCGGCAGCGCGGCGGTGGAGACCCGCCCCGCGGCCGTGGTGCGGACGGCGGGCGCGCCGTACTCCTCCACCGTCCCCCACGCCTGGCACTCGGGGCAGCGTCCGAGCCATTTGGCGGTCGTCCACCCGCATTCGGTGCAGCGGTAGGAGGGCCTGTCCTTGGCGGATTTCGTACGGGCAGCCATGCCGAAGACCGTAGCGGTCCCCACTGACAGCGCCTTCCGCGCGGTCCGCGCGAGCCGCCGGGGGCGGGGCGCGCGGGGCGGCCGGGACCCCAGGGGCGCGGGTGGGTGACCGGCGCGGAATGTGCGCCTCCTGTCCCCTTTTGAGGGATACGTTCACCCGTAAGGATTAAAAGTGTGGAAGGGGTGCGAGAGGTGTGCCGTCCACTGCCTACGGTCGCCGGGTGACGAGCAGCAGGCTGGAGACCCCCACGCACACCACCGGCGCACACCGGGCGGAGCGTCGCACGCCCCGGACCGGGCCCCGCACCCTGGTCCAGTGCCCGCCGGCGCGGTACGAGCCGTACCTGGACGGGCTGTTCACGTACTGCCTGTCCGTGCTGTGCGACCACGACGCGGCGACCGCGGCGCTCGGAGACGTCCTGGCCATCTCCGAGCGGCAGTTCGGGCGGTGCCCCGCAGCCGACCCGGAGCGGAAGGCCTGGCTGTACGCTCTCGCCCGCTGGGCCTGCCTGCGCGAGCTCGGCGAGCAGCGGCGACGCCGCAGGCAACAGGGGGCCGGGGCGCACGCCGCCCGCCCGGCCCCGTCGGCACCCACCGCCTCCTCCCCCACCGAGGAGGCCCCGCGCGTCCCGCCCGGGACGGCGGAGCGCCGCGGCCGGGAGCTGGCCCTGCTCGCCTGGCCCGAGGCGGCCGGGACCACGCCCGAGCAGCGCGAGGCGCTGGAGCTGGCCGTACGGCACGGGATGGCCGCCCCGCAGGTCGCCGCCGTCCTCGGCATGGACCCCTTCGCCGCCCGCGAACTGCTGTCCGCCGCCGCCTGCGAGGTGGAGCGCACGCGCGCCGCTCTCGCCGTCGTCGAGACCGGCTCCTGCCCGGCGGTCGCCCGGCTCACCGGCGACAACCAGCTGCTGCTCTCGGCGACCCTCCGCCGCGAACTCGTCAGACACGTCGACGACTGCCCGCGCTGCCGAAGAGCCGCCGAGCGCGCCGGTGCGGGCGGACCCTGGCCCGGCTCGTCCGTCACCCCCGCGAAACTGCCGCTCGTCGAGGCGCCCAGGACGGCGGCGGCGTACGCGGCGATGCCGCACGGCCCGCGCACCCGGGCGGGCGGCCCGCGGTTCGGGCGCGACGGTTTCCCCCTCGACCCCAAGGACCACGCGGCCCGCCGCGACCGGATGCGGGCGCGGGCGGTGACGACGACCGTGGTGGCCACCGTGGTCGCGGCACCGGTGCTCGCCCTGTGGGCGGCCTACCGGGGGGCGCCGCTGACGGGGGAGGGGCACGACGGCGCCTCGGTCAGCGCGGCCGAGGCCGCCGACCGGGCCGCCGACACGGAAGGACCGGCCGGCCGGCCCGACCACTACCAGAACGCGGGCAACGCCCGGACCGACCCCGGCCGCCGCTCCGCCGCCCCCGGCTCGTCGCACGTGGCGGTGGAGGTGATCAGCACCGGTACGCCCCCGCCCGCCACCCCCGGCGTCCCCGGCCCGGGCCGCGTCACGGTCACCGCGCAGCCGTCCGGCGGTGACACGACGATGCTCACGCTCACCGCGTCGGGCGGCGCCCCGGTGTCCTGGTCCCTGTGGACGAACGCCCCGTGGCTCTACGCCGACCGCACCTCGGGCACCCTCGCCCCCGGCCGGTCGGTCACGGTGCACGTCTCCGTCGACCACACCCGCGAACCGGCCGGCGCGTGGACCGCCCGCGTCGGGGTCGACCCGGCGGGCGCCGTCGTGGAGATCGACGGCCACGGCGCCCGCCGCCCGCCCTCCTACCCGGGCCCCGGCAGCCGGCCCCCGGCCCCGGCCATGCCCGCGTCGACCTCGCCATCGTCACCGGACCCCACGCCCACCCCGACGCCCACGCCGCCGCAGTCCACGCCCCCGCCAACCTCGCAACCGTCACCGGACCCCACGCCCTCGGACACCCCGCCGCCCGCCGAGGAGCCGGCGCCGGAACCCCCGCCGGGCTGAGCCGCCCGGCCGACGGGAGGCGCTAGTCCACCGGGTCCGCCGGGCGCGTGGCCACCGGGACCGCCGGGTCCGCCGGGCGCTGGGGCACCGGGTCCGCCGGGCGCGTGGCCACCGGGACCGCCGGGTCCGCCGGGCGCTGGGGCACCGGGTCCGCCGGGCGCGTGGCCACCGGGACCGCCGGGTCCGCCGGGCGCGTGGCCACCGGGACCGCCGGGTCCGCCGGGTGCGGGGCCACCAGCGGCAGCTGGGACGCCAGGCGGGCCTCGCACAGCTCCACGAGCACGTCGTACGCGTCCTTGCCCATCAGCTCCGTCAGCTCCGGGCGGTACGTCACGTACACCGGCTCGCCCGCGCCGTGCGCCGACGTCGCCGAGGTGCACCACCAGTGCAGGTCATGGCCGCCCGGCCCCCAGCCCCGCCGGTCGTACTCGCCGATCGAGATCTGGAGCACCCGCGTGTCGTCGGGCCGGTCGATCCAGTCGTACGTACGCCGCACCGGCAGCTGCCAGCAGACGTCCGGCTTGGTCTCCAGCGGCTCGCGGCCCTCCCGCAGCGCCAGGATGTGCAGCGCGCAGCCCGCACCGCCCGCGAACCCCGGGCGGTTCTGGAAGACGCAGGAGCCCTCCCAGCGGCGCGTCTGCCGCTCACCGTCCTCGTCGAGCTGCACCCACCCGTCGGCCGACGTGCCCTCGGCGTGGAACTGCCACAGCTCGGGTGTGAGGCGGGCCACGTGCGACGCGACGCGCTGCTCGTCGTCCTCGTCGGAGAAGTGCGCGCCCAGCGTGCAGCAGCCGTCGGCCGCGCGCCCCGCCTGGATGCCCTGGCAGCCGCTGCCGAAGACACAGGTCCAGCGGGACGTCAGCCAGGTCAGGTCGCAGCGGAAAACCTGCTCGTCGTCGGCCGGGTCGGGGAACTCCACCCACGCACGGGGAAAGTCCAGGCCCTTTTCATCGGAAACGCCCGGTAGGGGCGGTACGGGGGACTTCTCGTGCTTCTTGGCGGGCTTCGCCTTCTTCGTCTTTGGCACACACCAAGCGTATGCGCCAGGCGCAGTAGCGTTCGGGGCATGAGACTCGGAGTTCTCGACGTCGGTTCGAACACGGTGCACCTGCTGGTGGTGGACGCCCACCCCGGCGCCCGGCCCCTGCCCGCCCACTCCCACAAGGCGGAGCTGCGGCTCGCCGAGCTGCTGGAAGCGGACGGGTCCATCGGCGACCGGGGCATCGAGCGGCTCGTCACCATCACGCACGACGCGGTGCGCACCGCCGAGGACAAGGGCTGCGAGGAGGTGCTCCCCTTCGCGACCTCCGCCATCCGCGACGCGGCCAACGCCGACGCCGTACTGAAACGGGTCAGGCACGAGACCGGCGTCGACCTCCAGGTCCTCTCCGGCGCGGAGGAGGCCCGCCTCACCTTCCTCGCCGCCCGCCGCTGGTTCGGCTGGTCCTCGGGGAAGCTGCTGCTGCTGGACATCGGCGGCGGCTCCCTGGAGATCGCGTACGGGATCGACGAGGAGCCCGACGCGGCCGTGTCCCTGCCGCTGGGCGCCGGGCGCCTCACCGCCGGCTGGCTGCCCGGCGACCCGCCGGACCCCGCCGACGTGAGGGCGCTGCGCCGGCACGTCCGGGCGGAGATCGCCCGTACTGTCGGTGAGTTCGCCCGCTTCGGCCGGCCGGACCATGTCGTCGCGACGTCCAAGACGTTCAAGCAACTGGCCCGGATAGCCGGCGCGCCCGGCTCGGGTGAGGGGCCGTACGTACAGCGGGAACTGAGTCGTACCTCACTGGAGGAGTGGGTCCCCAAGCTCTCCCTCATGACCACCGGGCAGCGCCGCGCCCTCCCCGGGGTCTCCGAGGGCAGGGCACCCCAGCTGCTGGCCGGAGCCCTGGTCGCGGAGGGCGCGATGGACCTGTTCGGCGTCGAGGAACTGGAGATCTGCCCGTGGGCCCTGCGCGAAGGAGTCATCCTGCGTCGGCTGGACCACCTCCCGACCGGCTAGCGGGTGCCCTTAGGCTGTCCCTCGTGGCTGAAACGTCGGAATCAGTGGTGCGCATCCCGGATGCGAAGGTCGCCCTGTCCACGGCCTCGGTCTATCCGGAGTCGACCGCGACGGCTTTCGAGGTCGCCGCCCGGCTGGGTTATGACGGCGTCGAGGTCATGGTGTGGACCGATCCCGTCAGTCAGGACATCGAGGCGCTGCGCCGCCTCTCCGACTACCACCAGGTGCCGGTCCTCGCGGTCCACGCGCCGTGTCTGCTGATCACCCAGCGGGTCTGGTCGACCGACCCGTGGACGAAGCTCCAGCGCGCCCAGGCCGCGGCGGAGAAGCTCGGCGCGTCGACCGTCGTCGTCCACCCGCCCTTCCGCTGGCAGCGCCAGTACGCCCGGGACTTCATCGACGGCATCTGGCGGATGGCGAACGAGACGGATGTACGTTTCGCGGTCGAGAACATGTACCCGTGGCGCTACCGCGACCGCGAGATGCTCGCCTACGCGCCCGAGTGGGACGTCAGCAAGGACGACTACCGCCACTACACGATCGACCTCTCGCACACCGCGACCGCCCGCAGCGACGCCATGGAGATGATCGGCCGCATGGGCGACCGGCTCGGCCACGTCCACCTCGCCGACGGGCGTGGCTCCGCCAAGGACGAGCACCTGGTGCCGGGGCGCGGCACACAGCCGTGCGCGGAGCTGCTGGAGCACCTGGCGCGTTCCGGTTTCGACGGCCATGTCGTCATCGAGGTCAACACCCGGCGCGCGATGTCGGCGGCCGAACGCGAGGCCGACCTGGCGGAGGCGCTGGCCTTCACCCGCCTGCACCTCGCCTCCTCTGCCCGCGTCCGATGACCGTGCCGGGTGCCTGTGCCTGTGCCTGTGCCGCGGGCGCCCGTGCCGCAGTTGCTCAGGCCGCTGGTGCCCGGGCCGCTGGTGCCCGGGCGGCGGGTACTCGGCCCGCGGCGCCCGTGCCGCTGGTGCTCAGCCCGGGGGCGCCGGTGCCGGGGGCGCCGCGGTGACCGGACCGGGCGGGGGCACGGCCGTCCCGGCCGGAGCGGAGGCCATGGGGGGCTCCGGTGGCCGTGGAAGCGTCCCGGAGGCAGCCGTGGCCGTCGCCCGGCACCCCGGCGTTACCTGACCGAGGGCTGAGCCTCCCGTCCCGCCATCCGGACAGCCTGTCCAGATCTTGGAGCCGGAGCGTACGCTCGAAGAGTCACATCCGTCCGAAGGAGCGAGCGACGATGCCCGAGCTGAGGTCCCGCACTGTCACCCACGGCCGCAACATGGCGGGCGCCCGCGCCCTTATGCGGGCGTCCGGTGTACCGGGCGCGGACATCGGCCGCAAGCCGATCATCGCCGTCGCCAACTCCTTCACCGAGTTCGTGCCGGGCCACACCCACCTCCAGCCGGTCGGCCGGATCGTCTCCGAGGCGATCCGCGAGGCGGGCGGCATCCCCCGCGAGTTCAACACCATCGCCGTCGACGACGGCATCGCCATGGGCCACGGCGGCATGCTGTACTCGCTGCCCTCCCGCGACCTGATCGCCGACAGCGTCGAGTACATGGTCGAGGCGCACTGCGCCGACGCCGTGATCTGCATCTCCAACTGCGACAAGATCACGCCCGGCATGCTGATGGCCGCGCTGCGCCTGAACATCCCGGCGGTCTTCGTCTCCGGCGGCCCCATGGAGGCCGGCAAGACCACCCTCGTCGACGGCACGGTCCGCACACTCGACCTGGTCGACGCCATCTCCGACGCCGTCAACGACAAGATCTCGGACGCCGACATCCTCCGCATCGAGGAGAACGCCTGTCCGACGTGCGGCTCGTGTTCCGGCATGTTCACCGCCAACTCGATGAACTGCCTCACCGAGGCCATCGGCCTGTCCCTCCCCGGCAACGGCTCGACCCTCGCCACCCACACGGCCCGCCGCGCCCTCTACGAGAACGCCGCCCGCACGGTCGTCGAGCTGACCGACCGCTACTACGCCCAGGACGACGAGTCCGTCCTGCCGCGCAACATCGCCACCATGGCGGCCTTCGAGAACGCCATGGCCCTCGACATCGCCATGGGCGGCTCCACCAACACGATCCTGCACCTGCTGGCCGCCGCCCAGGAGGCGGACGTCCCCTTCGGGCTGGAGGAGATCGACGCCGTCTCGCGCCGGGTGCCGTGCCTGGCCAAGGTGGCGCCGAACGTCGCCAAGACGCGTACGTACTACATGGAGGACGTGCACCGCGCCGGCGGAATCCCCGCCCTGCTGGGCGAGCTGCACCGGGCCGGGCTGCTCAACGAGGACGTCCACAGCGTCCACAGCCCGTCGCTCACCGACTGGCTCAAGACGTGGGACGTGCGCGGCGGTTCGCCCTCGGCAGAGGCCGTCGAGCTGTGGCACGCGGCCCCCGGCTGCGTCCGCTCCGCCGAGGCGTTCTCGCAGTCCGAGCGCTGGGAGACCCTGGACGTGGACGCCGCGGAGGGCTGCATCCGCTCCGCCGAGCACGCGTACTCCAAGGACGGCGGCCTCGCCGTGCTGCGGGGCAACCTGGCGGTCGACGGCTGCGTCGTCAAGACGGCCGGTGTCGACGAGTCGATCTGGACCTTCGAGGGCCCGGCGGTCGTCTGCGAGTCGCAGGAGGAGGCCGTCGACAAGATCCTCCGCAAGGAGATCACGGACGGCGACGTCGTCGTCATCCGCTACGAAGGCCCCAAGGGCGGCCCCGGCATGCAGGAGATGCTCTACCCGACGTCCTTCCTCAAGGGCCGGGGCCTGGGCAAGACCTGCGCCCTGATCACGGACGGCCGCTTCTCCGGCGGTACGTCGGGCCTGTCGATCGGCCACGCGTCCCCGGAGGCGGCGAGCGGCGGCACGATCGCGCTGGTCGAGGACGGCGACCGGATCCGTATCGACATCCCGAGCCGCTCCATCGAGCTCCTCGTCGACGACGCCACCCTGGCGGCCCGCCGCGAGGCCCTCGGCGGCGTGTACGCGCCGAAGAACCGCGAGCGCAAGGTCTCGGCCGCGCTGCGGGCTTACGCGGCGATGGCCACGAGCGCCGACAAGGGCGCGGTCCGGGACGTCACCAAACTCGGCTGATCACCACGCCGACGGGTCGTCCGCCCGCACCGCGAAGACCGACCCGTCGGGCGCCGTCGCGAACACCGTGCCGTTCGCGACGGCGGGCGCGGGCAGCAGCGGCGCGAACGTGTACCGCCCGCCGTCCAACCGCGGCTTCGTCGCCCCCAGCAGTACGCCGCGCCCGGCGTCCACGGCCAGCAGCCGCCCGTCGGCCGCCGTGAGGAAGACGTGCCCGCCCGCCGCCACCGGGCGGGACACGCGCGTCACCCCAATCTCCAGACGCCAGCGCTCCGCGTCCTGGGCGCTGCTCCCGGTACTCCCCCCGGTACTCCTCCCGGTGCTTCTTCCGGCGATGTCGACGGCCGCGAGCGAACCGCCCGACCCGACGACGTACACGGTGTCGCCCGCCATCACGGCCTGCGCCTGGTCGGCCGGGACCGTCAGGGCCACGCGCCGCACGGTGCGGTCGGCCGTGTCCAGCCGTACGACCGCGTCGGTGTACAGATCCGCGTCGGCGGACAGCAGCAGCAACGCGCCCCTCGACGCCTGTACGGGGCTGAGGGCGCCCTTCATCCGCTCGGTCCACCGCACCCGCCCGTCCGCCGGGTCGACCGCGCTCACCCGTGTGGCCGAGGCGTCCGGCGAGGCGGCCGCGGCGTAGACGCCCCCGTCATCGGTGACCCACTGGGCGCCGGGCGCGACGAGCCGCCGCTTCGTCCAGCGTTCGTCGCCGGTCGCCCCGTCCAGGGCGCGCACGGTGCCGTCCGCCGCCACCAGCAGCACCGTGTCGCCGGAGTGCAGGACGTTCACGTACCCGGACACGTCCACGCTCCACCGGGTGGTGCCGGTGTCGGGGGCGAGGGCCTCCAGACGGGCGCGGTCCTCCGTCACGACGTGGACCAGCCCGCCGCAGATCACGGGCACGGTGCCCAGCTCGGCTCCCGCCGCGCCCGTGGTCCAGGTGACCGTGCCGTCCGCCGGGCTGAGGCGGGCCGCCCTGACCCCGGGAGCGGTGCAGTAGAGGGCGCGGCCGGCGTCGGCGGCACACAGGGGCGTCAGGCTCTCGCCGCCGGTGGCGCCCGGTGTGGTGGACCAGGGGCGGAACGCCGGGGCACCGACGGCCGGCACGGCGCGGGTGGCCGGCCCCTCCGCGGGGGCGCCGCCCCGCAGCCCGGCGACGCCGCCCGCGATCACCGCGGCTAGCACGGCGAACCCCGCGGCCCACCGCAGCCTCCGCCCACCGCGCGGGACGCCCCCGCGACCCGGCCCCGCTTCGGCCTCCCGCACCGTCCTCCCGGCCCCGGCCCCGGCTCCGGCCTCCGTCCTGGCCCCGGCCCCCGCCTGCGCCTCCGCCGACGCCCCGACCTCCGCCGGCGTCCCGGCCTCCGCGTCGGCCTTCGCCTCCGCCCGCCGCTGCCCCGGCACGAACGCCGCCGCGCCGCCCTCGGGCTCACCGGCCCGCAGCTCGCCCATCAGCTCGTCCGCCGTGGGCCGCTCGGCGGGGTCCTTCGCCAGGCACCGCCTCAGCAGCGGGACCAGGTCGTCCGGTACCCCCGCCAGGTCGGGCTCGTTGTGGACGACCTGGTAGGCCACGATGTACGGCGAGTTCGAGTCGAACGGGCCCCGCCCGGTCGCCGCGTGGACCAGGACGGCGCCCATCGCGAACACGTCGGCGGCGGGTCCCACGTCGCGGGGCCGCTGGAACTGCTCGGGCGCCATGAACGGCGGGGTCCCGATCAGCTTCCCCGTCTCGGTGCGCAGGTCGCTGTCGGTGGGGCGCGAGATCCCGAAGTCGATGACCTTCGGACCGTCGGCGGCCAGCATCACGTTGCTGGGCTTCAGGTCCCGGTGCACCACACCGGCCCGGTGGATGTCACGCAGCGCCTCGGCGAGCCCGGCGCCGACCCTCCGCAACTCCACGGAGCCCAGCGGACCGTTCCGCTTCACCCGCGCCGAGAGCGTCGGCCCGTCGATGAACAAGGTGGCCATCCACGGCCGGCCGGCATCCGGGTCGGCGTCCACGACGGGCGCGGTGAACGCTCCGCTGACCCGCCGCGCCGCCGCGACCTCCTGCCGGAAACGCGCCCTGAACTCGGCGTCCGCGGCATGCTCGGCATGCACGACCTTCACCGCGAGCCGTAGCCCCGAGCCGGACCTGGCCAGGTGGACGACTCCCATGCCGCCCGCGCCCAGGCACCCTTCCAGCCGGTACCGACCGGCGTACTCCGGATGCTCCGCCTCCGGAAACGCTCCGGGAGCCGGTCCGGTACTGCGCAACGGCGGCATCGCCACCCCCGTGTGTGTTCGTCCGCGCGCGTCCCGCGTCCAGCGCGACGCACGGAGCCTAGTCGATGATGCGTGCGATCCCCGCAGGGCTTGTTAGCCTGCGCGCGGCGCGCGTGCACGGGGCACGCGCCTCGACGGGGGAGGGCCGTACGGCCATGGAAAAGACGACGGAAGAAACGACGCAAGAAGCAACGGAAGAAGCCGTCCGGGCCGCGACGTTCACCGTGAAGCGCTACCCGGTGGCACCCGGCTACCGGCTGAACGTACGCAGCGGCCCGGGGACGAACTACAGCCTGGTGAAGGTCCTGCCCGAGGGCGTGCGCGTCCCGGTCAACTGCCAGAAGCCCGGCCAGACCATCACCGGCCCGTACGGCACGACCAACCTCTGGGACAACATCGCCAACGGCCAGTACGTCTCCGACGCCTACGTGCACACCGGCAGCGACGGGTACGTGGCCGTGCGCTGCTCCTGACCGCCCGACGGCCCGCCCGGGGATAATCGACCCCGTGAGCGACCACACCAGCACCACCACCCACGGCACACCCACCGGGCCGCAGCCCGAGCCCCTCCGCTTCTTCGGGACGACCTGGGTCGACCACGACGGCGGGTACGGGCTGCGGCGCGCCGGGGTCGCCGTCGGCTCCCTGGCCTCTGCCGTGGCCGGCGCGTTCGTCCTCCGCTTCGCCCACCAGGGCCTGGCCATCGCCGACGTGGGGGGCTTCGTCAACGCCCTGCTCGTCGCGGTGTTCGCGGTGTGCACCGCCATCGCCTTCAGCAGGACCTGGCAGGGCTTCATCCGCCGTCCCGCCGACCCGGCCCGTGAGGACGCGCTGCGCAGCCTGAAGGCGATCGGTTTCATCGGCTCCCTGCTCGCGTACTTCCTCCGTTCCCTCATCGAGGCGCCCGGCGAGAAGCTGCTGCGCTCCGAGTACGAGACGGCCCGCGCCCGGTACGAGAAGCGCCGCTCCACCCGCGCGGGAAACCCGGCCGCCCGCAAGAAGCCCAAGCGCTCCTGACGCGATCACCCTGCGCGGAGCGGGGCGCGAAAGCGCGGCCGGCCCCGTGGTGCGCCTCCTCGCCATGCCGCTCGGCAAGGCCGACCCGTAGCCGGCCGCCCACTCGCCCCCGCCGTGCCCGACGCCCCCCTCGGCGCCCGCCCCCGGCCTCCTCGTCCCGGCCTTCCCCCCTCCGGGCCCCGGGCGGTCCCAGTCGTACGCGGTCGACGCAGTGAACGACGTCCTCCGCCGCCCGGCATGACCACCGACTCCGTCCGGGACGCCCTCGCCGTGCCCGCCCTCGCCATGACCGGCTGCGCCGCCCTCGCCCACGACGAGGTGACCGGCCACGTCATGTGGGCCGCATGCGGAGCCCCCGCGAGGACGACGGCACCCACCGGATCGGCGTCATGCTCATCGACGCGGTCCACGAGGGCGGGGATGCGCATCGGCGGCGCCGCCTTCCGCCCCCTCACGGCCCGGCTCACGGCCAAGGACGACCGCCGCGCCACCCGCCTCTCGTACCACCCCGGCAACACCCCACCGCGCCCTCTGCGAGTCGCTGGGCCTCTCCCCCCACGGACGCCGACGAGGACGGCGAGATCGTCGCCGGACCCGACCCCACCCGTACCGCCCCTCGGACAGCCGCGCCCCGGCCCCGCCCCCGGTGCGAGGATGGCGACACGTACCCCCACCCGGCGAGGTGAACAGCAGCAATGACCCAGACCGTCGCAGTCCTCGGTACCGGCAAGATCGGTGAAGCCCTGCTCAGCGGCATGATCCGGGCCGGCTGGCCGACCGCCCATCTCCTGGTCACCACCCGCCGCGCCGACCGCGCCGAGGAGCTCCACACCCGCTACGGAGTGGAGACCGTCGGCAACGCCGAGGCGGCCAAGCGCGCCGACACCCTCATCCTGGCCGTCAAGCCCCAGGACATGGGCAGGCTTCTCGACGAGCTCGCCCCGCACGTCACCACCGACCGCCTCGTCGTCAGCGCCGCGGCCGGTATCACGACCGCGTTCATCGAGGAGCGCCTCGCCGCCGGCACCCCCGTCGTCCGCGTCATGCCGAACACCCCCGTCCTGGTCGACGAGGGCATGTCCGTCATCTCCGCCGGCAGCCACGCCACCGGCGACCACCTCGCCCACACCGAGGAGATCTTCGGCGGCGTCGGCAAGACCCTCCGCGTCCCCGAGTCCCAGCAGGACGCCGCCACCGCCCTCTCCGGCTCCGGCCCGGCGTACTTCTACTTCCTCGTCGAGGCCATGACCGACGCCGGCATCCTCCTCGGCCTGCCGCGCGCCCAGGCCCACGACCTGATCGTCCAGGCCGCCATCGGCGCCGCCGTGATGCTCCGCGACAGCGGCGAGCATCCGGTCAAGCTCCGCGAAGCCGTGACCTCCCCGGCCGGCACCACCATCAGCGCCATCCGGGAGCTGGAGAACCACGGCGTACGCGCCGCCCTGATCGCCGCCCTCGAAGCCGCCCGCGACCGCAGCCGCGAACTCGCCACCGGCAACGGCTGACCCCGCGCCCACCGTCGGCCCCGCCACCACGCGCAGGGCCGACGGCACCGCCCGCCTCACCCCGGCGGCAGCAGCCCCACGGCCCCGTACGCCCGGTCCACCACCGGCCGCGCGATGCCCCGCGCCCGCTCGGCGCCCTCCCGCAGCACCGCGTCCACGTACCCGGGGTCGGCCGCCAGCGCCGCATGCCGCTCCCGCAACGGCCGCAGCAGCTCCACCACCGCCTCGGCCACGTCCTCCTTCAGCGCGCCGTACGACGCGTAGGCCCCGGCCAGCGCCTCGGGACGCCCGCCCCCGCAGGCCGCCAGCACATCCAGCAGGTTCGCCACCCCCGGTCTGGCCGCCCGGTCGTACTCGACGCCCCACCCGCTGTCCGTCACCGCCCGCATGACCTTCCGCCGCACCACGTCCGGCTCGTCGAGCAGGTAGACGATCCCGGCCCCGTTCGCGTGCGACTTGCCCATCTTTCCGGTGGGGTCCTGCAGGTCCATCACCCGAGCCGCCACCCGCGGATGCGTCGCCCTCGGCACGGTGAAGGTGTGCCCGTACCGCTGGTTGAACCGCACCGCCAGATCCCGCGTGAGCTCCACGTGCTGCGCCTGGTCATCACCCACCGGCACCTCATCGGTCCCGTACGCCAGGATGTCCGCCGCCATCAGCACCGGGTACGTCAGCAGCGACACCCGTACGGCGCCCCCGGCCGCCCGGGCCGACGCCCCCTTCTCCTTGTACTGGATCATCCGCCGCAGCTCCCCGTCCGTGGCGGTGCACTCCAGCAGATAGGAGAGCCGCGTGTGCTCGTCCACATGACTCTGTACGAAGAGGGTGCACCGCCCCGGGTCCAGCCCGGCCGCCAGCAACAACGTCGCGGCCTGCCGGCTCAGCCGCCGCACCCGCGCCGGATCGTGCTCCACGGTCAGCGCGTGCAGATCCACCACGCTGAACAGCGCGTCCGCCCGGTACTGATCCTCCTCGACCCACGTGCGTACGGCTCCGAGGTAGTTCCCCAACGTCAGATGCCCCGTCGGCTTGACCCCACTGAAGATCCGCGTCACCGCGTTCCCCTCTCCGTCTCCTGATCGAGGCCACCGCCACCCGCGGCCGGTCCTCCGGAGGGAGAAACACGAACGGCCGCCGAGGCGGCGGCCGTTGAGAGCATGCGTGTGTGCCGGCCGCCGTCAGGCGGCCCACCACTGACCGGTGAACGCATGCGATGTCATGCCCGCAAGACTACGACGGCGGACCCGAGGTTGACACGGCTTTGCCTGGTCCGTACTGTTCTCCGGGTTGTCCGACGTGAGCGCCGACCCCGGTCGGTCCCCGGACAGCCATCCCGCAAGAACCACTCCAAGCGAGCGACGATCCGTCGTCCCGCTTTCCGTGCGCTTTTGCGAAATGAGGAATCCGCGTTCGAAGGAGCGCAGCCCCGATTAGCGTCGGAGCCAGGGAATCCGCTAAAGTCTCACTCGTCGGAACGGCCCAACAGCCGGAATGACAGCCCCTTCTGACTGGGAATCAGGCCCGATAAGGATCTGATAGAGTCGGAACCGCCGGAAAGGGAAAGCGC
>NZ_BAAASR010000003.1:90372-183098 GCF_039532985.1 Streptomyces gobitricini | reverse complement strand
GCCCCGGAAACCACCGAGGCGACCACGGTGACTGAGCCCGCCACCGAGCCGGTCGCGGAGACCAAGCCGCGCCGCCGCCGGGCGGCCAAGGCCGTCGCCGCCGCCCCGTCCGACAGCTGACGCACGGCCGACCGGCACACGAGTGACGGCCCCGCCCCCTCCCGGGGCGGGGCCGTCACCATGTCCGCGCCCCCGCCCGGACCCCGCTAGCCTCGTCCCATGAGCCGCCCGCCCACCTTCACCCCGCCCCCCTGCGCCCGTGCCTACGCCCTCCGCACGTCACGCGGTGACTTCGCCGTGCTGGACGCGGCACCCGCCGACGGTACGGAGCCGAAGGGGACGGCACTCCTGCTGCCCGGGTACACCGGGTCCAAGGAGGACTTCATCGCCATGCTCCAGCCGCTCGCCGACGCCGGCTACCGCGCTGTCGCCGTGGACGGTCGCGGGCAGTACGAGACGCCGGGACCGGTCGACCAACGAGCGTACGCGCAGGAGGAGTTGGCGTGTGACGTGCTGGCCCAGGCGGCGGCCATCGGCGGAGGCGGGGTCCACCTCCTCGGGCACTCCCTCGGCGGTCAGATCGCCCGCGCGGCCGTCCTGCTCGACGCGGCGCCGTTCGCCACGCTCACGCTGGTGTCGTCCGGTCCCGCACAGGTCGAAGCGGCCCAGCGGCAGAAGATCAAGCTGCTGAGTGACGCGCTCGCGGTGATGAGCATGGGCCAGGTGTGGGAGGCCATGCGCGCCCTCGACCCGCCGGAGGACGCCGACGAGGCGGGCAGCCACCGCGAGGACCTCCGCCACCGCTGGCTGCTGCACAACCCGGCGCAGCTCCTGGCGACCGGCCGCCGGCTGACCGTCGAGCCCGACCGGGTGGACGAGCTCGCCGCCGTACGCCCGCCCCTGCCCGTGCACGTCGTCTCGGGCGTCCGGGACGACACCTGGCCGGTGCCGCTCCTCGACGCGATGGCGGGCCGGCTGGGCGCCCACCGGACACGTGTCGAGGGCGCCGAGCACTCACCGAACACCGACCGGCCGGTGGAGACCGCCATGGCGGTGGCGGGCTTCTGGGACCGTCACCGGGACCGTCAGAGCCGCGACTGAAGCTGCTGCCAGAAGCCGTCCCGCAGCGACCGCCGCAGCACGGCGTGCCCGCGCAGGGACCGGCTCAGGCGCCGTTCCGCCTCCACGAGCAGATCCTGGTCCACCGGACCGGGCAGGTAGGGGTGGCCGGGCAGCAGTTCGGCCAGCGAGTCGGGGCCCCGCTCCCCCAGCCAGGTCGCCGCGATCCGCGCGCCCAGGAGACGCACCTCGTCGCGTGACGGCGGCGGCTCGCTCTCGCTCTCGAACGTCGTCACCGGCCGCCGTGTGACGTACGGGCGGCAGAAGTCGAGGTCGAAGGTGCGGGTGCTGTCGACCTCCCAGAGCAGCGGCTCGGCCTGGTTGCGGCCCTCGGCCGCCTCGATGCCCCAGAGGTGGACGCGGGCGCCGTACCCCTGGGCCGCCTCGACCGCCGGGACGAGGTCCTCGTCGCCGCCGACCAGCGCGGCGTCGCTGATGGCGCGGTGGCGGGCCAGCGACTCCAGGTCGGAGCGGATGAGGGAGTCGACGCCCTTCTGCTGGTTGTTGGCGTTGAGGTTGCCGAGCCGGACCTTGACGTCGGGCAGTTCGGCGATCGCCTGCTGTTCGGAGGTGTGGATACGGCGCCGGGCGCCGTCGTACCAGTACACGCGCAGCAGACGGCTGTCCGCGAAGATCGTGCGGGCCTTGTCGATGAAGGCGTCGATGAGCCCTTCCGCGTCCAGGTCGAAGGAGCGCCGGTCCTCGGTGCCCGCGACCAGCAACCCGGCCGCAGCATGGACGTAACCGGCGTCGACGAAGATGGCGTGTGTCGAGGGGGTCTTGGCCACCTCGGCCAGCATCCGCTGCAGGAGCTCATTGGTGCGCTCCAGGCGGGTGCCGAGATCGGTGGGGCTGGGGGCGCCCGGGTCGTGGTTCATACGCGGCTCATTGTCCGCCGCCGCGCGGACGCCCGCCACCACCCGTACGGCAAGTACTTAGCCGATCGAAAATTTTCTTTAGCGTAGGGAATGTTTGCCCCCTACACCTCGTTGGAACCCGTAAGGAACACAGTTCTCCATCAGGAGGATCAACTCAGGACGAAGGGAGAAGCCCATGCGCTTCGAGATTCTGCGACTCGACGACGTCGACGGCACGGCCGTGGACAGCACCGTCGTGGACGCCGCCTCCGTCAACGGAATCGTGCAGCAGGCCGCGTCGATCGGCCAGCGCATCTGGATCCGCCCGGCCGCGACCACAGCCTCGTAACCGGCGCGACGCTCCGCCACCGCGCCCCCGCGCGGACTCCGGCCCCTTCGTGGGCGCCGGAATCCGTACGGGGGCGCAGTGCTGTCTCATGCCCCCTGGACGACCTGGGTGACACCGTTGATGATCTGCTGCACGGCGATCGCCGACAGCATCATCCCGGCGAGCCGGGTGACCAGCACCACGCCGCCGTCCTTGATGACCCGGATGATCAGCAGCGAGTAGCGCATGGTCAGCCACAGCACGACGTGCATGGCGACGATCGCCGCCCAGACGGACACCTGGCCGCTCACACCCTCGGCGTGCTGCACGGCGAGGATCACCGACACGATCGCGCCGGGACCGGCCAGCAGCGGCATGCCCAGCGGTACGAGGGCGACGTTGACGTCCTTGGTCTGCTTGGGCTCGTCCGTCTTGCCGGTCAGCAGGTCGAGGGCGATGAGCAGCAGGAGCAGCCCACCGGCGATCATCAGCGCGGGGACGGACACGTGCAGGTACGCCAGGATCTGCTGGCCCAGGATGCCGAAGACGGTGATCACGCCGAAGGCGACGGCGACGGCCTGCCAGGCCATCCGGCGCTGAACCTTGGTGGCCCGGCCGGAGGTCAGGGCCAGGAAGATCGGGGTGATCCCGGGGGGATCCATGATGACGAAGAGGGTGAGGAACAGGGAGCCGAAGACGGCGACGTCGAACACAGTGAGGCCTTGCGGGAAGAGGGTCGTACAGAGAAAGTGCCGGGGCGCGGGGCTTACGCCCGCCGTCCGCCGGTGCCCGGCACCGGGAACGCGCCGGTCGCGCGGCGCGTGATCTCCCCGTAGATCTCGGGGTCGGTGGTGTACTCGCCGAGGCGGCAGGTCTTGCGGGTGCCGTGGTAGTCGCTGGAGCCGGTGGTCAGCAGGCCCAGTTCGGCGGCGAGGCCGCGCAGCCGGGAGCGCGCCGGCCCGTCGTGGTCCATGTGGTCGACCTCGATGCCGTCGAGGCCGTACGCCGCCAGCTCGGCGATGACGGACTCGGGCACCGTGCGGCCGCGCTTGGCGGCGGCCGGGTGCGCGAAGACGGTGACGCCACCGGCCGCCTTGACGAGCCGGATGGCGGTGAACGGGTCGAGCTCGTGCTTCTCGACGTAGGCCCGGCCGCCGTCGGCGAGCCACTCGGGCGTGAAGGCGTCGGAGACGGTGGGCACGACGCCCAGCTCGACGAGCGCCTCGGCGATGTGCGGCCGGCCGACGGAACCGTCACCGGCGATGGCGGCGACCCGCTCCCAGGTGACCGGTACGCCCAGTTCCCGCAGCCTGGCGACCATGCCCTGGGCGCGCGGGACGCGGTCGTCGCGCACCAGCTCGCGCTCCCGGGCCAGCTCGGGCTGGTCCGGGTCGAAGAGGTAGGCGAGCATGTGCATGCCGATGCCGTCGATCCGGCACGAGAGCTCGGCGCCCGTGACCAGGGTGAGCCCCCGGTCGAGGTCAGCGAGCGCGGTCAGCGCCTCGGCGTGGCCGCGCGTGGTGTCGTGGTCGGTCAGCGCGACGACGTCCAGCCCGGCCGCGGCGGCGGCGCGCACGAGCTCGGCGGGGGTGTCCGTACCGTCGGAAGCCGTGGAGTGGGTGTGCAGGTCGATGCGCACGACGCGTGACTCCGGGGCTCGGGACGGACGGGGGACGCTCAGAAGGATACCGGCGTTCCGCCCGGGCCCTCGCCCGTCACTCCAGCAGCCGGGGGCTCAGCGCGCCGCACGGGAGCAGGTCCACCTCCGAGCCGGCCTCCCGCAGGTCGGTCAGGACGAGCTCGTCGTACATCAGCAGTCCCGACTTCTCGGGCCAGACGACGGCCCACAGCCAGAGCCCGCACGCCTCGCCCGCGAAGACCGCGCGGTCCTCGGGTGCGTCACTGACGTGCCAGAGAGGGGTGGGGCGGCCGGCGGCCAGGACCTTGGACTGCGGGCGGTTGCCCGTGCACATGCGCGGGCCGGGGTCGGGGCCGTCGATCCCCGCGTACCGCGCGCCCAGGCCGACGCCCGGTTCCTCGGCGACCAGCAGGAGCTCGCCCACACCGCCGAGCGGCGCCGGGCCCGAGCAGGCGACGACGGTGGCCCGGCCGCCGCTGCGGTCGTCCCCCGCGTACGCGACACCGGTGAACAGCCAGCCGACCGGCAGCGGCCAGGGCATCCAGACGGGCACCTGAGCCCGGTGCGTGACGACGCCGAGCGCCTCCACGCTGGGCGGGATCACGGGCTGCAGCGGCTGCACGGCGCCGTGCGCGTCGCACTGCCAGGAGTCGGAGAAGAGACCGGGCGCCCTGACCCGGCCTCCACACTTCGGACAACTGGGTTCGCCCCTCATAGGGTTCAACGGTCCTCCCCGGCCGTCGCCGCGTCAAGGACGATCACCCCTCCGGTGTGCCGTTCCCTCCCGGACACATGGATTCATCATGCATCCATGGCCGCCCCGACCCGCGGGCGCGCCGCGCCGCGACCCGCTTCGCCGGCCGGCCGGCCACCGTCAGCCGAGGCCCACCGGCCCGCGCAGCGGATCCCGCAGGTCCGTACCCGCCGCCAGCCACCGCTCCCGCAGCGCCTGCGCGCCGTGTACGCGCTTCCACGCCGCCTCGTTCGGCGTCATCGGCAGCAGCGGCAGGAACCGCACCGGGTCCATCGGCGCGTCCAGGTCCAGGTCCTCGACCAGGCCGCCCGGCTCCGCCACCAGCACGGAGGTGAACGGCGCGCCGGGCCACAGGGGTTCGCCGGTGTCCAGGGACGCGCCCGGCGCCACGACCACCCCCTCGACCTGCGGCGAGGCGGCGAGCACGGCCAGCGGGCGCAGCACCTTGTCGGTGTCGGCGAGCCCCGCCCGTACGGTCAGGAGGAGCTCCGCGCGCGGGCCCTCGACCGGGTCGGCGAGGGTGGCGGCCGGATCGGTCATAGGCCGGGCGGACATGCCGAGGGTGGCGTACCTCACCAGGCCGAGAGCGGCGTCCGGGAAGCGGAGGACCTCGACGCGGTCGGTGCCCAGGAAGGTCACCGCGGCGCGCGCGTCCGGTTCACCGAGGGCGGTACGCAGCCGGGCCTCGACCAGAGCAAGAACTTCTCCCATGCGGGGAGCATAGAGCGCGTATGGAACGGGCAAAGAAAGGGATTGACCCTCAGTCGGCTGATAGTGTTGGCCGTCTGCTGGTCGGGACAGCACGCCAAGCGTCGCTTTCCAGTCCCGACAACACGTCATCCCCTACGGGGGACCGGCCGGAGGAGGTGGGGCTGCGGTGGATCGAAGTCGACCGTGCAGTACCAACCGCCCTTCCGCCCGCGGCTTTTCTCTGTGACCTGAGAGGCATCTCACCTGCCCGCTCGCGCTCGTCCTCCTCATGGCGCGTGGGAGTGAGGTCATGGCTATTCGCACGACGGAAGAGCACACCGTTTTGCCTGTCTGTAGCGAACGCCGTCACCGCGATCCCGCGGTGCCGCCCGCTTTGCGGACGTAAGGAAGCCACGTCCCCATTCCGGGCTGTGCCACGCCCCGCGACGGCCTCTCCGTGAAGGAGCCAGCCATGTCGATGATCCGTGACCTGCGCGCAGCGGTCCGCCCGTCCCTGCGCAAGAGCAGTGCCCCCTACAACTCGTACAACACCTATGACGCCACCCGCGACCCGTCGACGTCCACCGCGGTCGTCGACTGCGCCGTCTACCGCGACGGCCGCCGGCTGAAGGACGACACCAGCGACGTGTGCCTCACCCCGCGTGAGGCCATGCGGCAGGTACGCGAGGGAGGCGGCTTCGCCTGGATCGGCCTGCACGAGCCGACGGAGGCCGAATTCGCCGGTATCGCGGCGGAGTTCGGGCTCCACCCGCTGGCCGTGGAGGACGCGGTCCACGCCCACCAGCGGCCCAAGCTGGAGCGGTACGACGACACGCTGTTCACCGTCTTCAAGACGATCCACTACGTCGACCACGCGGAGCTCACGGCCACCAGTGAGGTCGTCGAGACCGGTGAGGTGATGTGCTTCACCGGCCGGGACTTCGTCATCACGGTCCGGCACGGCGGGCAGGGCTCGCTGCGCAACCTCCGGCACCGGATGGAGGGGGAGCCGGAGCTGCTGGAGAAGGGGCCTTCGGCGGTGCTGCACGCGATCGCCGACCATGTGGTGGACGGCTACATCGCCGTGGCGGACGCGGTGCAGATCGACATCGACCAGATCGAGATCGACGTCTTCTCACCGCCGGCGAAGGGCTCCACGCGGGGCACCGACACCGGGCGGATCTACCAGCTCAAGCGCGAGGTACTGGAGTTCAAGCGGGCCGTGTCGCCACTGCTGCGACCCATGCAGCTGCTGAGCGAGCGGCCCATGCGGCTGGTGGACCCCGACATCCAGAAGTACTTCCGGGACGTCGCCGACCACCTGGCACGGGTCCAGGAGCAGGTCATCGGCTTCGACGAACTGCTGAACTCGATCCTCCAGGCGAACCTGGCGCAGGCGACGGTCGCGCAGAACGAGGACATGCGCAAGATCACCTCATGGGCGGCGATCGTGGCCGTGCCGACCGCGGTGTGCGGGGTGTACGGCATGAACTTCGCGCACATGCCGGAGCTGCAGTGGAAGTACGGCTACCCGATGGTGCTGAGCGGGATCATCGGCATCTGCTTCGCCATCCACCGCACGCTGAAGCGCAACGGCTGGCTGTGACCCGACTGGCTAAGCTGCCGTCATGACTGACGCGACTCTCGACCAGGCCCTCGTCGAGGAGGCCACCAAGAAGTCCGGCCTCGTCTGGGTACGGGGCGAGGGCCCGGCCCGCGCGCTGTGGCACGTGTGGACCGACGGCGCGGCGCACGTCGTCGGCGACGGCCCGGGTGAGCAGCCGCTGCCGGGGCTGGTGGACGGCTCCACCGCCGAGGTCACGGTGCGCAGCAAGGACAAGGGCGGCCGTGTGGTCTCCTGGACGGCCACCGTGACGGAGCTGGCCGCCGGCTCGGAGCCGTGGGAGGCGGCGGTCGCGGAGCTGAAGGGCAAGCGGCTGAACGCCCCGGACGCGGAGACGATGACCGAGCGCTGGGCGCGCGAGTGCCGGGTGCTGCGGCTCACCCCGCGGGGCGCGACGACCGCCCTCCCGGACGGCTCCCTGGCGGCGCCGCCGCTGCCGACGCCGGCCACCACCCGCCACCCGGTCCCGGCGGCGCTCCCCCGCCTCCTGCTGAGGCGCGGGAAGCGCAAGCGCTAGCCGCGCGGGCCCCGGGGCGCGGCGGCGCCCCGCCCCGTGGAACGCGCGCCCCGCGCCGCCTGCGCCCACCGCCGCGTCCGCCCCGCCCGTACCGCACGGCGTCCCGTCGGCCGCGCCATGGCGTCCCGGACCGGCCAGGTGCCGCCGTACCGCCGTATCACCGCGCTGCCGTGCCGCCGTGTCACCGCTGCCGTACCGCCGCGCTGCCGTGCCGCCCCGTACCGCCGCGCCACCCGAGGCGGGCATGCCCGGGGACCGCACCGGACGTGCCCCCGCGCGGGCCTCGCGGCGGCAGGGCCGGGCACCCGGGCGGCCGGCCCGGGGGCGGGAGGGCCGGCCCCGGGCACGTACGCCCGCTCGGCCGTCGGCGGGGGGGTCAGTCGCTGGTACGCGGGAGCTGGCGGCCGTAGTCGAGGGTTTCGTCCTTGGACGGGGCCGTCAGCGGGAAGGCCTTGTTCCAGTCCGAGAGGACGACCACGCCCGCGCCGCCGCCACGGGCGAACCGGAGGGGATAGGGCGTGCCCTCCAGCGAGACGTCGAGGGTGCCGCCCTCACCCTTGGGCCCACCCGCCACCTTGATCGTGCGGATGCCGCCGACCTTGGAACGGTCGCCCTTGACGATGCCGCCGTGGAGTTCCAGCAAGCCGTCGAGCAGGACGTTCATCTCCGTGAAGCCGCGCAGCTGCTTGTACGAGGGGTCGTCCTCGGGCACCTTCACGTACATGTCGTCGAGCTTGTCCGCCGCCCCCGTACCGGAGTCGTCCCGCTCCTCGCCCTCCCCGCTCGTCCCGCTCGCCCAGAAGTCCGCGTCCGCCTTGAGGTACAGCGCGTCCCCGACCCTCAGCAGCTCGAAGGTGGACGTCCTGGTGACCACCGATCCGGCCGCGCCGGTCCGGTTCAGCCGCATGTTCAGCTCGTACGTACCGCCCTTGCTGACCAGCGTCCCCGACAGGCGTACCGCCTGGGCACCGCCCGCCGCCGCCCGCGCCTTCGACTCGATCGCGGTGGCCGAGAGCTTGCCCACCCCGTTCGTACCGGCGTCCGGATCGGGGGGCGGTTCCTCTCCGCAGGCGGTGAGTACCGCGGTCAGACCGGCGCACAACGCGACGGGGAGAGCGGCCCGGCGGGCGCGCGAAGCCGGGGCGAGAAAGGTCACCAGCGCACTGCCTCTCATCAAACCGTGGGGGGTTGGCAGACCGCAGCGTACCCGTGCCGTATACGACGGTCGGCAGAGAGCCGTACGGACGCCCTGCCTGGGCGAGCCGCACCAGGACGGGCTAGCCTGAACCGGCGCAAAGGCGGAAATCCGGGCAGACGAGGAGGTGTACGGCATGGCGGCAGGTGCTTCCCGCATCTTCGTCTCGCACCTCGCCGGCGTCCCGGTCTTCGACCCGAACGGCGACCCGGTCGGCCGGGTGCGCGACCTCGTCGCGATGCTGCGCGTCGGCCGCCGCCCGCCCCGCCTGCTCGGCCTCGTCGTGGAGGTGATCGGGCGCCGCCGGATCTTCCTGCCCATGACCCGGGTCACCGGTGTGGAGTCCGGCCAGGTCATCACCACCGGCGTGCTCAACGTGCGCCGCTTCGAGCAGCGCCCCACCGAGCGCCTGGTCCTGGGCGAGCTGCTCGACCGCCGCGTCCGGCTGGTCGAGGACGGCTCGGAGGTGACGGTCCTCGACGTGGCCATCCAGCAGCTCCCGGCCCGCCGCGACTGGGAGATCGACAAGGTTTTCGTCCGCCGGGGCGGCGGCGGGGCACTGCGCCGCAAGGGCGAGACGCTCACCGTCGAGTGGTCGGCCGTCACCGGCTTCTCGCTGGAGGAGCACGGGCAGGGCGCCGAGAGCCTGGTCGCCACGTTCGAGCGGATGCGCCCGGCCGACCTCGCCAACGTCCTGCACCACCTCTCCCCCAAGCGCCGCGCCGAGGTCGCCGCCGCCCTCGACGACGACCGGCTCGCCGACGTCCTGGAGGAGCTGCCCGAGGACGACCAGGTCGAGATCCTCGGCAAGCTCAAGGAGGAGCGGGCCGCCGACGTCCTGGAGGCCATGGACCCGGACGACGCCGCCGACCTGCTGTCCGAGCTGCCCGAGGAGGACAAGGAGCGGCTGCTGACGCTGATGCGGCCGGACGACGCCGCCGACGTACGCCGTCTGATGTCGTACGAGGAGCGTACGGCGGGCGGTCTGATGACCACCGAGCCGATCGTGCTGCGCCCGGACGCGACGGTCGCCGACGCGCTGGCGCGCGTACGCCAGCAGGACCTCTCCCCCGCCCTCGCGGCCCAGGTGTACGTGTGCCGGGCACCCGACGAGACGCCGACCGGGAAGTACCTGGGGACGGTGCATTTCCAGCGGCTGCTGCGCGACCCGCCGTTCACCCTGGTCTCGGCGATCGCGGACACCGATCTGGCGCCGCTCTCCCCGGACACGCCGCTGCCCTCCGTGACCAGCTACCTCGCCGCGTACAACCTGGTCGCCGCCCCGGTCGTGGACGAGAGCGGCTCGCTGCTCGGCGCGGTCACCGTCGACGACGTCCTCGACCACCTGCTGCCCGACGACTGGCGCGAGACGGAGTTCGAGCCGGGGGACGAGAGCGAGGCCGCGCATGACGCATGAGCGTCCCGGCGAGCCGCCCTCGCCGCGCATCCGGCTCGACCAGCCGGGTATCCGGCGGCCCAAGCTGCTGCCGGCGTACGACCCGGAGGCGTTCGGGCGGCTCTCGGAGCGGGTCGCCCGTTTCATCGGCACCGGGCGGTTCCTGGTCTGGATGACGGTGATCGTCGTCGTCTGGGTGCTGTGGAACATCTCGGCGCCCGGCCACCTCCGCTGGGACGAGTACCCGTTCATCTTCCTGACCCTCGCCCTGTCGCTCCAGGCGTCCTACGCGGCTCCGCTGATCCTGCTCGCCCAGAACCGGCAGGCCGACCGGGACCGGGTCAACCTGGAGCAGGACCGCAAGCAGAACGAGCGGTCGATCGCCGACACGGAGTACCTGACCAGGGAGATCGCGGCCCTGCGGATGGGCCTCGGCGAGGTCGCCACCCGCGACTGGATCCGTTCCGAGCTGGAGGACCTGGTGAGGGAGCTGGACGAGCGCCGGGATCTATTCCCGTCCGGCGGTCCGGGCCGGAGTGACGAACCCGACCGCTGACAGGCCTTTCCGGGGGCAGGGTCCGGCGCCGTACCATCTCCGTATGGTTACGGAAGACGCGGTGCGCGAAGCACTGGCGACGGTGAACGACCCCGAGATCAACCGACCGATCACAGAGCTCGGCATGGTCAAGTCGGTGGAGATCGGTGCGGACGGGGCGGTCGCCGTCACCGTCTACCTCACGGTCTCCGGCTGCCCCATGCGCGAGACGATCATCACGCGCGTCACCGAGGCGGTCTCCGGCGTGGAGGGCGTCACCGGCGTCGACGTGACGCTCGACGTGATGAGCGACGAGCAGCGCAAGGAGCTGGCCGCCGCGCTGCGCGGCACCACCGCCGAGCGGGAGGTGCCCTTCGCCAAGCCCGGCTCCCTGACCCGGGTGTACGCGGTGGCCTCCGGCAAGGGGGGCGTCGGCAAGTCGTCCGTGACCGTGAACCTGGCGGCGGCGATGGCCGCCGACGGGCTGAAGGTCGGTGTCGTGGACGCCGACATCTACGGTCACAGCGTGCCGCGCATGCTGGGCGCGGACGGCCGTCCGACCCAGGTCGAGAACATGATCATGCCGCCGTCGGCGAACGGTGTGAAGGTCATCTCCATCGGCATGTTCACCCCCGGCAACGCGCCGGTGGTCTGGCGCGGCCCGATGCTGCACCGCGCGCTCCAGCAGTTCCTCGCGGACGTGTACTGGGGTGACCTGGACGTCCTGCTGATGGACCTGCCGCCGGGCACCGGCGACATCGCGATCTCCGTGGCGCAGCTGGTGCCGAACGCCGAGATCCTGGTCGTCACCACCCCGCAGCAGGCGGCCGCCGAGGTCGCCGAGCGGGCCGGTTCCATCGCCGTGCAGACCCATCAGAAGATCGTCGGCGTCGTCGAGAACATGGCGGGCCTGCCGTGCCCGCACTGCGACGAGATGGTCGACGTCTTCGGCACGGGCGGTGGCCAGAGGGTCGCCGACGGCCTGACGAGGACCACCGGTGCCACGGTCCCGGTGCTGGGCTCCATCCCGATCGACGTACGGCTGCGCGAGGGCGGCGACGAGGGCAGGCCGGTCGTCCTGTCGGACCCCGACTCACCGGCGGGCGCCGCGCTGCGCAGCATCGCGGGCAAGCTCGGCGGCCGTCAGCGCGGCCTGTCGGGCATGTCGCTGGGGATCACCCCGCGCAACAAGTTCTGACCGCCACCGCGAAGGGGCACCGCTCGACGAGCGGTGCCCCTTCCGCGTTCTTCGTGCGCGGCTACGCGTACGCGGTGATGTCCCGCACCACCGCGAACGCCAGGCCGTACGCGCTCATCCCCCGTCCGTACGCACCCAGGTGGACCCCCTCGGGCGTCGAGCCGGCCAGTACCCAGCCGTACTCGGACTCCCGGTAGTGGAACGGTGTCGGGGCGCCGTCGACGGGCAGGGAGAGCATCGACCACTCCGGCCCGCCGAGGTCGTCGGCGAGTTCGAAGGCGGCCTCGGTCTGCTGGTCCAGCCAGTCGTCCCGCAGCGAGTGGTCCAGCTGCGGCGGCCAGGTGTACGCCAGCAGCCCGGAACCGGCCAGCCAGGCGGCGGACGACACGCTGGTGGCGTCCAGCACCCCCGTTCCGTCGCCGCTGCGGCGCACGGGGCTCGCGGCGACCGTGACGACGGCCGCGAACCGCTCCTTCTCGGCCCCGGTGGGGTCGAGCCGGTCCGGCCGTATCGACGGCTCGTCACCGTGGCCGATCGAGCCGTGCTGCACCGTGCCGTCGGCGGACGTGCCCACCTGCATCAGCCAGCGCGGCCCGGTGAAGGCCTCGTCCAGCCCGTACCAGGGGAACGACGCACGCAGATAGCCGTCGACCGTACGCCGGGCCGCGAGCGGCCCTCCGGGCGCGTCCGCCCCGGACGCCGATGCGGCGCCGGGTACGGCACCCTGCGCCCCTACTCGACTCGTCGTCTCCATCTGCCCGGCCGCCTCCTCGTTCCGTGGAGTCCGGTACGGCACGCCCCGACGGGCGCTCTCGCAACCGGACAGATGGAGAGGATAGCCACCGCAGGGGGGCTCTTTCCGGAAGAGCGGCGCGGGAGGGGGTCAGGTGGCGTCGGCGTCGAACGGCGGGCGGTCGCCGTGGTCGGGCCTGTCGCCCTTCTTCAGCAGGTCCACGCCCCCGTGGCCCTCGGCCCGGGTGCCCCCGGCCACGGCCGGGACCGACGCGTCCGGCTCCCGGCCGTTGACGGCGTCGGCGACGTCGTTGATCTCCTTCTTGAGATCGAAGCTGCTGCGGATCTCCTTCAGGTCCTCGTTCTCCGTCAGCTGTTTGCGGATGAACGTCTTGGGGTTCAGGTCCTCGAACTCGAAGTCCTTGAACTCCGGACCCAGTTCGCTGCGAATGTCGTGCTTCGCGCTCTCCGAGAAGTCACGGATCTTGCGGATGAAGCCGGAGACGTCCTGGATGACCTTCGGCAGCTTGTCGGGGCCGAAGACGAGCACGGCAAGGACCACCAGCACCACGAGCTCGAGTGCGCCTATGTCATTGAACACCTTGCTGCTCCTTCACAGGGTCCGGCCCGTGGTCCATGGTGCGTGGTGCGTGGGGCAGTCCGGGCCCGGGGCCCGTAACACGGTACCTGGCCCGGCTGTCGCGGCGGTACCTCCCGGCGACCGCGTGGTGGCCCCCCGGTGCCCCCACGGGGTCCCCGCCGTGTTCCCGCGGGTGGCCCGCCGTGTTCCCGCGGGTGTGCCCGCGGTGCCCCCGCGGTTGGACCGTCAGCCACCGGCCGAGGAACCGAGCGTCAGCGTCTTGGTCTGCTCCTGGCCGTCGCGCTCCAGCGTGAGCCGGAGGCGGTCGCCCGGGCGGTGGGCGCGGATCTTGACGA
Organism: Streptomyces gobitricini; assembly: GCF_039532985.1. NCBI lineage: Bacteria > Bacillati > Actinomycetota > Actinomycetes > Kitasatosporales > Streptomycetaceae > Streptomyces > Streptomyces gobitricini. The sequence continues at coordinate 169,578 of NZ_BAAASR010000003.1, read as the reverse complement.
TCAGCTCCTCGCCGCTGTGCACGCGGTGGCCGTCCACCTTGGTGATGACGTCGCCGGGCCGGACGCCCGCCTTGGCCGCCGGACCGCCGGGGGTGACGGAGGCCCCGCCGTCCTGTGCCTTCTCGCCGACCCTGGCGCCGTCGCCGCTGTACTTCATGTCGAGGCTCACCCCGATGACGGGGTGGTCGGCCTTGCCGGTGTTGATCAGTTCCTCGGCGACGCGCTTGCCCTGGTTGACGGGGATCGCGAAGCCGAGCCCTATGGAGCCGGCCTGGCCGCCGTCGGGTCCCGAGCCGCTGTCCGCGGCTCGGATGGCGCTGTTGATACCGATGACCCGGGCCTTGGAGTCCAGCAGCGGGCCGCCCGAGTTGCCGGGGTTTATCGGGGCGTCGGTCTGGAGGGCGTCGACGTAGCTGATGTCACTTCCGTCGCCCTTCTCACCGCCCGCGGTGATGGGCCGTTCCTTGGCGCTGATGATGCCGGAGGTCACGGTGTTCTGGAGGTCGAAGGGGGCGCCGATGGCGACGACCGGGTCGCCGACGCGGACGTTGTCGGAGTTGCCCAGCGGCAGCGGCTTGAGGTTGGCTACGCCCTTCACTCGCACGACCGCCAGGTCGTACCCGCTGTCCTTGCCGACCAGCTCGGCCGCGGCCGTCTCACCACCGCTGAAGGTGACGGTGATGTCGCCCGAGGCGCCGGCCGGGTCGACGACATGGTGGTTGGTGAGGATGTGGCCCCGCTCGTCCAGGACGAAGCCGGTGCCGGTGCCCTGTTCACCGCCGCCGCTGACGTGGAGGGTGACGACACCGGGGAGGGCGCTGGCCGCGATGCCCGCGACGCTGTCGGGCGCGCGGTCGCCGTCCTCCCGCCCGGCCTGCGGGAGCTCGACGGTGGTGAGCCCGCCGTGCCGCTCGACGTACGCGCCGACGCCGCCGCCGAGCACGCCGGTGAGCCCGGCGAACAGCAGCGCGGCGATCACGGCGAGACCTCGGCGGCGCCCCTCGCGCGGTGCGCCTGCCGCCGGGCCGCCGGGGTGGAGGAGCGGCTGGGGCTGCCCGCCCGGGGTGCTCCAGGGGTCGTACTGGAGCCACTGCGACGGCGGGGGCACGGGCTGGGCCTGCTGCGGCGCCGGCGAGTGCGGGTCCCGTGGCGGCTGCGGCGCGGGCGGGTGCTGGTGCGGGGCCTGGTGCGGCACCGGCGGCGCGGGCGGGTGCGGGTCGCGTGGCTGCTGCGGCGCGGGCGGGACGGCGGTGCCGTGCGCCGGGGTCGCCACCGGCCGCTGGACGGGCGGTGCGGGGGCCCACGGGCCCGGTTCGCCGTAGGGCGGGGTGCGGTACTCGTCGGGCTGGTGCAACGGCTGCGGGAGGGCCGCCGTCGCGACCGCGTCCGGCACCGGGCCGGCCGCCGCGCCGCCGGGCGGGGGCGTGTGCACGGCGCCGCCCCCGGGGCTGCCCGATTCCGCCACCAGGTGCTGCCGCGCCGGGCGGCTCCACCACTTCGGCTTCGACCCCGTGGGCTTCCCGTCGTCCATGTTCTCCCCGCTGCGTGCCCGTCCCGCGCCCCCTCGGGACGCCCCTGAGCAGGATTCAACCAGGTCCGGCGGCCCCCGCGCAGGGGGCTCCGGTCAGCGGCCCGCGGGAAGCGGGAGGGAGCTCGGTGACGGGGTGCCCGGCCCGGAGCCGGTGGGACGTATCAGCGGTGCGGGCGGCGTGGCGTTCAGCGCGCTCACCGCACCCGGCGGCGAGGCCGGCAGCAGGGGGTGGGTTCCCGGGCGCCGCACCGCGTGCAGCGGCACGGCGGCCAGCGGCGCGACCGGCCGGTCCGTCAGCTTGACCGGTCCGGGCCCGCCACCGCGGCGGCGGTTGTTGTCACCGCTGCCCGTGCCGGTGCCCTGCGTCGAGTTGGACGACCGCATCGGTGTGACGTTGCCCGTACCGTCACCCCGGGCGTCCACCGTCGCGACCGTGGGCAGTGCGCCGCCCAGGGCGATCGCCGCGAAGGACACGGCGCTGGCGGCCGCGAACGCGAACCTCCGGCCGCGCCAGGGGGAGCGCTCCGCCTCCTGGCGGCCCACCTCGTGGATGCGGAAGCCCACATCCGGTCCCCCGGCGTAGCCGAAGGCGCCGGGTCTCACCCCGAGGGCGCCGCCGGAGCCGAAGGGTCCGCCTCGGTCGTCGTCGCCCGGAGCTCCCCCGGGCAACCCCTGGAGGCGGGCGAGGAGCCCCTCGGAGGGGGGCGGCGGGGCGGCCTGGGCGAACACGCTCTTCAGCCGGCGCTGGGCGTCGGCCTCGGCCTTGCACTTGGGGCAGGTGGCCAGATGAGCCAGGACCCGCTCGCGGGCGTCATGACCGAGCTCACCGTCGACGAGCGCGGCGAGGCGGTCCCCCAGGTGCTGTTCCGCGGGGGTCGGACTTGTGGCACTCACGAGGGCCCGCCCTCCCCGCCCACGGCCACGAACGCGCGCTGTTCGGCCCGGGCCTCGGGCGACCGGTGCTTGAGGGCCTTGCGCAGATGGGAGCGGCCCCGGTGGATACGGCTGCGGACGGTGCCCAGCTTGACGCCGAGGGTCGCGGCGATCTCCTCGTACGACAGTCCCTCGATGTCGCAGAGGACCACCGCGGCGCGGAACTCGGGCGCGAGGGTGTCCAGGGCCTGCTGGACGTCGGCGTCGAAATGCGTGTCGTGGAAGACCTGCTGCGGCGACGGCTCCCGGCTGGGCAGCCGCTCCGCCGCGTCGTCGCCGAGCGCGTCGAACCGGATGCGCTGCTTGCGGCGCACCATGTCCAGGAAGAGGTTGGTGGTGATCCGGTGCAGCCAGCCCTCGAAGGTGCCGGGCGTGTACGTGGACAGCGAGCGGAAGACCCGGACGAAGACCTCCTGGGTGAGGTCCTCGGCGTCGTGCTGATTGCCGGTCAGGCGGTATGCGAGGCGGTACACCCGGCCACTGTGCGTGCTGACGATCTCCTCCCACGAGGGCGGAGTCCACGCCTGCGATTCCGCATCCGAGGCGAAGGTCGCGGTGGTGGGTGCGGAGTCGGCGGGCATGGAACGGTCAGCGGTGTCGGTCACGGATTTCGGCTCACCCGCCGACCTGAGAAGGCGCCGCAGCACTCCTCCCCGATCCACAGGCGCAGCCGCACCTCCCCTATCGGCTCTGGTGGTGTCCAGCGGAGCCCCTACCATAGCCACCTCGCCCGTTAGCTCCGGATAAGAATCTTTACGTGAATTTGGGACCGTCTTCGGCTCTTGATCCATGTGCTCCCCCCGCCCCTTCATAACGCGCGGTCCCATCTGCGGGTTCCCGGCCCTGAACGGCTACAGTCACCGTTGCGCCAACTACGGGGACAGGAGAGGGTCATTACCGCCAACCGGCAGACGAGCTGGGCGTTCGCCGACGCCTTTGTCGCCGAGGACGAAGCGCTGCGCTGGGCCCGCGACCGGGCCCGGGACGCGGGGCTGCCCTCGGTGTCGCCAGGCACCGGCGCCGCGCTGCGTCTGCTGGCGGCCACGGCGGACGCCAAGGCGGTGGCGGAGATCGGCACCGGCACCGGGGTGTCCGGGATCTACCTGCTGGAGGGCATGCGTCCCGACGGCGTCCTGACCACGGTGGACCTGGAGCCGGAGTGCCAGCAGTTCGCCAAGCAGGCGTTCCGGGCGGCCGGCTTCGCCGGGAACCGGGCCCGTTTCATCCCCGGCCGCGCCCTCGACGTACTCCCCCGGCTCGCGGACGGCGGTTACGACCTCGTCTTCTGCGACGGCGACCGCCTGGAGTGCCTGGACTATCTCGCTGAATCGTTGCGCCTGCTGCGACCGGGTGGTCTGGTCTGTTTCGAGGGTGTGTTCGCGGACGGCCGTACGGTCGATTCGGCGGCCCAGCCGGCCGAGGTGCTCAGGGTGCGGGAGCTGCTGCGGACCGTCCGGGAGAGCCAGGAGCTGCTGCCGTCGCTGCTGCCGGTGGGCGACGGGCTGCTGTGCGCGGTGCGGCGGGGCTGACCGGCGCGCTTCCGCGAAAGCGAAAGCCCCGGCCCGGTCGCGTCACCGCGTACCGTGCCGGGGCTTTCGGAAAACTGGGAGCCTTCCGCGTCAGCCGACGACCTTCTTGAGTGCGTCGCCGAGCGCGTCGGCCTCGTCCGGAGTCAGCTCGACGACAAGCCGACCGCCGCCTTCGAGCGGAACGCGCATGACGATGCCCCGCCCCTCCTTTGTCACCTCGAGCGGGCCGTCGCCCGTCCGCGGCTTCATGGCCGCCATGCTCGTTCCCCTTCCTGAAACCAGCTCATCGTCGCCGACGGCCCTCTGGCATGGGCATACATCACCGGCATCGAACACATTGCTTCCAGGTCATTATCCCGCATGGCAGGACCCGATGACCAACATCGGTCGGCATCGCTTGCGCAACGCGCTCTCGCAAAACCGTCCAATTCGGCGATACGCCTGCGATACTTCGCCGCCGCACCCGGCGGCGGGACCGGACATTCTTTGACGCAGGTCACATGTGCGGGCGCGATGATCTCCGCCATGCTGGGCGGGACATCACCGCCTCAGCCGCAAAGGGGACCCTGCCATGGCCGACACCGTGCTGTACGACGTGGTCGACGGACTCGCCACGATCACCATCAACCGGCCCGACGCCATGAACGCCATGAACATCCAGGCGAAGATCGCCCTCCGCGACTCGCTGGTCGCGGCGGCGGAGGACAGCTCCGTACGGGCGGTCCTGCTGACCGCGACGGGCAAGGCGTTCTGCGTGGGCCAGGACCTCAAGGAGCACGTCGCGCTCATCGGCACCGAGCACACGATGAGCACCGTGCGGGAGCACTACAACCCGATCGTCCGGGCCATCGCGGGGATGCCGAAGCCGGTGGTCGCCGGGGTGAACGGGGTGGCGGCCGGGGCGGGCCTCGGTTTCGCGCTGGCGGCGGACTACCGGGTGGTGGCCGACACGGCGTCCTTCAACACCTCCTTCGCCGGGGTGGCGCTGACCGCCGACTCGGGCGTCTCCTGGACGCTGCCCCGCGTGGTGGGCCCGGGCCGGGCGGCGGACCTGCTGTTCTTCCCGCGCACGATCCCGGCGCGGGAGGCCTACGAGCTGGGTATCGCGACCAAGCTGGTCCCGGCCGCCGACCTGGCCGCCGAGGCGGAGGCCGTGGCCCGCGCTTTCGCCGCGGGCCCGACCCTGGCGTACGCGGCGCTGAAGAAGTCCCTGGCGTACGGGGCGGCCCACACGCTGGACGAGGCGCTGGACAAGGAGGACGAGCTCCAGACGCTGGCGGGCGCGTCCGAGGACCACGGCATCGCGGTCCAGGCCTTCCTGGCCAAGGAGAAGCCCCAGTACCTCGGCCGCTGACCCCGCGGGACCGCACACTTCCGCCGGGGCGGGGCCCCCTCCGCCTTTCCGCCCGCCCCGGCGCGTGGGAGCCGTGGCTCACGCCCACGGCGGGGAGGGGCGGGTGCGGGGCCTGTCCCGTGACCGGCGCGGTCGGGGTTGGCGCGGTCGGGCTCGCGCGGTCGGGGTTGGCGCGGTCGGCCGGCGACGGTCAGACCGGCGCGCCGCCGCGGGCCACGCAGTCGGCGAGGTGGTCGTCGACCAGGCCGCAGGCCTGCATCAGGGCGTATGCCGTGGTCGGCCCGACGAAGCGGATGCCCCGCTTCTTGAGCGCCTTGGACAGGGACGCCGACTCGGGGGTGATCGGCGGGACGTCGGCGACCGTGCGGGGGACCGGGCGCGAGGCGGGGTCCGGGGCGTAGGACCAGATCAGGGCGTCCAACTCGCCGGGCGCCCAGCCGGCCAGCACGCGCGCGTTGGCGATGGACGCGTCGATCTTGGCGCGGTTGCGGATGATCCCGGTGTCGGCCAGGAGCCGGCTCCGGTCGGCGTCGGTGAACTCCGCGACCGCGGCGATCCCGAAGCCGGCGAAGGCCCGGCGGAAACCCTCGCGGCGGCGGAGGATCGTGATCCAGGACAGGCCCGACTGGAAGGCCTCCAGGCAGAGCCGTTCGAACAGGGCGTCGTCGCCGTGGACGGGCCGGCCCCACTCCTCGTCGTGGTACCGGACGTAGTCCTCGGTGGACAGCCCCCAGGGGCAGCGTGGTTTCCCGTCCGGGCCGGGCAGGGCGCCGCCGGTCACCGGTCCTGCTCCTCCCCCGGCTCACGGCCGGGCTCGTCGAACGTGTCCGGCCGGCCGGACTCCCCCGCACGGGCCCCCGCCAGCGCGGTCTCCAGCTCGGCGATCCGCGCGTCCCGCTCGGCGAGCTCGGCGCCGAGCCTGCCCAGGACGTCGTCGACCTCCGCCATCCGGTAGCCCCGCGGGGCCAGGGGCAGCCGCAGCGCGTCGATGTCGGCGCGGCCGACGGGCCGGGTCAGCGGCAGCTGGTCCACCGTGTGCTCCGGCGGCGCCTCGGGCAGCACCTCGCTCTCCCCGCCACCGATCACGGCCAGAGTGACCGCGGCAACGACCACGACCATCGCGACAGCCAAGAACCAGAACACGACCGTGCCTCTCCACCGGGAGCCAGAACCCAACGGTGCCGATCGTGCCATGCGCCACCGACCGTTAAGGTCGCAGGCGACCGAACGCGAGGAGGACAAACGGGATGCTGCGCCTGGGACGACGCGAATTCGACGCGCACGAGCCGGTGATCATGGCGATTGTGAACCGGACCCCGGACTCCTTCTACGACCGGGGCGCCACGTTCCGCGACGAGCCGGCGCTCGCCCGGGTCGAGCAGGCGGTGTCCGAGGGTGCCGCCATCATCGACATCGGCGGGGTGAAGGCCGGCCCCGGGGAAGAGGTGACGGCCGAGGAGGAGGCGCGGCGCACGGTCGGTTTCGTGGCCGAGGTGCGCAGGCGGTTCCCCGACGTGGTGATCAGCGTCGACACCTGGCGGCACGACGTCGGCGAGGCGGTCTGCGAGGCGGGCGCCGACCTGCTGAACGACGCGTGGGGCGGGGTGGACCCCAAGCTCGCGGAGGTGGCCGCGCGGTACGGCGTGGGGCTGGTGTGCACCCACGCGGGCGGCGCGGAGCCGCGCACGCGGCCGCACCGGACCACGTACGAGGACGTGATGGCGGACATCCTGCGGGTGACCGTGGGCCTGGCGGAGCGCGCCGTGGAGCTGGGCGTACGCCGCGACGGCATCATGATCGACCCCGGTCACGACTTCGGGAAGAACACCCGGCACAGCCTGGAGGCGACCCGCCGGCTGGGCGAGATGACGGACACGGGCTGGCCGGTGCTGGTGTCGCTGTCCAACAAGGACTTCGTCGGCGAGACGCTCGACAAACCGGTCAAGGAGCGGGTGCTGGGCACGCTCGCGACGACGGCCGTCTCGGCGTGGCTGGGCGCCCGGGTCTACCGCGTGCACGAGGTCGCCGAGACGAAGCAGGTGCTGGACATGGTCGCGTCCATCGCGGGGCACCGCCCCCCGGCGGTCGCCCGCCGGGGGCTGGCGTAGCCCTGCCCGTCAGGGGTGGCCGGGGCCGGTCTCCTTGGTGACCAGGGCGACCGCCTCGTCGACGTCGTCCGTGACGTGGAAGAGGGTCAGGTCGTGCTCGGAGGCCTTGCCTTGGGCGATGACCGTGCCGCGGAGCCAGTCGACCAGGCCGGACCAGTACTCCGTGCCGAACAGCACGATCGGGAAGCGGGTGACCTTCCGCGTCTGCACCAGGGTCAGCGCTTCGAACAGCTCGTCCAGGGTGCCGAGCCCGCCCGGCAGGACGACGAAGCCCTGGGCGTACTTGACGAACATCGTCTTGCGGACGAAGAAGTAGCGGAAGTTGACGCCGATGTCGACGTGCGGGTTCAGGCCCTGCTCGAAGGGCAGCTCGATGCCGAGGCCCACCGAGACGCCCTTGGCCTCCCGCGCGCCCTTGTTCGCCGCCTCCATGGCGCCCGGGCCGCCGCCCGTGATCACGGCGAAGCCGGCCTCGACCAGCGCCCGGCCGATCCGCACGCCCGCCTCGTACTCCGGTGTGCCCGCCGGGGTGCGGGCCGAGCCGAAGACGCTGATGGCGCTGGGCAGTTCGGCCAGCGCGCCGAAGCCCTCCACGAACTCCGACTGGATGCGCATGACGCGCCAGGGGTCGGTGTGGACCCACTCCGAGTCACCCGCGGTGTCCAGCAGCCGCTGATCGGTGGTGCCGGGCTGGACCTGCTCCCGGCGGCGCAGTACCGGCCCCAGCCGCTGCTCGGCCAGCGCTCGCAGTCCTTCGGCCTCGGCCTCGGGGTTGCCCATGATCCGCTCCCTCCGCTGAACATCGTTTCCCGCTCAGGGTAGGACGACGGACGTGACAAAAGGCGAAATTACGGAGGTCAGGCGGTGAGCCAGTCGTACAGTCGCCGTTCACAGTGCGTGATCCTGTCGACGGCGACGTGCTCGTCCCGCTTGTGCGCGAAGAGCGCGTCACCCGGGCCGTAGTTGACGGCGGGCACGCCCAGAGCGCTGAACCGGGAGACGTCGGTCCAGCCGAACTTGGGCTGCGCGCTGCCGCCGACCGCCGCCATGAAGGCCGCGGCGGCGGGGTGCGACAGGCCGGGCAGGGCACCGCCGGTGTGGTCGTCGACCACGAACTCGTCGACGCCGCAGTCCGCGAACACCTCGCGTACGTGGGCCTCGGCCTCCGCCATGGAGCGGTCGGGCGCGTAGCGGTAGTTGACGGTCACGGTGCACGCGTCGGGGATGACGTTGGTGGCCACACCGCCCTCGATCCCGACGGCGTTGAGGCCCTCGTGGTACTCCAGCCCGTCGATCACCGGCCGGCGCGGCTCGTACGCGGCGAGCCTGGCCAGGACGGGGGCGGCGGCGTGGATGGCGTTCGACCCCATCCAGCTGCGCGCGGAGTGGGCGCGCTCGCCCTTGGTGCGCAGGTGGACCCGGAGCGTGCCCTGGCAGCCGCCCTCGACCTGGCCGTCGGACGGCTCCAGCAGGACGGCGAAGTCGCCCTCCAGCCACTCGGGGTGCGCGTCGGCCACGTGCCCGAGCCCGTTGAGGTGGGCGGCGACCTCTTCGTTGTCGTAGAAGACGAAGGTCAGGTCGCGGTTGGGGGCGGGGACGGTCGCGGCGATGCGCAGCTGGACGGCGACGCCCGACTTCATGTCCGAGGTGCCGCAGCCCCACAGGACGCCGTTGTCGTCGAGGCGGGAGGGCACGTTGTCGGCGATCGGCACGGTGTCGATGTGTCCGGCCAGCACGACCCGCTCGGCCCGGCCCAGGTCCGTCCGGGCGACCACGTTGTTCCCGTACCGGTCGACGGTCAGGTGCGGAAGGGTGCGGAGCGCCTGCTCGATCGCGTCGGCGAGCGGCTTCTCGGTGCCGCTGACCGAGGGGAAGTCGACGAGCGCGGCGGTGAGCGCCGGACCGTCCTGGGTGAGGTCCAGCAGGGTGGCGGGCATGGTCTCGGACATGGTGCCGAGCCTATCCCGGCCTCCAGTACGGTGGGCTCCGTGTCCGAGTCCACCCGTCCCCGCCGACCGAGGGTCGCCGTCGCGCTCGCCGTGCTTCTGGCGCTGATCGGGTACGTCGTCGTCCAGTACGCGACCGGTCGCAAGGACGCCCCCCACTGTGTCGTGGGCAGCGGGACCAACACCTACCGCGTCACGCCCGAGCAGGCCTCCAACGCCGCGACGATCTCCGCGGTGGGGACGTCGCGCGGGATGCCCGAGCGGGCGGTCACCATCGCGCTGGCGACCGCCCTGCAGGAGTCGGCCCTGCGCAACATCCGGTACGGCGACCGGGACTCCCTCGGTCTGTTCCAGCAGCGGCCCTCGCAGGGCTGGGGCACCGAGAAGCAGATCCTCGACCCGGTCTTCTCGGCCGGGAAGTTCTACGACCACCTCGTCGAGGTCCCGGGGTACTCGCGGCTGCCGCTGACGGTGGCGGCGCAGCGTGTGCAGCGCAGCGGTTTCCCGCAGGCGTACGCCAAGCACGAGCCGGACGCCGCGCTGCTCGCCGCCGCCCTCACGGGGCGCTCCGCCGCGTCCCTGACGTGCACGACCGAGCGCGGGCCCGTGCGGGCCGGCGACCCGGCGCGGGTACGGGCGGAGCTGCGGCGGGCGTTCGGCGGGCAGGCGCTGCCCGGCGGCGGGACGGCGCCCGACATCTCCGTACCGGTCCCGACCGTGGCCGCCGGGGCGGCCGGCCCGGAGGGGGAGACGCCCGGTGGCGGGTCTCGCGGCGGCTGGGAGCTGGCGCAGTGGGCGGTGGCGCGGGCGGACGCCCTGGGCCTCGCGGAGGTGTCGTACGCGGGCCGCGTGTGGAGCGCGGCGGAGTCGCGGGAAGGCTGGCGGACGACCGGGGACGCCCCCCGGACGGACGAGGTCCGCATCCGGGTCACCCGCGGGTAGGCCGGCCGCCGGCCGGGCCGTCCGGTGGCCGTGGAGCGTGCCGCGAAGCCGGTCCCGGGGACCCCGAGCGGCCCGGCGGGGCGCCCGCCCGCGGGGCGTGGCCCGCCCGGAAATCGAAACGGCGGCCGTGCGCGCGTACGGGAATTCACTCGGGAGAGGAACGCGGCTTCACGTCCCCGGCCGCTTTCCCCCGGCGCGCGCGGCAGATCACGATTTCCTTGGCAGCACTGGGGAGTGACGGTTTTTCACGTGCGCGGGACTCTGCGCCTTTGCCCGGATTTAGGGCGAGCTGATAATGCGACGCATTACCAACTCTTTACCCGGGCCCACCGCAACCTCCCCCGCCCTCCGAGCGGTTGTCACAGCGTCCGATCGTCGGACAGGCACCACAGACAAACGACCTCTCCCGTCGAAGGAGCATCATGTCCCTCCCCCTGACCCGTCGGATCGCCCGTGCCGCGCTGCTGATCGCAGCGGGCGCAGCTCCCGTGGTCGGTGCGGCCGGCTCCGCAAGCGCCGTGGACCTCCCCAACGCCCCCGAGCTGGGCGGCGTGAGCAGCCTCGACACCGCCTCCGCGACCGACACCGTCAGCGGCGCCTCCACCGGCACGACCGGCATGGTCGGCGAGGCGGGCGGCAAGGCGGTCGAGCAGGCCGTGCCCGCCGCGGGCGAGACCGTCGCCAGGACGGGCGGGACCGCGACCCCCGCCGCCCAGAAGGCCGCCGGTGACGCGGCCGGCAGCGCCGGTGAGATCGTCGGCGGGGCCGCGGGCGCCGCGCCCACCGACGCGCTCGGCGGCGGCCTGCCGGCGGAGCTGCCGGTGAAGACCCTCCCGGCGCTGGGCAAGTAACCGCCCGTACCCACGCGAAGGGCCCGGGGAGTCGCGCACTCTCCCCGGGCCCTTCGGTGTGTCTCAGCCCAGCCGCTTGACCGCGGCCTCGACCCGCTCGTCGGTGGCCGTGAACGCCACCCGTACGAACCGCTCCCCCGCCTCCCCGTAGAAGTCGCCGGGAGCGGCCAGGATTCCGAGGGAGGCCAGGTACGCGACGGTGTCCCAGCAGGGCTCGTCGCGGGTCGCCCACAGGTACAGGCTCGCCTCGCTGTGCTCGATGCGGAAGCCGTGCGTCTCCAGCGCCGTGCGCAGCGCGCCGCGCCGTGCCGCGTACCGGGCGCGCTGCTCGGCCACATGCGCGTCGTCGCCGAGCGCCGCGACCGTCGCCGCCTGCACCGGCGCGGGCGTCATCATCCCGCCGTGCTTGCGGATCCTGAGCAGTTCACCGAGCACGGCCTCGTCGCCCGCGACGAACGCGGCGCGGTAGCCGGCCAGGTTCGAGCGCTTGGACAGCGAGTGGACGGCGACGAGTCCCTCGTAGGAGCCGCCGCACACGTCCGGGTGCAGTACGGAGACGGGGTCGGCCTCCCAGCCGAGCTCCAGGTAGCACTCGTCGCTGAAGACGAGGACACCGTGCTCGCGAGCCCAGGCGACGATCCGGATCAGCTCGTCCTTGGGGATGACCTTGCCGGTCGGATTGGACGGCGAGTTCAGCCACAGCAGCTTCAGCCCGGCCGGGTCCAGCTCCGTCGGGTCGTCGTAGACCACCGGCGTCGCGCCGCACAGCCGGGCCCCGACCTCATAGGTGGGGTAGGCGAGCCGCGGGTACGCGACCGTGTCGCCGGCGCCCAGGCCCAGCTGGGTCGGCAGCCAGGCCACCAGCTCCTTGGAGCCGACGACCGGCAGGACGTTGGTGTGCGCGAAGCCGCGCGCGCCCAGGCGCCGCTCGCACCAGCCGGTGAGCGCGTCGCGCAGCTCGGGCGTCCCCCACACCGTCGGATAGCCCGGCGAGTCCGCCGCGGCCACCAGCGCCCGCTGGATCACCTCGGGGACGGGGTCCACCGGCGTGCCGACGGACAGGTCCACGATGCCGTCCGGGTGGGCCATGGCCGTCTTCTTGTACGGCTCGAGCCTGTCCCACGGGAAGACGGGGAGGCGTGAGGAGACGGGGGAGGACACGGTGCTCGCTTTCTTCTGCTTCAGGGGTGATACGCGTCGGTCCCGTACAGCGGCGGAGCCGTACGGGACCGAGGACACGCGATCAGCCGTTCTGCGGCGGCAGGGCGGCGATGAAGGGGTGGTCGCGCTCGATCAGGCCCAGCTTCGAGGCACCACCGGGCGAACCGAGGTCGTCGAAGAACTCGACGTTCGCCTTGTAGTAGTCCTTCCACTCCTCCGGAGTGTCGTCCTCGTAGAAGATCGCCTCGACCGGGCAGACCGGCTCACAAGCACCGCAGTCGACGCATTCGTCCGGGTGGATGTACAAGGACCGCTGGCCCTCGTAGATGCAGTCGACGGGGCACTCCTCGATGCATGCCTTGTCCTTGACGTCGACACAAGGCTGCGCGATGACGTAGGTCACGCTGGTCGTTCCTCCTCGGTAGGGCCGTGTGCGCGGGAGCGCGGCGTCGTCGATGCCCGCACCTAGTATCTCCGTTCTCGGGACTGAACCGAACAGGAGGGGCGGACACAGCTGTGGAATTCACTGCGGGCGGACGGCTGGAGGTCCGGATCGACCCCTCTGACGTGGGTAAACGAGTCTCCGTCCGCCGGTTGAGCGACCCTGGAGCGCTCCCGGAGAAGTTCACCGACACGGTAGGTGTTCTCACATCATGGACCGAGGGTGTGCTGCTGATCACACGGCGGACCGGTGAGACCGTCCGAATCGCGGAATCGTCACTGGTCGCGGGGAAGGTCGTGCCCGCCGCGCCCGCCCGCCGCAGGGGTCCCTCGGCCGGCTTCGAGGAGCTCACGAGGGTGGCCGCGCGGGCCTGGCAGCCGGTGGAGAGCGAGCCGCTCGGGGAGTGGACGCTGCGGGCGGCGGCGGAGGAGGTGCCGCGCGGGGCCGGCCTCGCGGGGGCGGCCGGGCGTCGGAAGGGCTTCACGCGCCGGGCCAACTCGGTGCTTCCGCTCGGCGATCCCGGCATGCCGCTCGACGACGCCCTGGCACGCGCGCGTGCCTGGTACGAGGAGCGGGGCCTGCCCCCGTACGTCCAGGTGGCGACCGGCGCGGAGGGCACCCAGGAACGGCTGTGCGCGGCGCTGGAGGAGCGCGGCTGGCGCCGTGAGGTCACGGCGGAGGTGCGGACCGGCGGGCTGGCGGCGATCGGCGACCTCGAGGCCGGTGACGTACGGCTGTCCCGGTCCGTGGACGAGGCGTGGCTGCGCCGCTACAACCGGTCGGACGCGCCCGGCCCCCACGTCCTGCACGTCCTGAACAGCGGACCCTCCGTGTGGTTCGCCTCCGTACCCGGTGACGGCGGCGTACCCGCCGCCATCGGGCGGTGCGCGGTCGACGGGCGGTGGGCCGGCTTCATGGCGGTCGAGGTGGACCCGGCGTACCGCAGGCAGGGACTCGGCACGGCGGTCATGGCGGCGCTCGCCCGCCGGGCCCTGGAGGAGGGCGCGTCCGCGGCCTGGCTGCAGGTGGAGCCGGACAGTGAGGGCGCCCTCGCCCTGTACGAGGGGATGGGCTTCGCCGTCCACCACCTGTACCACCACTTCCGATCCCCCGAAGCGGGTACGTGACGCGTATGCACACCACCGAGTGGCGCCGCCGGTTCGCCGAGGAGGCCCGCGAGGAACGGCCGGACCTCGCGACGCTCTGCCTGCTGGTGGGCGCGGAAGCGGATCCGGCGCTGGGCCAGGCCGGGATGGACGCCGCCGAGATCGAGCTGGACCGGCTGGCCGGGCTGCTGCCGTTCGGGCTGCGCGGCCCGCGCTCGTGGGTCACCGCGCTCGCCGGGCTCCTCGGTGACCGGTGCGGCTTCCACGGCACGCCCGGCGACTACCAGCGGCTGGAGTCGTCGCTGCTCCACGAGGTGCTGCGGCGCCGGCGGGGCCTGCCCATCCTGCTGTCCGTCGTCTGGATGGAGGTCGCGCGGCGGGCGGGCGCCCCGGTGTACGGGGTGGCGCTGCCGGGGCACTTCGTGGTCGGGTTCGGCGACCCCGGGGAGCGGGTGCTGGCGGACCCGTTCGCCGGCGGCCGGGTGCTGACCGGGGCGGACGCGGAACTGCTGGTGGCGGGGGCGACCGGCGAGCGCCTGCACCCGTCGATGCTGACCCCCGCGGACCCGGCGCAGATCGTGCAGCGGATCCTGAACAACATCCGCGCCTGGGCATCCGTACGCCCCGAGCGCTCGGAGGTGGCCCTGTGGGCGGTCGAGCTGTCCCTGCTGCTGCCCGCGCACCCGGCGCGGCTGCGTTACGAACGCGCCCAGCTGCTGGTCCAGCGCGGTGACTTCCTGACGGGCGCGGCGGAGATGGACGCGTACGCCGAGGTGGTGGCCCCCGTGGAACCGGCCGTGGCGGAGTCGGTCCGCCACCGTGCCCGCGCGGCCCGCGCACGGCTGAACTGACCCCCGCGGCCCCGGCGGGCCTTCCACCGGCCTCCCGCCGACCCGTGGAGACGGCGGCCGGCGCGGCGGGGCCGTGCGGGGCGACCCCGTGGAGGCCCGCGGCGAGGGATGGGCTCCCATGAGCGGTGCCCAGGGGCGCCGGGGCGGGCCGCGCGGGGGCACGGCGCACGGGAGGGCAGCGCACGCGGGGCACATCGCGCGGGGGGCGTCAGTCGCGGTCCACGTGCTCGCGCACGATCTCGCCGGTCCGGGCGTCGACGTCGTACGTCGTCTTGTACCAGTCGTTCGTCGTCACGACGTCGACCGACCAGACGGTGTCGTCCAGCCGGACGGCGGTGACCGTGCCCTTCTTCCGGTCGGTGGCCGCCTTGACGGCCCGCTGCGGGGTGACCGTGGCGGCACCCAGCCGGTCGGCGAGCTCACGCTTGTCGTCCGGGTCCTGGCCGGGTTCGACCCGCGACTCGGTCACCTTGCCGGAGACGGCGTCGACCCGCACGGTGTGCACGGTGCCGTCCTGGGCGGCGACCGCGGTGTCCCACTCGGGAGTACGCGGGCCGGGGCTCGGGCTGCCGACGGCGGAGCGGGCCCACTTCAGTTCGATCTCGGCGAGCTTCCCCTCCCGTACGCCGGCGACCGCCGTCCCGGCCGCCTTGTCCCACGGCACCTTGGCGGCCTTGAGCAGGGCCTGCCGTTCCGCCTGGTCCTCGGTCAGGCGCCGGGGCGACGCGGTGCCGGTGGGGCTGCTGTGCGGGGAGGGCGCGGCGGCGGCGACACGCGGTTCCCCGGCGTCCCCGCAGCCGGTGAGGAGCGGGGACGCCGCGGCGGCGGCGCACACGGCGACGACGGCGGTGAGGCCACGGAGGCGGAGCTGAGCGGTCATGTCCGCACCGGTAACCCCTCGGGCGGCCGCGCATGCCGAGTCGGCCCGGACTCACCCGAAAGGCCCCCGCCCGGGTGGGACGGGGGCCTGGCACCGGGGCTCAGCCCTGGGGGTCGAGCTCGATCGTCTCCGTGCGCTCGGCGGGGGTCCTGCCGAGGAGGGCCTTCTGCATCGCGTGGGCCACGTCGTCGGCGGAGACCTCGTGCTGCTTGCCGTCACCCTTGGTGATCATGACGCCCTCGAAGACGCCGTCGAGGAGCTTGGTGATCGCCTGCTTGTCGTAGACCTCCACCAGGCGGCCGTCGATCGGCTTCATGGACAGGATCTGCGGCAGGGACCTGGAGGGCCCGAACTGGATCTCCTTGCCACCCGCCCTGATGGTCACCAGGGCGGACATCGCGGGCTCGGCGAACTCCTTCATCGCCCGGTCCAGTTCGGCCCGGGTGATGGTGGGCTCCTTGGCGACGACGGGCAGTTCCACCGGGTTCGGTCGGCCCGTCTCGACCTGGGCGCGGTAGGCGTCACGTACCGAGATCATCGAACGCTGCACGTCCAGGGTCTTGCCGGCCTTGCCCGGTACGGCGACGGCCTTGTCCGGCTCGAACCTGATCGTGCCCTCGGTGACCGACCCGGACGCTCCCGCCAGGTCGGTCAGGGCGACGCTCAGCTTCTCCTCGTCGACCGGGATGACCGGCTGGGCGACGCGCTCGCCGCCGAAGAGGGAACCGATCACGGAGACCGGGTTGTAGTCGGCACCCGCGGCGGCCCGCACGGTCTCCTGGGCGTCCAGGGAGAGTCCGGCCTTCTCCGGGGCCAGCTCCTCCTTCTTGCCGCCCACGCTGAGCTGGAGCGGGGCGGACGCCCGGTCACCGAAGGCGGTCTCGAGCTTCTGCACCGCCTGCTCCCTGGTACCGCCGCCGATGTCGACGCCGAGGACCGTGGTGCCCTTCGGCACGTCGGAGTGGTTGAGGAGCAGACCGGCACCGTACGCGACGCCCAACAGCACGACCGCCACCACGCCGAGGAGGACCAGCTTGGAACGGCCCTTCTTCTGCGGCCGGGCGGGCGCGGACGCGGGAGCGGCCGACGGCGCGGGGGCCGGTGCGGGCGGCGCGGGAGCGGCCGCGGGCTCCGGGTCCTCGAAAGCGGCGGGGCCCGGGCCGGTCGCCACCTGCGCCGGGCCGGAGACCGGGAACGGCGACGAGGAGCGGTGCTCCGGCGGCACCACGGGGATGCCGCTGGTGAGCGTGTCGCCCGAGACGTGCCCGCCGGCCGGCGGGGCCTGCTCGTACGGCGGCTCGTACCCCGCCTCGTACTCCGGCTGGAAGCCGGGCTCCGGAGCGGGCTGCTGCGGCGTCAGTACCGCGGTGTCGTCCGACGTCCACGGCACCGGGCCCGCGCCGCCGGGCACCGGGCGGCTGACGCCGGTCACCGGGCCGGCGCCCGGGCCGCTCGGCTGCGCGGGGCGGCCGGGGGGCGCCGTGCCCGCCGCCAGGTCCGCGAGGGAGCTGTGCGCGCGCGGGGCGTCGGCACGAGGCGCGTGCGGGACCGGCGGGGCCGGGGCCCGGCCCGGCGCACCACCGGCGGGCGGCTGGACGGGCGCGGACCCGGACTGCTGGGCGGGCGCCGGTCCCGGCTGTTCAGCGGACGCCGGCGGCTTGCGGGGAGCGAACCAGTCGCTGGCCGGCTTCTCCTCAGGCTGGGGCCCCTCCGCCTGCTGCGGCACCTCGGCCGCCGGCGGCCGCTCGGCGGCGGGCCGGGGGACCGGGGCGGCCCCGGCGCCGTCGCTGTCGGCCATCGGCTTGCGCATGACGACCGGCGGGATCGGCCGCGAGCCGGGGATGTTGATCCGGATGCGGGTGGTCAGCGTGGTCTCGGTCCTGGGCTCGTCCGGCTCCGCGGCGGCGGCTCCGGCGCCCTCCTCCGGTGCGTCCTGCGTCGGGTGCAGCGACGGATACTGGCGCGATCCGTACGGCGGTGTACCCGAGGGGTACGCGGCTCCGCCGCGCCCCTGGGGGCCGGAGGACGAACTGTCAGTTTCACGACTCAAAGCAGGTTCTCCCGGTTGGCTCCGCCGCCCGCTCTTACACGTGCGGGCGCTCGGCGGCGCGCACCACCATACTGGCCACCGCCGCCGGGCATCCCCCGACCAGGGGAACCCGGTCGGTCATTCCGGCCGAAGTCGGGGCACGTCACGCACCAAGTGCCCCGGATCGGTCGCCCCGATGGGGAAGCCGAGGCATCGTGGCGCACATCACAGCGGCGGCCATGCCGCCGACGACGTACACCAGCTCGGCGAGACCGCCCCAGAAGACCTGGTCGCCCTCGGGCCGCCCGAGGCTCAGCAGGACGACGGCGACCAGCCAGCCGACGCCCGGCGCCACCGCGCCCAGTTGCGTGCCCGTCGCCCGGAGCCCGCCGTAGAACAGGCCCACGCACGCGGCCAGCGCCAGCAGCAACCCGCCCGGGAACCAGGCCGCTTGGACCAGCGCCCCGGCGAGGCCGACCACGGCGCCGAGCACGGCCAGACCCACGTACGCGGCGATCCGGCCCGCCTTCACGGCCCCGCTCATGACGTCACCCCGGCGAACAGGTCGTCCTCCCGCCGGCCGGCCGGAGCGCCCGGTTCACCCCGTACCAACTGGTAGTACTCCGTGGCGAAGAGCGGCTGGCCCAGGTCGTTGGAGAGGGCGAAGGAGTTCCCCTCGACGGCGATCTGCGTGGCATGGGCGCGCATCGCGGCCGCCTTCCGTCCGGCGTGGTCCGTCCCGTGGATCTCGGTCGTGACGATTTCGTCGTCGACGACGCCGGGTACGTCGTCGACCGTGCCGGTCCGCGGGAAGGTGCCCGCCTCCCGCAGCCGGGTGAAGCCCTCCTCGGCGACCGTGCGCGGCACCCGGTTCCAGTAGATCTTCGCGATCACGTGCGGCTCGCCGAGGTCGGGCCGGAAAGCCGGTTCGGCGGCCAGGTCGGCGGCGCGCATGGCGACGCGGTGGGTCTGGATGTGGTCGGGGTGGCCGTAACCGCCGTCCGGGTCGTAGGTCACCAGGACCTGCGGGCGGACGGCCCGGATGATCTCGACGAGGTACGGGGCGGCCTCGTCCACGTCCGTGTTCCAGAAGGCGCCGTCGCGGCGGTTCTGCGCGGCGCCCATCATCCCGGAGTCGCGGAACCGGCCGGGGCCGCCGAGGAAGCGGTGGTCGGTGACGCCCAGCTCCTTCATCGCGGCGGCCAGTTCACCGACGCGATGGGGGCCGAGCCGGTCCTCCCGGTCGGGTGCCAGATGGGCGAGGGAGGGCGGGATGACCTCGCCCTCCTCGCCGCGTGTGCAGGTCACCAGGGTGACCTGGGCACCCTCGGCCGCGTACTTGGCCATGGTGGTGCCGTTGTTGATCGACTCGTCGTCGGGGTGCGCGTGCACCAGGAGCAGACGACGGGCGGGGAGTTCCGTCATACGGACACTCTAAGAGGACACGCCCCGCGATCCGCGCCTAGAACTTGATGCCGCCGATCATGCCCGCCACGTTCGTCGTGAGCTCACTGATGGTCGGGGCGATGGAGGAACTCGCCAGGTAGAAGCCGAGCAGCATGCAGACGACCGCGTGGCCGGCCTTCAGGCCGGACTTCCGGATCAGCAGGAAGACGACGATCGCCAGCAGCACCACCGCCGAAATCGAGAGTGCCACGGCGGTTCACCTCCATACGTTTTCGTTCCGGACCGGGCAGGGCGCACGTGCCGGAGGGTACATACCCACTCGGCGCTACGGATCATAACTATCCGTTCCCACGCATCGATCGGTGCACAGCAGCACATGGGGGCGCACGACCGCTAGTTTCGGTCGTATGACCTCCAGGCAACAGCTCTCATTCCCTCGCCAGTACGCACGGACTCAGCGCTACACCCTCGGTGTTCCACGGGCGTTCACCGTCTCGCCCGACGGATCCCGCGTCGTGTTCCTCCGCTCCCCCTCCGGCACCGACAGAGCGAACCGGCTGTGGGTGCTCGACCTCGAAGACGGTGGGCGGGAGCGCGTCGCCGCCGATCCGGAGACGCTGCTGGGCGGCGCGGAGGAGCAGTTGTCGCCCGAGGAGCGGGCCCGCCGCGAGCGCAGCCGGGAGGGCGCGGGCGGCATCGTGGGGTACGCGGTGGACGGGGCCGCCGAGTTGGCGGCCTTCACGCTGTCGGGGCGGCTGTTCGTGGCGGAGCTGAGGGCCGGGACGGCGCGCGAACTGCGGGTACCCGGTCCGGTGATCGATCCGCGGCCGTCGCCGGACGGGCGGTACGTCGCGTATGTGAGCGGGGGCGCTCTGCGGGTGACGGGCGCCGGTGACGAGGGCGGCGACCGGACGCTGGCGGAGCCGGAGGGCGAGCACGTCACGTACGGGCTGGCGGAGTTCGTCGCGGCCGAGGAGATGGGCCGTTCGCGCGGGTTCTGGTGGTCGCCCGAGTCGGACCGGCTGCTGGTCGCGAGGGCCGACGACAGCCCGGTACGGCGTTGGTGGATCGCGGATCCGGCGCATCCCGACCGGGAGCCGGTGAAGGTGGCCTATCCGGCGGCGGGAACGGCCGACGCGGAGGTGTCGCTGTGTCTGCTCGGCCTGGACGGAACGCGTACGGAGGTCGAGTGGGACCGTAGGCGTTATCCGTATCTGGCGCGGGTCCACTGGTCCTCCGGCGGGGCTCCGCTGCTGCTGGTGCAGGCTCGCGACCAGCGCACGCAGCTGTACCTGGCGGTGGACACCGCGACCGGGACCACCCGGACGGTCCATGTCGACGAGGACCCGGATTGGCTGGAACTGCTCGGTGGGGTTCCGGCGTGGGCTCCGGACGGCCGGCTGGTGCGGATCGCCGACGAGGGCGGGGCGCGGGTCCTGGCGGTCGGGGACCGGACGCTGACGGGCGCGCAGCTCCACCTCCGCGGGGTGCTGGACGTGGGCGCGAACGACGTGCTGGTGTCGGCGTCGGCGGGCGAGGAGGCCACCTCGGCGGAGATCGGCGAGATTCATGTGTACCGGGTCAACGAGCTGGGCGTCGAGCGCGTCTCCGAAGGGCCCGGAATCCACACCGCGGTCCGGTCCGGGGCGGTGACCGTCCTGGCGTCGGCCCGCCCCGACGAGCCGGGGACGGTGGTGCGGGTGCTGCGGGACGGCAAGCCGGTGGCCGAGGTGGCCTCGTACGCGGAGCGGCCGGTGCTCTCGCCGCGCCTGACGCTCACCGAGGCGGGCCCCCACCGCATCCCCTGCGCGGTGCTGCTGCCCCGCGGCCACCGGGAGGGCGACGGGCCGCTGCCGGTGCTGCTGGACCCGTACGGTGGGCCGCACGGGCAGCGGGTGGTGGCGGCGCACAATCCGCACCTGACCTCGCAGTGGTTCGCCGAGCAGGGCTTCGCGGTGGTCGTGGCGGACGGGCGGGGCGCTCCGGGGCGCTCCCCGGGCTGGGAGAAGGCGATCAAGGACCGGCTGACGCTGACGCTGGACGACCAGATCGAGGCGCTGCACGGGCTGGCGGACCGGTTCCCGCTGGACCTGGGGCGGGTGGCGATGCGGGGCTGGTCGTTCGGCGGGTATCTGGCCGCGATGGCGGTGCTGCGGCGGCCGGACGTGTTCCACGCGGCGGTGGCGGGCGCGCCGATGTCCGATCTGCGGCTGTATGACACGCACTACATGGAGCGGTACCTGGGGCGCCCGGAGGAGGCGCCGGAGGTGTACGCGGCGAACTCCCTGATCACGGACGACGGTCTGTCGGCGCCGGAGAACCCCGCCCGTCCGATGATGCTCATCCACGGGCTGGCGGACGACAACGTGGTGGCGGCCCATACGCTGCGGTTGTCGTCGGCCCTGCTGGCCGCGGGCCGGCCGCACGAGGTGCTGCCGCTGACGGGCGTGACGCACATGACGCCGCAGGAGCAGGTGGCCGAGAACCTGCTGCTGCTCCAGGTGGACTTCCTGAAGCGGTCGCTCGGGCTCGTGTAGGAGGCGATCGGCGTACGGCGTACGGCGACCGGCCGGGGCGGTATGCCGCGCCCCGGCCGGTCCACGGCACCCGCACGGCCGTACGCTGTCCAGGCTCGTGTGTCCGCATACCGGAACGGCGTCGGGCAAGTTGCCGGGGCGTTGACGGATGTGAGGTCCGATCAGCCCATCTGCCCCTGGGTTCCGCCGGCGTCGCCGGGGACGACGTGCCTCTCCTCGGCGAAGTGGCACGCCGAGTCGTGCCGCGCCGGTGTGTCCGCGTCCCGGAAGGCCGCCGGGACGGCCAGCAGCGGGACCTCCAGAGCGCACCGCTCGCGCGCCTTCCAGCAGCGGGTGCGGAAGCGGCAGCCGGACGGGATGTCGGTGGGCGAAGGCACGTCGCCGGTCAGGAGGATCCTCTCCCGCTGCTCCCGGGCCTCGGGATCCGGTACGGGCACGGCCGACAGCAGCGCCTGGGTGTAGGGGTGGGTGGGGTGGTCGTAGATCGCGCTGTCCGTACCGGTCTCGACGATCCGCCCGAGGTACATCACGCCGACCCGGTCGGAGATGTGCCGGACGATCGACAGGTCGTGCGCGATGAAGACGTAGGAGAGGTTGAACTCGTTCTGGAGCCGCTCCATCAGGTTGATGACCTGCGCCTGTACGGAGACGTCGAGGGCCGAGACCGGCTCGTCCGCCACGATGACCTCCGGCTGGAGGGCGAGGCCGCGGGCGATGCCGATGCGCTGGCGCTGCCCGCCGGAGAACTGGTGCGGGTAGCGGTTGATGTACTCCGGGTTCAGCCCGACCACATCGAGCAGCTCCTGGACCTTGCGGCGCCGGTCGCCCTTGGGCGCGACCTCGGGGTGGATCTCGTACGGCTCGCCGACGATGTCACCCACCGTCATCCGCGGGTTGAGCGAGGTGTACGGGTCCTGGAACACCATCTGGATGTTCCGCCGCACCGCCTTCAGCGCGCGGCCGGACAGCCTGGTGATGTCCTCGCCCTTGTAGAGGATCTGCCCCGACGTGGGCCGCTCCAGGCTGACGAGCATCTTGGCGACCGTGGACTTGCCACAGCCGGACTCGCCGACGATGCCGAGCGTCTCGCCGGGGTCGAGGGCGAAGGAGACCCCGTCGACCGCCTTGACGGCGCCGATGTGCTTCTTGAACAGGACGCCGCGGGTGAGCGGGTAGTGCTTGACGAGCTCACGGACCTCAAGAAGAGGAGGCACTGACCGTCTCCTCCCAGAAGTGGCAGGCGCTGCGCCGGTCCTCGGAGACCCGGTACAGCGGTGGTACGTCGGCGCGGCACACGTCCCGGGCGCGCGGACAGCGCGGGTGGAAGGGGCAGCCGGGCGGGATGGCCGTCAGGTTGGGCGGGAGGCCCTTGATGGCGTACAGCTCCCGGCTTTTGTGGTCCAGGCGCGGGATGGAGTCGAGGAGCCCCTGGGTGTAGGGGTGGGCGGGCGCCTTGTAGATGTCGTGGACGGGCGCCGTCTCGATGATCCGCCCGGCGTACATCACGGCGATCCTGTCGGCGACGTCGGCGACGACGCCCAGGTCGTGGGTGATGAGGATGAGGCCCATGTCGAGTTCCCGCCGGAGTTCGGCGAGGAGCTCCATGACCTGGGCCTGGACGGTGACGTCGAGGGCGGTCGTCGGTTCGTCGGCGATGATGAGGGCCGGTTCCAGCGCCATCGCCATGGCGATCATGATGCGCTGGCGCATACCGCCGGAGAACTGGTGCGGGTACTGGCCGACCCGTTGCCCGGCGGCGGGGATGCGGACCCGGTCCATCAGTTCGACGGCCTTGGCGCGGGCGTCCTTCTTCGACATGCCCCGGTGGACCACGAACATCTCGCCGAGCTGGTCACCGACGGTGAGCACGGGGTTCAGGGACGACAGGGCGTCCTGGAAGATCATCGCCATTTCCGCGCCGCGTACCGTACGCCGGGCGTCCTCCTTGAGCTTCAGCAGGTCCCGGCCCCGGAAGAGGACCTCACCGCCGGTGATCCGGCCGGGCGGCATGTCGAGGATGCCCATGATCGCCTGGGCGGTGACCGACTTGCCGGAGCCCGACTCGCCGAGCACGGCGAGCGTCTCCCCCGCGTCGACGGAGTACGTGACGCCGTTGACGGCCTTCGCCACCCCGTCCCGGGTATGGAACTCCACGTACAGGTCGCGCACTTCGAGCAGCATGGTGGCCTACCGCAGCTTGGGGTCGAGGGCGTCGCGCACGGCGTCGCCGAGCATGATGAACGCGAGGACGGTGACGCTCAGGGCTCCGGCGGGCCACAGCAGCATGTGCGGGGCGTTGCGGATCTGCGGGGCGGCGTTGGAGATGTCGATGCCCCAGGAGACGGTGGGCGGCCGCAGCCCGACGCCCAGGAAGGACAGGGTGGCCTCCAGCGCGATGTACGTACCGAGGGCGATGGTCGCGACGACGATGACCGGCGCGACGGCGTTGGGCCCCACGTGGCGCAGGAGCATCCGTCCGCTGCCGGCGCCGAGGGCCCGCGCGGCCTGGACGTAGTCGTTCTGTTTGGCGGTGATGACCGAGCCGCGGGCGATGCGGGCGATCTGGGGCCAGCCGAGCAGCACGATGAAGCCGACCACGGGCCAGACGGTGGAACTGGTGACGACGGACAGGAAGACGAGGCCGCCCAGGACGACGGGGATGCCGAAGAACACGTCGGCGATCCGGGAGAGCAGCGCGTCCCACCAGCCGCCGAAGAACCCGGCGAGCCCGCCCAGCAGGCTGCCGAGCAGCGCGGCGCCGAGGGTGGCGCAGACGCCGACGGTGATGGAGGCCCGCGCCCCGTACACGGTGCGGGTGTAGACGTCGCAGCCCTGGGTGTCGTATCCGAAGGGGTGCCCGGGGGCCGATCCCTCCTGCGACTTGGAGAGGTCGCAGCGCAGCGGGTCGGCGCTGGTGAGGAGCTGCGGCCAGATGGCGATCAGGACGAGGAAGGCGATGAGCAGGGCGGAGACCAGGAAGACGGGGTTGCGGCGCAGTTGGTGCCAGGCGTCGGACCACAGGCTGCGCGGGCGGCCGGTGCCGCCCCCTTCCAGGGTCTCGGCCTCGCTCATGGCCAGGTCCATCGCACCGCCCGCCCCGGTCGGGGCGATGGCTTCTTTCGGGTTCTGGTACGGGTCGGGCTCAGGCATAGCGGATCCTCGGGTCCAGGACCGCGTACAGCAGGTCGACGAGCAGGTTCGCCACCAGGAAGACGATCACGAGGATCGTCACGAAGCCGACGACGGTGGGCGCGTTGTTGCGGAGGATGCCCTGGTAGAGCTGGTAGCCGACGCCGTGGATGTTGAAGATCCGCTCGGTGACGATGGCGCCGCCCATCAGCGCGCCGATGTCGGCTCCGATGAAGGTGACGACGGGGATGAGGGAGTTGCGCAGGAGGTGGTGGGTGATGACCCGCCGGCGCGGCAGGCCCTTGGCGACGGCGGTGCGGACGTAGTCGGCGCGGACGTTCTCGGCGATGGAGGTGCGGCTGAGGCGGGTGACGTAGGCGAGGGAGACGAGGGCGAGGACGACGCCCGGGAGGATCAGCTCGTCGAGGCGGGCGTCGGAGGAGACGGAGGGCCGTACCCAGCCCCACTTGACCCCGAGGAGGAACTGGAGGAGGTAGCCGGACACGAAGGTGGGCACGGAGATCACCACGAGGGTGAGGACGAGCAGCCCGGTGTCGAGGGGGCGGCCGCGCTTGAGGCCGCTGATGACGCCGAGCGTGATCCCGATGATGATCTCGATGACGATGGCGACCACGGTGAGCCGGAGGGTGACGGGGAAGGCGGAGGCCATCAGCTCGGTGACCGGCTGGCCGTTGAACGCGGTGCCGAAGTCGCCCTGGAAGATCGCGCCCATGTAGAGCAGGTACTGCTTCCACAGCGGCTGGTCGAGATGGAGGTCCGCGCGGATGCGGGCGGCCGTGGCCGGGTCGGGCGCCTTGTCGCCGAAGAGGGCCGCGACCGGGTCGCCGAGCGCGTACACCATGAGGAAGATGAGGAACGTGCTGCCGATGAACACCGGGATCATCTGGAGCAGCCGCCGGATCACGTAGCGTCCCATGGGGGCTCCGGTGGTGGAGTTGGCGGGCGTCAGCCGACCTTGATCTGGTCGTAGACGGGAACGCTGAACTGGTTGAGACTGACGTCGGAGAGCCGCTCGGAGTGGCCGGCGCTGCCGTTCTGGTACCAGAGGGGGATGGCCGGCATCTGTTCGGCGAGGATCTCCTCGGCGGCCTGGAAGTCCTTGACCGCTTCCGCCTGGTCGGCCTCGCGGTTCGCCTTGTCGACGAGACTGTCGAACTGCTTGTTGCTGAACTTGCCGTAGTTGGAGGACCCGCCGGTGTAGTAGAGCGGCTCCAGGAAGTTCTGGATGAGCGGGTAGTCGGCCTGCCAGCCGGAGCGGAACGGGCCGCTGAACGCGAACGTGGTCTGCTGGTTGCGGAAGTCCGCGAAGGTGCCGATGGGGTTGACGGTGCAGACGGCGCCCCGGCCGAGCGCGTTGTTGACGCTGTTGCAGACGGCGTCCATCCAGGCCCGGTGCGAGCCGGTGTCGACGTTCGAGGTGAGCGTCACCTTGCCGCCGGGCAGACCGCCGCCCTCCTCGATGAGCCGCTTGGCCTCGGCGGGGTCGTACGTGCAGGCGTCGCCGCAGATCTCCTTGTAGCCGCCGTCGTCGCCGAGGGCGGGTGACGTCCAGTCCTTGGCGGGGGTGCGGGTGTTCTGGAAGATCTGTTTGGTGATCTCCTCGCGGTTGATCGCCATGGACAGCCCCCGGCGGACCTTCTCCATCCCGGCCTTGTTCCACTCGGGGCGGTAGAGCGGGAAGACCAGCGTCTGGATGATGAGGGCCGGCTGGTTGATGTAGCGGTCGCCGAGGTCGTTGCGGACGTTCTTGAGCTGTTGCGCGGGCACGTCGTCGACGAGGTCGAGGTTGCCGGCGATCAGGTCGGTGTAGGCGGTGTTGTTGTCGGTGTAGACGACGAGGTCCACGCCGCCGTTCTGCGCCTTGTCCTCACCCGTGTAGCCGTCCCACCGGCGCAGCTTCATGCCGCTGCCCCGGGTGTACGACTCGACCGTGTAGGGGCCGTTGCCGATGGGCTTGGCGAGCCAGGCGTCGTGGTCGGTGAAGAACACCTGTGGCAGGGGGACGAAAGCCTGGTAGCCGAGGGTCTCCGGCCAGGTGGAGAACTTCTCCTTCAGCGCGACGGTGAAGGTGCGGTCGTCCTTGACGACCAGACCGCGCATGGTCTTCGCCTTGGCGGCCCCGGAGGCGGGGTGGACGTCCTCGTAGCCCACGATGTCGCTGAAGAAGGGCGAGTTGGCCTGCTTGTTGTCGACGTGGGCGCCGTAGTTCCAGGCGTCGGTGAAGGACTTGGCGGTGACCGGTTCGCCGTTGCTGAACTTCCAGCCGGGCTTGAGCGTGATGGTGAAGTTCTGCGAGTCGGTCGTCTCGATCTTCTCGGCGACCATGTCGCGGGCCTCGCCGGTCTTCGGGTCGTACCTCTTCAGACCGCGGAAGAGCATGTCGAGGACCTTGCCGCCCTGGACCTCGTTGGTGTTGGCCGGCTCGATCGGGTTCTGGGGGTCGCCCCAGGAGGAGCTGAGGACCCCGTCGGCGCCACCGGCCGCGCTGCCGCCGCCTCCGCAGGCGGTCGCCGCGAGGGCGACGGCCGTGGCGCATACGGCCCACTTGGCGTGCCTGGTGGCTCGGCGCATGGGTGCCTCCCGTGGTCCTCGGTGCCCTGGACCCACATACCACCGCATATGGTGCGATACCGCACCCTTTACCCGCCCGTCCGGGCGTGCCACCACCCGCATGCGCGTCTCCCGGCCGCCCGCGGACGCGCCAGGTGCCCCGGCCGTCGTCTCGGCCGGGGCACCTCACCGCGCGTACAGCCGCCGCGCACTACGCCGCGTGGACGACGTCCTTCTCCTCGGCGAAGTGGCACGCCGACTCGTGCGCCGCCGGGCTGTCGGAGCCCCGGAAGCGCTCCGGGACCGCCAGCAGCGGCACCTCGGTGGCGCACTTGTCCTCCGCCTTCCAGCACCGGGTGCGGAAGCGGCAGCCGGACGGCGGGTTGGCCGGCGAGGGGACGTCACCGGTGAGGATGATCCGCTCCCGGCCCTCACGGGCCTCGGGGTCCGGCACGGGGACGGCCGACAGCAGCGCCTGGGTGTAGGGGTGCGTCGGGTGGTCGTAGATCTGCACGTCGGTGCCGATCTCCGCCATCTTGCCCAGGTACATCACGCCGACCCGGTCGGAGATGTGCCGGACGATCGACAGGTCGTGCGCGATGAAGAGGTACGACAGGTTGAACTCGTCCTGCAGCTTCTCCATCAGGTTGACGACCTGCGCCTGCACCGAGACGTCCAGCGCCGAGACCGGCTCGTCACAGATGATGATCTCGGGGTTGAGGGCGAGGCCGCGGGCGATGCCGATGCGCTGGCGCTGACCGCCGGAGAACTGGTGCGGGTAACGGTTGATGTACTCCGGGTTCAGCCCGACGACGTCCAGCAGCTCCTGGACCTTGCGGCGCCGGTCGCCCTTGGGCGCGACCTCGGGGTGGATCTCGTACGGTTCCCCGATGATGTCACCCACCGTCATCCGCGGGTTGAGCGAGGTGTACGGATCCTGGAACACCATCTGGATGTTCCGCCGCACCGCCTTCAGCGCGCGGCCGGACAGCCTGGTGATGTCCTGGCCCTTGTAGAAGATCTCACCCGCGGTCGCCGTCTCCAGCATCATCAGCAGCTTGGCGACCGTGGACTTGCCACAGCCGGACTCGCCCACGATGCCGAGCGTCTCGCCCTGGTACAGGTCGAAGGAGACCCCGTCCACGGCCTTGACCGCGCCGACCTGCCTCTTGAACAGGATGCCCTGGGTCAGCGGGAAGTGCTTGACCAGCCCTCGCACCTGGAGAATCGGCTCACCGCGCTCCGCCGGGGCCTCGATCGCCGCGACGGCACCGGTCTCGGTGGGCGCCTGGGCCGTCCCCACGTCGGTGACGTTCGGCGTCGCGTCCACGGCCTCGTCCTCTTTCCTGAGCTCAGCCATGGATCGTCTCCTTCCAGAAGTGGCACGCGCTGCCGCGGCCCGGCAGCTCGCCGCCGTCCTGCTCCGTCACCGGCACCAGGGCCGGGACCTCCGTACGGCAGATGTCCTGCGCCTTGGGGCAGCGCGGGTTGAAGGCGCAGCCCGGCGGGATCTTCATCAGGTTGGGCGGCAGGCCCTTGATCGCGTACAGCTCCTGGCCCTTCTGGTCCAGGCGCGGGATGGAGTCGAGCAGGCCACGGGTGTACGGGTGCGCCGGGCGCTTGTACAGGTCGTGGATCGGCGACTGCTCGACGATCCGGCCCGCGTACATCACCGCGATCTTGTCGGCGACGTCGGCGACGACCCCGAGGTCGTGGGTGATGAGGATCAGGCCCATGTTCTCCTCGCGCTGGAGCTCCGCGAGCAGGTCCATGACCTGGGCCTGGACGGTCACGTCGAGCGCGGTGGTCGGCTCGTCCGCGATGATCAGGTCCGGCTCCAGCGCCATCGCCATGGCGATCATGATGCGCTGGCGCATACCGCCGGAGAACTGGTGCGGGTAGTCGTTCACCCGCGCCGCCGCGGCCGGGATCTTGACCCGGTCCATCAGCTCGATCGCCCTGGCCTTGGCCTCCTTGCGGGACAGGCCCAGGTGCACCTGGTACATCTCGCCGAGCTGGTAGCCGACCGACAGCACCGGGTTCAGCGAGGAGAGCGCGTCCTGGAAGATCATCGCGATGCGGCGGCCGCGGATCTTGCGGCGCTCCTCGGCGGACATCTTCAGCATGTCCTCGCCGTGGAACAGGATCTCGCCCTTGGGGATGCGGCCGGGCGGCATGTCGAGGATGCCCATGACCGCCTGGGCGGTGACCGACTTGCCGGAGCCCGATTCGCCGAGCACGGCGAGCGTCTCGCCGGCTTCGACGCTGTAGCTCACGCCGTTGATGGCCTTGGCGACGCCGTCCCGGGTGTGGAACTCGACGTGCAGGTCGCGCACTTCGAGGAGTGGGGCGCTCGTCGCGCTCGTCTTCTTGTCGATGGTGGTCAACGTACGCCCTCCTAGCGCAGCTTGGGGTCGAGGGCGTCGCGAACAGCTTCGCCGAGCATGATGAACGCCAGGACCGTGACGCTCAGGAACAGCGACGGGAAGAGCACCATGTGCGGGGCGCTCAGGAAGCGGTCCTGACCGTCACTGATCATCAGGCCCCAGGAGATGTTCGGGGACTGGACGCCGATGCCGAGGTACGAGAACGCCGCCTCGGCCGAGATGTAGACGCCGAGGTTGATGGTGCTGATCACCAGCACCGGGGCGAGCGCGTTCGGCAGGACGTGGCGCATCGCGATGCGCCAGCCACTGGCACCGAGCGCGCGGGCGGCCATGACGTAGTCGTTCTGCTTGTTGGTGATCACCGCGCCGCGCATGATGCGGAACAGCTGCGGCCAGCCGAGCACCGCCAGGATCAGCGAGACGGTGACGACGCTGCCCGTGCCGAGCATGGCCAGCACCAGCAGACCGCCGAGCATGGTCGGGACGGCGAACCAGACCTCGGTGAAGCGGGAGACGAGGACGTCCAGCCAGCCGCCGCGCAGACCGGCGACCATCCCGAGGACGCAGCCGACCAGCGTGGTCAGCACGGAGGTCATCACGCCGACGATGATGGAGTTGCGGGTTCCGTAGATCGTCCGGGTGTAGATGTCGCAGCCCTGGACGTCGAAGCCGAACCAGTGGGCGCCGCTGGGCGGGACGACCGAGTTCGAGAGGCCGCAGAAGCCCTTCGCGTACGGGTCGCCGCTGGTGAACAGCTGCGGGAACGCCGCGATGACCAGCAGGATGAGGATCAGCGAGGCGGAGACCAGGAAGACCCAGTTGCGCATCAGGTCGCGCCGCGCGTCGCTCCACATGCTGGCGACCCGCTCGGGCTTGTCCTTCTTGTCCTTCGTGCCCTTGACGGCGCTGCCGGCCGCGGTCGCGACCGGGACCGCGCTCTCCTCGACGGTGGTGGAGGTGTTCTCAGGCATAGCGGATCCTCGGGTCGAGCACGGCGTAGAGCAGGTCCACGATCAGGTTGGCGACGATGTAGACGAGGACGAGCACGGTGACGATGCTGACGACGGTCGTCCCCTGGCGCAGGTACACGGCCTGGTAGAGAGTGCCGCCGATACCGGGGATGTTGAAGATGCGCTCGGTGATGATCGCTCCGCCCATCAGGGCGCCGAGGTCGACACCGAGGAAGGTGACGATCGGGATCAGGGCGTTGCGCAGGGCGTGCCGCACGATCACCCGCGACCGGCTCAGACCCTTGGCGGTGGCGGTGCGCACGTAGTCGGCACGCATCGTCTCCATCATGGAGGTGCGGGTCAGGCGGGTGATGTACGCGAGCGACGCGGAGGCGAGCACCACGGCCGGCAGGATGAGGGTGGTCATGTCCTCGGAGTCGTACGAGATGGGCGCGACGGCCCATTTGACGCCGAGCACCAGCTGGAGCACGTTGCCGAGCACGAAGACCGGGACGGAGACCAGGAGAAGGGTCGACAGCAGCACCACGTTGTCGAGGAACTTGCCGCGCCCGAGCGCCGCGAAGACGCCCGCGATGATGCCGACGACCGCCTCGATGAGGAACGCGAGGGTCGCCAGGTTGAGCGTGACCGGGAACGTCTCGCTCATGATCTCGGCCACCGGCCGGCCGGTGAAGTCGGTGCCGAAATCGCCCGTCAGCACGCCGGAGATGTAGTACCAGTACCGCATGTAGAGCGGGTCATTGAGGTGGTACTGCTCTCGCAGGATGGCGGTGATGTTGGGGTCTGCCTTCTTCTCTCCCGCCAGCGCCTGGATGGGGTCGCCGGGCAGCAGGAAGACGAGGCAGTAGATAAGAATTGTCGCGCCGAGCAGTACGGGTATCGCCTGCAGAAGACGCCTGATCACATAACGACCCATCAGGTCTCCAGTTGTACGGATACCGGGAGAGGGCACACCAGTGGACCCCGGCCCGGGTGAGGGGTGATCGACAACGAGACGGCAGAAGGGGGGTGACGGGGCAGAACCCCGTCACCCCCACTGCTCAGGATCTCCCTGGGGAGATCCTTCGAACCGTCAGGCGGGGTTGACCGTGGTCCAGTCGATCTGGGTCATGTTGTCGATCCGCACGCCCGGCTTGATGTTCTTGCTGAGGCCGGCGTTCAGCTTGTAGAAGTACACCGGGATGTACGGCATGTCCTTCAGGATGATGTCGTCGGCCTGCTGGTAGGCCTTGATCGCGGCGTCCTCGGTGGTCGCCGTGTCACCCTGGTCGAGGAGCTTCTCGACCTCCGGGTTGACGTAGCCCGAGTAGTTGGAGCCGTGCTCGATGGCGTCCTCGGAGAAGATCGGGCGCAGGTAGTTCTCCGGGTGCGGGTAGTCCATGGACCACGCCAGGCGGAACGCGCCGCCGTACTTCTTGTCACCGAGGTCGTTCAGGATGGTCTGGAACTGCTCGAACGGCTTGACGGTGACGTCGACGCCGAGGTTCTTCTCGAGCTGCGCGGCGACGGCCTCGATCCAGTCCTTGTGGCCGCCGTCGGCGTTGTAGCCGAGCTCCATCTTGTTGCCCGGCAGGCCGCCCGCGGCGTCGAAGGCCTTCTTGGCCGCGGCCGGGTCGAAGGTGCAGGGCGCGCCACAGGCGCCGCTGCGGTAGCCCGGAACCAGCGGGTTGATGAAGTCGTCCGCCGGCGTACGGGTGTTGACGAAGATCTTCTCGGTGATCGCCTTGCGGTCGATCGCCTGGGAGATCGCCTTGCGGATCTCCGGCTTCGCGTAGACCTTGTTGTACTTGATCGGGAAGCCGATGTAGCCGACGCCGGAGTCGGTGCCCTGGATGTAGCGCTCGCCCAGGTCCTTGGCGGCGGTGGTCATCGCGGACAGCGGAACGGTGTCCATGATGTCGACGCGGCCGCCGAGCAGGTCGCGGTAGGCCGTGTCCTGGTTGTTGTAGATCTTGAAGGTGACGCCGGGGATCTTGACCTGACCGGCGTCGGGGTGCTTGTCGTACTTGACGGTCTTGATCTGCTGGTTGCGGACGAACTTGCCGTCCATCTTGAACATGCCGTTGCCGATGGGCGCCGTCTCGAAGCTCTTCGGGTCCTTGAAGAAGGCCTTCGGCAGCGGGTAGAACGCGTTGAAGCCCAGCATGGTCTTGAAGGCGCTGAACGGAGCCGTGAGCGTGACCTCGAGGGTCTTCTCGTCGACGACCTTCAGGCCCTTCATCGTGTCGGTCGCGGGCTTCTTGCCCTGACCGGGGTTCAGGTCGGCGTAGCCCTCGATCTTGTTGTAGAGGGGGTTCGTCTCCTGCGTGTTGTCCTGGTTCGCGCCGTAGTTCCAGGCGTCCGCGAAGGACTGCGCGGTGACCGCCTCACCGTTGTGGAAGGTGTAGCCGTCCTTGAGCTTGATCGTCCAGACCTTGCTGTCCTTGGTCTCGATCGACTCCGCCATGTCGAGCTGGGTCTCGTTCTTCTCGTCGTACCGCACGAGGCCGGTGAACAGGGCGTTCATGACCTCGGAGCCCTCGGACTCGTACGTGTTCGACGGGATCAGACCGTTCTGGGGCTCACCGAGCTCCATCACGACCTGCTTGGCACCGTTGGCCTTGCTGTCGCTACCGCCACCGCCACAGGCCGTGGCTGCCAGGGCGACGACTATCGCGCCCGCGACCCACTTGGCGCTCTTGGCACCGCGCATGGGTTCCTCCTCATGAGTCCACTTGTCACTACAAGAAGGGCACTTCGAGCTTGCATGCCGACACCCCTGACGGCGATGACCCAAGTGCCCCGAGTGTGCTCGTGAGTCGGCGCTCCCCACAGCGCGTGACCCATTGACCCGAGCTCAATGGAGCCAACTATTAAGTACGTCCGGGCCGTAAACCACACTTAAAGGGTCTCGTTTTGGCAACATCACCAAGGCCCCTAAGACCGAAATCCGGACAAAGCGATCACAGACAGACACCCGCGAAACGGACCGTTAACACATGTTCCGGAGAGCGACGGTCGATATCCGGACGCTTCGTCAGGGAAAACACGTTGACGCGCCGTCGGCCGGGACCCTCGCGAACCGGCCGGTGCGGGTCCCCCGGCCCGTTCTGGTATGGGACGGCGGGTGCCCGCCGCCCGCCCCGGCGCCAGGACAGCGAAAACTCCCCGCCCGGGAAGGGGATCAGCCCTTCCCGGACGGGGAGTTGACGACTCGGCGGCGGCTCGGGGACCGCTCGGCGGCCCGGCCGGGGCCGCGCCGTGGGCCCGTACGGGGGTACGGGGCCGGGGTCAGCCGTTCTTGGCGCGCGAGGCGGCACGGGCGCGCTCACGCTGGTCCAGGTTCACCTTGCGGATGCGGACCGCCTCCGGGGTGACCTCGACGCACTCGTCGTCGCGGCAGAACTCCAGGGACTGCTCCAGCGACAGCTTCCGCGGCGGGACGATCGCCTCGAACGAGTCGGCCGAGGACGACCGCATGTTCGTGAGCTTCTTCTCCTTGGTGATGTTGACGTCCATGTCGTCGGAGCGGGAGTTCTCACCGACGATCATGCCCTCGTACACCTCGGTGCCCGGCTCCACGAAGAGCACGCCGCGCTCCTGGAGGTTGGTCATCGCGAACGCGGTGACGGCGCCGGAGCGGTCGGCGACGAGCGAGCCGTTGTTGCGGGTCTGCAGCGTGCCGAACCACGGCTCGTGGCCCTCGTGGATGGAGTGGGCGATGCCCGTGCCGCGCGTCTGCGTCAGGAACTCGGTACGGAAGCCGATGAGGCCGCGGGAGGGCACGACGAACTCCATGCGGACCCAGCCGGAACCGTGGTTGGACATGTTGTCCATGCGGCCCTTGCGGACGCCCATGAGCTGCGTGACGGCGCCCATGTGCTCCTCGGGCACGTCGATCGTCATGCGCTCGACCGGCTCGTGGACCTTGCCGTCGATCTCCTTGGTGACCACCTGCGGCTTGCCGATGGTCAGCTCGAAGCCCTCGCGGCGCATCTGCTCGACCAGGATGGCCAGCGCCAGCTCGCCGCGGCCCTGCACCTCCCAGGCGTCGGGGCGCTCGGTGTCGAGGACGCGCAGCGAGACGTTGCCGATCAGCTCACGGTCGAGGCGGTCCTTCACCTGGCGGGCGGTGACCTTGCGGTCCTTGACGGCCGCCTTGTTGTCCGCGCCCTTGCCGGTGGCGCCACGGCCGACCAGGGGCGAGGTGTTCGTACCGATGACCATGGAGATCGCCGGCTCGTCGACCGTGATCAGCGGCAGCGCGATCGGGTTCTCCGGGTCGGCCAGCGTCTCACCGATCATGATGTCCGGGATGCCGGCCACGGCGCAGATGTCACCGGGGCCCGCCACCTCGGCCGGCTTGCGGGTGAGCGCCTCGGTCATCATCAGCTCGCTGATGCGGACGTTGGCCACGGTGCCGTCGCGCTTGATCCACGCGACCGTCTGGCCCTTGCGCAGCTCGCCCTGCTCGACGCGGAGCAGCGCGATGCGGCCGAGGAAGTTGTCGGCGTCCAGGTTGGTGACGTGCGCCTGGAGCGGGGCCTCCTCGTCGAACACCGGAGCCGGGATGTGCTCCAGGATCGTGGAGAAGAACGGCTCCAGGTTGCTGGAGTCGGCCGGGACCGTGCCGTCCTCCGGCTTGGTCAGCGACGCGATGCCGTCACGGCCGCAGGCGTAGACGATCGG
Organism: Streptomyces gobitricini; assembly: GCF_039532985.1. Lineage (NCBI taxonomy): Bacteria > Bacillati > Actinomycetota > Actinomycetes > Kitasatosporales > Streptomycetaceae > Streptomyces > Streptomyces gobitricini. The sequence continues at coordinate 134,245 of NZ_BAAASR010000003.1, read as the reverse complement.
GAACTCGATCTGCTCCTCGTCCGCGTCGAGGTCCAGGAACAGGTCGTAGGTCTCGTTGACGACCTCGTCGATCCGGGAGTCCGGGCGGTCCGTCTTGTTGATGCAGAGGATGACCGGCATCCGGCGCTGCAGGGCCTTGCGGAGTACGAAGCGGGTCTGCGGCAGCGGGCCCTCGGAGGCGTCCACCAGCAGCACCACACCGTCGACCATCGACAGGCCGCGCTCGACCTCACCACCGAAGTCGGCGTGGCCGGGGGTGTCGATGATGTTGATCGTGATCGGGGCCCCGCCGTCCTTGGGGTGGTACTTCACGGCGGTGTTCTTGGCCAGGATCGTGATGCCCTTCTCACGCTCCAGGTCGTTCGAGTCCATCATGCGGTCGTCGACCGAGTCGAGCTGGTGGGCGGCGAAGGCGCCGGCCTGCTTGAGCATGGCGTCGACGATGGTCGTCTTGCCGTGGTCTACGTGGGCGACGATGGCTACGTTACGGATGTCGTGGCGCGTGGGCATGAGTGGCTGGCGCTTCTCTCGGATCGTGGGTGCGGCGTCTCTTTGTTCCTCGTACGCCCGCCGGGCGGACGCGCCACGGCTGTGTCCATGGTACGGGGCCGACGCGCACAAGGCTTCCCGGCCCGTCCGGAGAAGATCGAACGGCTGTGTGGAGGGGTGGGGACGGATACGCGTACCGGGGCGGGTACGGGTCCGTGTACTGCGGTGCACTGGGGTGCGTCAGTGTGGCCCGGGTCATGGTCCGCATCGGAGCTTGCCCGCCGGCGGCACCGGCGGGCAAGCGACTTGAGCGGATTCTGAGGTTGGGCTCACTTCCGCTGGAAGCCGATGTCCTCGTAACGGGGGGTGGCGAATCCGAACGCCCCCGCGTTCACCACCGTCGGCCTGGCCGCCACCAGCTGCGGACGCTGGAAGAGGGGGATGGAGCCGGCGGCGGCCCAGATCCGCGCATCGGCCTGCTTCACCAGGTCACGGGCGGCCTTCTCGTCCAGCTCGGCGGCCGCCTGGTCGAAGAGCTGGTCGATGTGGTCCGTGCCCACCCGGGTGTAATTCTGCTCCACCAGCAGTGAGCCGTCGGCGGCCGGCTGGGGCTTGGCGAAGATGGGGCGCCCGTCGGTGGCCGGGTACGCGGTCCCGGGCCAGGAGTACAGGGCCAGGTCGTACTCGCCGGAGGCGACGTGGTCCTTGAAGTAGCTCTCGTCGGGGACCTTGACGATCTCGGTGCCGATGCCGACGCGGCCGAGCATCGCGGAGATCTTGTCCCCGACGGTGCGCAGCGCCTCGGAGTCGGGGCCGGCGGGGAGGACGAAGCGGAGCGTCAGCGGCTCGCCGTCCTTGCCCAGCGGACCGGCGGCCGCACCCGCCGCGGGGGCGGGAGCCGCGGTGCCCCGAGGGGCGTAGGCTCCGGGCGCGCCACCGACCTGGGCCTTGGGCGCGCCGACCGCGCCCTTGTCGGTGTCCCCGAGCGCCTCGGGCCGGCGCTCCGCCGTGGCCTCGGCCCGCTGTGGGCCCTCGGCCCGCGCCAGGATCTCGGCCTGGCGGTGGAGGGCGACGCCCTGGGCGGCCGCGGCGGGTGCGGGGGCCAGGACGTGCGTCCCCTCCGGGGCGTCGTTGCCTCCGATGGCGGGCTTGGCGTCGCCGTCGTTGGCGGGCTTGTCGTCGCCGACGATGTACAGACCCTCGTCGGACGGTACGTCGCCTTCCGCGCCGTTCTTGCCTCCCGTGGCGGGCGGGGCGGCGGGTGAGGCCTCGGCGCCCGCCTTGGTGCCGTCCTTGGGGGCGGCCGGCTTGCGGGCCCCGCCCCGCGTCCAGCCGGCGTCGGCCAGCAGTTCCTGGGCCTCCTCGGTGTCCTGGCCGCCGAGGGCGCCGCTGCCGTCGGCGTACGCCTGCTGCCCGGCGAGCGCCAGGTGGCTGCCGACCGGGTGGGCGGGCAGCCCGAGCGGCTTGAGGACCGCCTCCGCGAGTTCCTGGCGGTCGAGGGCGCGGGCCACCGCGCGGCGGACCCGCTCGTCGGAGAGCGGACCGCTCTCGCCGTTCAGCGCCAGCTGCGTGTACGCGGGCTCCAGGGACTTGCGGACCACGAAGCCGCGCAGCGCCTTCTGCTCGGCGGCGTACGCGGCGAGCACCTGCTGCTTCTTCAGCCGTGCCGCCTCGGCGAGCCGGGCCTTCGCGGGATCGGGGCCGGGCGCCGGCGGCGCGGGATCGGCCTTGGCGCCGCCGCCGGCGGCCTTCGCCGCGCGGGCGATCCGGTCCGCCGTGGCGCGGTCGACCTCGGCGAGGTCGATCGTGCCCGTGGCGAGCGCGGCGGCGCGGGCCGCGCGCGGGACGGCGCGGAGCTCGATCGTGTCGAGTTTGGCCGGCTGCCCCCACCAGCGAGGGTTGCGCACGAGCGTCGCCGTGCCGCCGCGGGCGTCGAGGCCCTTGAGCTGGAAGGGCCCGGCCGACGCCGCCAGCCGCGTACGGGCACCGTCGTTGAAAGCGGCCGGGGTCCCCATGACGTCCTTGGGGTAGAGCGGCGAGAACAGGGCGCGCCAGTCGGTGTACGGCTTGTTGAAGGTGACCCGGACCTCCAGGTCCCCGGCGCCGCGCTCGATCTTCTCGATGCGCTCGTAGCCGGCGTTGCGGGCGGTCCAGTACGCGGAGTCCTTGCCGCTGAGGGCACGCCACTGGGCGACGAAGTCGGGAGCGCCGATCTCGCGGCCGTCGCTCCACACCGCCTGCTGGTTGAGCTTGTAGAGGACGACCTGCTTGGGCTCGCGCTCGACGATCTCGGCGGATTCCAGGTAGTCGGCGTTGCGCTGGGGGCGCCCGCGGTCGTCGAGGGTGAAGAGGGCGGGCAGCACGGCCTGGGTGATGCGGGTGGTGGTGGCGTCGGCGTCCGCCTGGAAGGTGTTGAGGGTGGTCGGCATGGCGTCGACGGCCCAGCGCAGGGTGCCGCCGTCGGCGACCTTGGCGCGCGCGGCGGGGGCGATGTCCTGCGGGACGGCCTTGGCGTCGCTCTCCTCCTCGGGGGAGCTGCAGCCGCTCAGTACGGAGACGGCGAGTACGCCGGTGGTGAGGAGGACGGCGGACCGGAGTCCGCGGGAGCGGGGGCCCCGGGAGCATGTCCTCCCCCGAGGGGTGCCGACGTGGGACATGTCTTGTACCTCTTCGTCCTGTTTTGTGGAATTTAGAGATGATCACACCTATTGCCCATACACTGAAAACGACCGACAGGGCCCCGCGGCAGCGACACGGCGACATCGCGCGCCAACACCACCCGTGCGGCCCAAGGATCGGAAGAGTGGAATCCGTGCACATGGCTTCACAATGGGGGATGTGACGCGCGACACTCTCAGGCGCGTGTTTGCCACCCGCTATTGCGGAAGTGAGGGCAATTCATGTCACTCGAAGACGATCTGACCGAGGTCAAGCGCCGCCTCGAGGAGCTGGCCCGCTCGGTCATCCAGCTGGAACGGAACCTCGCCCGGCAGCGGGAGGAGAAGCCCGTCCCCATGGCGGTCGGGCGGCCCGACGGCCTGGTCACCATCTCGGACACCCCGTACGACAGCTCCCTGTGGACCGACTCGGACGACGAGGGCCTGGGCGCGCGGGACCGCCGCGCCCCCTGACGGGCGTGGGGGCACGGGCGGTGCCGCGGGCGACAGCGGGTGACCGCCCGCCTGCTGACCCTCTCGGGCCCGGTGGCGATGGGCCGGGGGCCGCGCCCCACGGTGTGGTGGTACGTACGGTCCCGGCGCGCCGGGACCGGCGTCGCGCAACGGGCGAGGGGCGCCGGGCGGGCCTCACGGGGTCCGCCCTCGCGGGGCACGCTGCAGCCGGCCACGCCGCCGGACCGGACGCAGCGGACCGGGACGCACCGGCGGCCCGCCCGCCCGTCCGGAGCGCGTCCGGCGCCGTACCCGCACGCGCCCCCGCCCGCTCGGCCGGCCGTACCGCCGCGTGCCCGGGGTCTTCGGGCGCCCCCGCTCCGTACCGGCGGCCACGCGCCCTCGGTGCCCCGGACGCGGCCCGCATCCGCGCCCGCACTCGCACCCGCACCCGCACCCGCACCCGCACCCGCACCCGCGACCCGGGCCCGGTCGGCACCAGAATCCGCAACCGGCAACACCCTCACCGGCCGGCACGCGCCACCACCGGCACGCGCCCTAGGAGACCTACGTTGGCCACAGGCACCGAACAACCTCCGCCCGACACCGGCACCCACACCGACCCGGCCACCGCCGCCCGCAACCGCCGCGGTGGCGTCCACGGCCCCTCGCGCGCGACCATCGCGGCGGGCCACCTCCGCACCGACCGCTGGTGGCTGGCGCCCGCGGCGACCGCCGCCGGCCTGCTGGCGTTCGTCGTCTACTCGACCTGGCGGGCCTTCGCGAACGGCGACTACTACGCGGCGCCCTACGTCTCGCCGTTCTACTCACCCTGCCTCGCCGAGAACTGCGTGCCCATGAAGGGCGGCCCCAACTGGGAGATCTTCGGCAGTTGGTGGAGCCTGTCCCCCGCCCTGCTGATCCTGATCTTCCCGCTCGGCTTCCGGCTGACCTGCTACTACTACCGCAAGGCCTACTACCGGGGCTTCTGGGCGTCACCCCCGGCCTGCGCGGTCGCCGAGCCGCACAGGACGTACACCGGCGAGACCCGCTTCCCGCTGGTCCTGCAGAACATCCACCGGTACTTCTTCTACGCCGCGCTGCCGGTCGCGGGCATCCTCACCTACGACACCGTGCTGACGTTCCGCGACGCGTCCTACGAGTGGGGCCACATGGGCCTCGGGACGCTGCTGTTCCTCGTCAACATCGGGCTGATCTGGGCGTACACCCTGTCCTGCCACTCCTGCCGGCACATCGTGGGCGGCCGCCTGAAGCACTTCTCCAAGCACCCCGTCCGTTACCGGCTGTGGGGCTGGGTCGGGAAACTGAACGCACGCCATATGCAGCTCGCCTGGGCCTCGCTGCTCAGCGTCGCGCTCGCCGACCTCTACGTCTACCTGCTCGCCGTCGGCGCTTTCGACGATCCGCGCTTCTTCTAGAAAAGGTGCTCATCGATGACGCAAGCGGAACGGCAGCAGTGGGACGTCGTCGTGGTCGGCGCCGGCGGGGCGGGGCTGCGGGCGGCCATCGAGGCGCGCGAGCGGGGCGCCCGTACGGCCGTGATCTGCAAGTCGCTGTTCGGCAAGGCCCACACGGTGATGGCCGAGGGCGGCATCGCCGCCTCCATGGGCAACGCCAACGCCGGGGACAACTGGCAGGTTCACTTCCGCGACACCATGCGCGGCGGGAAGTTCCTCAACCAGTGGCGGATGGCCGAGCTCCACGCGCGCGAGGCGCCGGACCGGGTGTGGGAGCTGGAGACCTGGGGCGCCCTCTTCGACCGGACGAAGGACGGCCGCATCTCCCAGCGCAACTTCGGCGGCCATGAGTACCCGCGGCTCGCCCACGTGGGCGACCGGACCGGTCTGGAGCTGATCCGTACGCTCCAGCAGAAGATCGTCTCCCTCCAGCAGGAGGACTTCCGCGCCTTCGGGGACTACGAGGCCCGGCTGAAGGTCTTCCAGGAGTGCACGGTCACCCGGGTCCTCAAGGACGACGAGGGCCGGGTCTGCGGAACCTTCTGCTACGAACGCGAGTCCGGCCGCTTCTTCGTGCTGGAGGCACCAGCGGTCGTCCTGGCGACCGGCGGGATCGGCAAGTCGTTCAAGGTGACGTCCAACTCGTGGGAGTACACGGGCGACGGGCACGCCCTGGCCCTGCTGGCGGGCGCGCGGCTGGTGAACATGGAGTTCGTGCAGTTCCATCCGACCGGGATGGTCTGGCCGCCGTCGGTGAAAGGCATCCTGGTCACGGAGTCGGTGCGCGGTGACGGAGGGGTGCTGCGCAACTCCGACGGCGAGCGGTTCATGTTCGACTACGTCCCCGACGTCTTCAAGGACAAGTACGCGGAGTCGGAGGAGGAGGGCGACCGCTGGTACGAGGACCCGGACAACAACCGGCGTCCGCCCGAACTGCTCCCCCGCGACGAGGTCGCCCGGGCGATCAACTCCGAGGTGAAGGCGGGGCGCGGGTCCCCGCACGGCGGGGTCTTCCTCGACGTGTCCACGCGGATGCCGGCCGAGACGATCCGGCGCCGGCTGCCGTCGATGTACCACCAGTTCAAGGAGCTGGCGGACGTCGACATCACGGCCGAGGCGATGGAGGTCGGCCCGACCTGCCACTACGTGATGGGCGGCGTCGCGGTCGAGTCGGACACCGCCGAGGCGATCGGTGTGCCCGGGCTCTTCGCGGCCGGTGAGGTCGCGGGCGGCATGCACGGCTCCAACCGGCTCGGCGGGAACTCGCTGTCCGACCTGCTGGTCTTCGGCCGCCGTGCGGGGCTGTACGCGGCTCGGTACGCGAAGGACCTGGCCGCCCGCCCGCCGGTGCCCGATGTCCAGGTCCACGCGGCGGCCGCCGAGGCGCTGCGCCCCTTCAGCGGCGAGGGCGCCGCGGGAGCGGGGGAGCGGCCGGAGAACCCGTACACCCTGCACCAGGAGCTCCAGCAGACGATGAACGACCTGGTCGGCATCATCCGCCGCGAGGAGGAGATGCGGCAGGCGCTGCGGAACCTGGCCGAGCTGCGGCTGCGCGCCCGGGGCGCGGGCGTCGAGGGACACCGGCAGTTCAACCCCGGCTGGCACCTCGCGCTGGACCTGCGGAACATGCTGCTGGTCAGCGAGTGCGTGGCGCGCGCGGCGCTGGAGCGCACCGAGAGCCGGGGCGGGCACACCCGGGAGGACCGCCCGGCGATGGAGCGCGCGTGGCGGCGGGTGAACCTGCTGTGCCGCATCGCCGACCCCGATTCCGCCGAGGGGCAGATCGCCCTCGAACGCACCACGACCGAACCCATCCGTCCCGACCTGCTCGCCCTGTTCGACAAGGAGGAGCTGGTCAAGTACCTCGCCGAAGAGGAGCTGTACGAGTGACCAGCTATGACGCGAGCTTCCGGGTGTGGCGGGGCGACATCGACGGCGGCGGGCTGAAGGACTTCACCGTCGAGGTGAACGAGGGCGAGGTCGTCCTCGACATCATCCACCGGCTCCAGGCCACCCAGGCGCCCGACCTGGCGGTGCGGTGGAACTGCAAGGCGGGCAAGTGCGGTTCGTGCAGCGCCGAGATCAACGGCCGGCCGCGGCTGCTGTGCATGACGCGGATGTCGGTGTTCTCGCGGGAGGAGGTCGTCACGGTGACCCCGCTGCGGGCCTTCCCCGTCGTGCGCGACCTGGTGACGGACGTGTCGTTCAACTACGAGAAGGCGCGGGAGGTGCCGTCCTTCGTACCGCCGCCGGGCGTGGCTCCGGGCGACTACCGGATGCAGCAGATCGACGTGGAGCGCCCCCAGGAGTTCCGCAAGTGCATCGAGTGCTTCCTGTGCCAGGACACCTGCCATGTGGTCCGGGACCACGAGGAGAACAAACCGGCCTTCGCCGGGCCGCGCTTCCTCATGCGCATCGCCGAACTGGACATGCACCCCCTGGACGCGGCGGCGGAGGCGGGCCTCGACCGCAAACGCACCGCGCAGGAGGACCACGGGCTCGGCTACTGCAACATCACCAAGTGCTGCACGGAGGTCTGCCCCGAGCAGATCAAGATCACCGACAATGCGCTGATCCCGCTGAAGGAACGGGCGGTGGACCGTAAGTACGACCCCCTCGTCTGGCTCGGCAACAAGATCACCCGCCGGAGGCCCTGACCCCGCCGGAGGCCCTGACCCCCACCCGCCGGCCGGTTCCGTCCCGCCGGAGGCCCTGACCCCGCCGGGCGGGCGGCCGTGTAGCCGCCGCCCGGCTCCGTCCCGGCCGGAGGCCCTCCCGCCACAGGGGCCTCCTAGGGGCAGCCGGCCCTGTACGCCGCCCAGCCCTCCTCCTCGGCCGCGGAGTCGACGCGCACGTACAGGTCCCGGATGCCGGTCCTCTCTGTCCGTGCGGCGAGCACGGCGAGACCGGCGCCCTTCTTCCACCCGTCCGCCCAGGCGTGGCCGAGCCGGATGGCGTCCTTCCCCGCGGGTCTTCGTCCCGTCCCGCAGGTCCCCCGCGTAGCCGACCCGCAGCGCCGCCCAGGCGGCGAGCGGGGGCAGCACCAACAGCAGGGCGGCCACCAGCGCGATCCGCTTGGGCCACTCGAGCCTCGGACTCGCGGATCCGGCCCTGGCCCGCAGCGCGCGAACGTTCACGTCCAGCTCCCCCCGTCAGCTGTGCCGAACGATTTTCCACACTAGCGTCCACCACTGACAGTGACCATCGACGCCGGGTCGCGTACGGACAGATGCCGTCATAGCCTCACGAATGTGACACGGAGAGCCCCCCGGTCCTGCCTCACTGTCGTCCTCCTCGGTGTGCTGGTGACGGCGAGGTGGCTTGCCCCGCCCGGCGCGCCGGGCGGGGCGCACGCCGAGGATCGGGTCGACCTGTCCCGGCAGGGCGGCGACACCGACAGGGTCACCGCGCCGGAGGGCGGCGAGCGCGAGATCCGCCGCGCCCTCGACGAGCTCCACGACGAAGCCCGCGTCGACGAACCCCGCGTCCAGCTCTCCGTGGTGTACGTGCGGGACTCCCCCGGCCGCCCCGCGCAGGACCGGGCCGGCACCACCGCGGCCGGGAGCGGGCCCGGGGCCGACGACGTACTGCCCGCCGTCGCCACGCACGGCCGGCAGTACGCGTACTCCGCCGATCCCGCGCCCGGCCTCGGCCGGGCCCGGCTCGACGAGGCCGCGCGGACGGCGAACGAGCCGGCGCTGCGGCAGGACGACCGGGCGGGCGCCGCGACCGGTGCCGCGCACGGGTACGCGGCCGTACTCGCCGGACGGCCGGTCCCCCGGCCCGCCGTCACCCCGGGCACCGTGGACCCGGGCGGCGGGCGGAGTCCGGGTACCGACCTGATCCTTCCCGTGGCGCTGCTCGTCGGGGCCGGCACGGCCGCGGCGTACGCGTACGCCAAACGCCGGCGGCGGACCGCCACGCGCACCACACCGCACGGCGGGCGGGACCGGTGGGGCGCGCCCCCCGAGCCCTCCGTGGAGGAGTTGGACGCCCGCACGCGACGGGCGCTCGTCGACGCGGACGACGCCGTCCGGACGAGCGAGGAGGAACTGGGGTTCGCCGTCGCCCGGTTCGGGGAGGAGGCGGCCCGGCCCTTCACCGAGGCGGTGGCGTACGCAAGGGGCGAGCTGACCGCCGCCTTCCGGCTGCGCCGGCGACTCGACGACGCGTACCCGGAGGACGAGGCGACCCGTCGCCGGATGCTTGAGGAGATCACCACGCGCTGCGGCGACGCGGACCGGCGGCTGGACGCCGAGGCGGAGGCGTTCGACCGGTTGCGCGCCCTGGAGCGGACGGCACCGGAGGCCCTCGCCACGGCGGAGTCGGCGTTCCGCGACGTGAGCGGCCGGGCGGAGCTGGCGGACGCGACGCTCGTCGCGATGCGCGAACGGTACGCGGACTCGGCCGCCGTGCCGGTGGCGGGTGGCGTCGAGCAGGCGAGGGACCGGCTGCTGTTCGTCTCGGCCAACCTGGGACGGGCCCGGCAGGCGGTGGAGGCGGGCGACAACGCCGCGGCGGCGGTCCATGTACGGGCCGCCGAGGCCGCTCTCGACCAGGCGGCGCGGCTCGTCGACGCCGTCGACCGGCGCGCCGGGGAACTGGCGGAGGCCGCGGGCAGGCTGCCGGTCGCCCTCGCCGACACGGAGGGGGACCTGGCCGACGCGGGCAGGTTGTTGAGCGGGGTGCTGAAGGGGACGGCGCGAGGAGTGACGGCGGCCGATCTGCGCGGCCGGGCGGCGCGTGCCGAGTCGGTCGTCACCGACGTACGCCGTGCGGTGGAGGCCGGGCGGTACGACCCGATCGACGCGCTGCGCCGGGTCGGGGAGGCGGACGCCGCGCTGGACGAGGCGCTGGCGGGCGCGCGGGAAGAACGCGGTACCCGGCACGCCCGGGCGCTCCTCGATCATGTGCTGCTCACGGCCGGGGCGGCCGTCGGGGCGGCGACGGACTACATCACGACGCACCGGGGGGCGGTGGGCGCTCGGGCCCGTACCCGGCTGGCGGAGGCGGACCGACGGCTGGAGCGGGCACGGAACCTGGCGGCAGCGGCGGACGGCATGCCGGGTGGTGGCGTGGGGGGTGCTCGGGGCGATGGTGGCTCAGGTAGTGGGGGTGGCTTGGGGGGCGCGGGTGACGCCGGGGGCGGGAGTGACGCCGGGGGCGGGGGTGATGTGGCTGGTCCAGGTGACGCGGATGGCTCGGGCGGCTCCGGTGACGTGGCGGAGGCGCTGGCCGAGGCGCGGCAGGCGGACGTACTGGCCCGGCAGGCGTGGAGCCTCGCCGAGCAGGACGTGGTCCGGTACGGCGGAGCGTTCGGGCCGGGCGGTCCGCCGGACCCGGGGCGTGGCGGCGGGCTGGGCGGTGCGGTGCTCGGCGGCATCCTCCTCGGCGGGCTGCTCGGCGGTGGCGGCCGGGGAGGCGAGGGGTACGGCGGGTACGGCCCGGTACGCGGCTGGGACTTCGGCGGAAGTTCCGGTGCAGGCGGCTGGCCCGGCCGCTTCGGCGGCGGGGGCACTCGCGGCCGGCTGGGCGGTGGCGGCCGGTTCTGACCCGGTTTCCCACCTGCGGGTACGGCGGGAGGAAGCCAAGGCCCCGAGCAAGCAGGAGCCGGCCGTGTCCTCGTCGGACGCCCCGTTCGAGCAGTGGGAGGGGCTCGGCGACCGCGCCGGGATCGAGGCCCGGCCGGCGGCGCTGTAGGCGGCGGCCCGACCCCGCGCCCGCGCCCGCTCCGACGGCTCGGGCGCCCACCCGTGGGCCCGCCCCCCCCCGGCTCGGCGCCCGGCCCCCGCCCCGTCCCGCCCCGGCGACGGGCCGGCCGGCCGGCGAGCGTCAGAACATGCTCAGCAACTGGTCGACGGTCGGCTCCGCGGTGGCGTCACCGTCCGGGAGGGCCAGCTCGAACCAGACCGTCTTGCCGCGCGGGGTGCGGCGGGACCCCCAGCCCGCGCTGAGCAGACCGACGAGCTGGAGCCCGCGGCCGCCCTCGTCGGTGTCCCGGGCACGGCGCCGCCGGGGCTGGACCAGGCCGGCGTCCCACACCTCGCAGACCAGCGTGCGGTCGCGCAGCAGCCGGAGCCGTATCTCGCCCTCGCCGTAGCGCAGGGCGTTGGTGACGAGCTCGCTGACGAGCAGTTCGACCGTGTCCACGAGCGGTTCGAGGTCCCAGGCCGTCAGCTGCGCCCGCGCCAGCTCCCTGGCCCGGCCCACCGAACGGGGCTCGCGAGGCAGCCGCCAGTCACCCACCGCCTCGGTCGGCAGCCCCTGGATACGGGCCATCAACAGGGCGATGTCGTCCTCGCCGTGCCGGGTGTCCAGGGTGTTCAGGACGTGGTCGCAGACGTCCTCCAGCGGCCGGATCGGGTCGGTCAGCGCGCTGCGGAAGGCCTGCATGCCCTCGTCGAGGGGGTGGTCGCGGGACTCGACGAGCCCGTCCGTGTAGAGGGCGAGCAGCGCGCCCTCGGGGAGTTCGACCTCCACCTCCTCGAAGGGCTCACCGCCGACCCCCAGGGGCATCCCGGGCGGGACGTCCAGCAGCAGCGCCGCCTCGCCCGGCTCGACGACCACCGGGGGCAGGTGGCCGGCGTTGGCGAACGTACAGCGGCGGGTGACGGAGTCGTAGACGGCGTAGACGCAGGTCGCGAGGTACACCTCGGACAGCTCCGGGCCGCGTGCGGTGTCCGCGACCCGCGAGGCCTGGCCGCCTCCGGTGGGGGTGCCGAGGCCCCGGGCGATCTCGTCGAGGTGGGAGAGCACCTCGGCCGGCTCCAGGTCGAGCTGGGCCAGGGTACGGACGGCGGTGCGCAGTTCGCCCATGGCGACGGCGGCCCGCAGTCCGCGCCCCATGACGTCGCCGACGACCAGGGCGGTGCGGTGGCCCGGCAGCTGGATGACGTCGAACCAGTCGCCCCCCACCTCCGTGGCGGTGTTGCCGGGCAGGTAGCGGCAGGCGATGTCCAGACCGGCGGCCTCCGGGTCGCCGGGCGGGAGGAGGCTCCGCTGGAGGATCAGGGCCCGCTCGTGCTCCCGCCGGTAGAGGCGGGCGTTGTCGATGCAGACCGCCGCGCGGGCGGCCAGTTCGGCGGCGAGCGCCCCGTCCCGTTCGCCGAAGGGTTCGCTGCCCTTGGTGCGGGAGAACTGCACCAGTCCGACGACGGTGTCGTGCGCCACCATCGGCACGACGAGCGTGGACTGTACGAGGCTGCCTTCGGCGCCGGGCATCGTGGTCGGCCGCCCGGTGCGCAGGGCTTCGGCGCAGAGCGAGGTGAAGGGGTAGCGGTGGATGGCGCCGACGTCTATGGGCGTCGTCTCGCAGCAGCCGGGCGCGGCGCCGGGGTTCGGCAACGGGGCGTCGGACACGGCGCTGGCGAAGGCGACCCGGCGCAGTTCGGCGCTGGCCCCGTCGGCACGCCCCGGGGGGGCTTCGTCGCCGCTGAGCAGCCCTTGGTAGAGGTCGACGGAGGCGAGGTCGCAGAAGCCGGGCACGGTGACGTCGAGAAGTTCGCGGGCGGTGGTCTCCAGGTCCAGGGAGTTGCCGATGCGGGCACCGGCCTCGTTGAGGAGGGCCAGGTTGCGACGGGCGCTGGCGGCTTCGCGGGCGGCGATCTGGCGGCGGGTGACGTCGGTGCCGAGGCCGGCGACGCCGACGGGCCGGCCGGATCCGCTGTGCACCCGGTACAGGTTGATCGACCAGTGCCGGCGGTCGGTGCTGCCGGGCACCGCGCCGATGATCTCGAGGTCGGTGACGGGGTCGCCGGTCTCCAGTACCCGGCGCAGCGCGGCGGTCATCCGCTCGGCCTCGGGGCGGGAGAGGTAGTCGTGGACGGTGCGGCCGCGGTGGTCGTCGGCGGAGCCGCCGAAGACGGTCGCGAAGCGCTGGTTGGCCCGCTTGACCGTGAGGTCGGTGTCGAACAGCAGGAAGCCGAAGGGAGATTGTCCGAAAATTGCCTGCGAGGCGGCGATGTCCGTCTCTATCCGCCGCAGTGCGCGTACGTCGACGACGATGCAGAGCGCGGCCCTCTCGCCGCGTTCCGTCTCGCTCGGCATCACATAGACCTCGGCGATCCCGCGCGGCCTCCGCTCCCCCGGCATCCGGAAGGGGACCAGTCCGGTCCACTCCTTGCCGTCGAGGATCTCGGCGACCTTGCGGTGGCCGCGAGACCGCAGCTCGGCCGGCAGGAACGCCTCGACCGGGTCCTTGCCCCTGACCTCCTCGGCGGCGATGCCGAACAGGTCGGCGGCACGGAGGCTCCACTGGTCGACCAGCCCGTCGGGGCCGATCGAGAAGGAGGCGACTCTGATGTAGTCGTAGATCGAGCCAGGTGGACTGCTCTGCCACACGACGCTGTTCGCCGTCTCAGATATCTCGCTCACGCGACCGTCCCCTCCAGCTCACCGCACCGGACCGGCCATTCCCGCAGTATTCAGCACTACGGCCCCCGGCGGCACGCCGTTCACGATCACAGGGTGGTCTCGTTCGTTTTGAGCCGAGCCCGAAGGTGATCGTTGTCCCTTCCCTCTTCTAACCAGGCAGGGCCAGCTCGAACCACACGGTCTTGCCCGACCTGCCCTTTCGGGTCCCCCAGCGGCGGGCGGAGCAGGCGACCAGCTGCAGCCCCCGCCCGCCTTCGTCGTCCGGGCCGGCAGGCCGTTCCAGGGGAGGATCCGGCAGGGGGTCGGAGACCTCGACGAGGAGCGCCGGAGAGGGCGGGAGGGGTCCGTCATCAGGGTGGAGCCGGATCAGCCGGACCCCGATGGGACCGGAGGCGTAGCGCAGGGAATTGGTCACCAGCTCGCTCACCAGCAACACCGTGACGTCGACGATCGCCGAGTCGAGCTGCCAGGTACGCAGTGTGTCACGCACCGCGTGACGGGCGGCGCGTACGGCGTCGAGCTCAGCCGGGAAGATCCACTCGGCGCACTCGCCCTCGGTGTCGATCACGCCGACCACTTCCATACCCAGCGGCGGACCCACGTCCAATTTCGGTGGGTTAATCACCACATACCCGATATTTGGGGCGAGCTATCGCCACAGCGGGCGCATCGTGGCACGAACGGCGTACACCTCCACCGCGCGCTCCTCGCCACGTGCCCACCTCTCGCACCCGCCGGCGCACTCCGGCGCACCTGGTCACAGCCCGTCGGAGCCGATACGCGCCGCCCTGAGACCCCGGCCGGCCCCCTTCCTCCGGCACCCGACCCACCCGGCACACCCCCGGCCGCACCACCGACTCCACTCGCACCACCCGAGGGCGGTGCCACGGCCCGCGGGGGGGCGCTCGCGCGGAGGCGGAGAAGGGGCCGGGTCCGGGTGAGCGGCACGCGGCGACCGGGGCCCGGCCCGGGCGGGCGGTCTGGCGGGCAGGCGGGACCGGCAGGCGGGCGGGCGGTCTGGCGGTCTGGCGGTCCGTACGACGCCACGGCCGGACCCGGGGCAGACGGCCGGCGGTCCGTCAGGTCCGAGTGGGGGGCGCTCCGCCGGCGAGCCCGGGAGGGGTGCCGACGGGGAGACGGCACGCGGCTTCCGCGACGGCGGGACGGTCCTGATCCAGCCAGTCGACGGTGTCCAGTTCATGCCGGAACAGCCACCGCAGCTCGTCATGGTCCTCCAACGGGCGCGGCTCACCGGAGACGATCCGGACCGTCCACACCTGGAGTACGTAACCGGGCGCCAGCGGCCATTCGCCGGGGATCCGTTCACCCGGCTCCGCCTCCACGCCCAGCTCTTCGCGCAGCTCGCGCACGAGAGCCTGCTCCGCGGTCTCTCCCGGCTCCAGCTTGCCGCCCGGCAGCTCCCAGCGGCCGGCGAGCTCCGGAGGGGCGCTACGGCGCGCGGCCAGCAGCCGTCCCTCGTCGAAGACGGCCCCGGCCACCACCACACGATCTGTCATGCGCCGGAGCGTAACGCGCTCCGGGCAAGGCTCTCGCCGCGGTCAGGTCGCGGGCTGACCGACGCGCTCCACCCAGTAGAGCTGCTGGTGCCCGCGCGTATCGAGACTGTCGGCGATCTTCTGCGCCTCGTCCCTCGTCGCGTACCTGCCCACGCGGTAGTGGTTGCCGTTGTCGTCCTGCCGGATCACCAGCCAGGGAAGGACCGCACCACTCTCACTCATCACGCCTCACCCTCCGCCGGCCTGCACACTTCTAAGCATCCCCACGAAACAGCGATCCGCATATGCCTGAGCTTACGCCAGACCTTTACTGAGCGGATACGTGTTTTCACAAAGAGGTACCTATCCGGCCATGGAACGGGAGCGGAAAGGGGGCGCACCCGGCCGGGTGCGCCCCCTTGTGCGGAACAGCGCGAGGGCCGGCGCGTTCTCAGTGCCCGGCCGACGCGGCGGACGCGGCGGCGGAATGCCCGTCGACCGGCCTCGGTCACCGCACCGGGAGGTGGTAGGCGATGCGGTAGCGGTCGGCCGGCACGACCACGTCCGCCGTCTCGACCGCCCTCCCGGACGCGTAATAGGTCCGCTCCACCACCATCACGACGTGCCCCGGCACTCCGCCCAGCGTCAGCAGCTCCTCCGCAAGCCCCGGGCGCGCGCCGACCTCCTCCACCACGTTGTCCACGACGACGTCGATCGCGGCCATCCGCTCGACGACCCCGCAGCCGCCCAACGGCCCCTCTTCCGGCAGCATCACGGGCGTGCGCCCGGTGACGGCGAGCGGCTCCCAGGAGGTGGAGAGCATCATCGCCTCCCCGGCGTCCCGGAAGACGTACCGCGTGCGCATCACCCGGTCCCCCGGCTCGATGCCGAGGCGCTCGGCGATCGCGGCACTCGCGGGCTCCTGCTCGCTGTTGGACTCCCAGGTGCCGCGCGCCCCTTCGGCCGCCTGCTCCTGCCGGAAGGGGTTGGCGCCGGCCGTCAGACCGAAGCCGGAGCGCGCGATCCGGCGGGGCACGGGCCGCTCCCGGACGTACGTCCCCGACCCCGAACGGCCTTCGACGAGCCCCTCGGCCATCAGGACCTTGCGAGCCTCCAGCGCGACGGTGTCCGAGACGCCGTACTCCTCCCGGATGCGGGCCTGCGAGGGGAGCCGGGTGTGGGGCGGGAGCGAACCATTGGCGATCTTTTCCCGGAGATCGCTCGCAACGCGCAGATAAGCGGGCTGCTCACCGAAGGTCACGGGCCACTCCCATCAGGTTGACAGACAGCAACAGACTGGCAACCGACGGTTGCCTGCCGCAAGCGTGGGCCAGAGTTTCACCCGAAGTGATGACGGCCGTTTGAGCACCAGCTCACCATGGGTACGGCCCGGGGACCGACGCCCCGGGCGCGGACCTCACACCTGGGCCTCAGGCCCAGGCCCCCCGGCTCCCGGCCCTCGATCCAGGCCCTCGATCCAGGCCCCGGCCCCCGCCCACACCGCTCAGGAGCCGCCCGCCCCACCGGCACTGTCCGCGCCGTCCATGCCGTCCGCGCCGTTCATGCCGTCCGCGCCGCCCGCGCTGTCCGCGCCGCCCGCACTGTCCGCCGGCGGTGTGACATCCAGCTTCAGAGCCCCGCGCGCCTTCAGCCCCAGGTCGGCGGGGAGGGCGTCGTACGCGGGTGCGTAGTGCTCCCAGAAGGCGTCCGGGTCCGTGGCGGCCGCCACCTTCACCCAGTGCTTCCGGGCCGCCTCCAGCTCCGCGACCAGATCCGCCACCGGCTGCCGCGCAGCGGACGGCCACGGGTGGGCCCGCAGACTCGCGGCCGTTCCGCTCAGCGTCGCCGACACCTTCCGGGCCCACGCCACGTTGGCCTGCCGGTCCTCCTCGACATCGGCCTCCGGCTCCTCCAGGAGGGCCGCGTCGATCCGGTTGACCTGCTTCAGGAAGGCGACCTGGTGCTCGTCGAGGGTCTCCTCGTCGCTGCGCACCGACCCGGCGAGCTTGCCCTTGTCGGCGGCGAAGGCGCAGGTCACCACCCGGTCGCCGATCGCCCAACTCTCCTTGCTGGGCTGGTAGTAGTACATCCACGCGTTGTCCGGGACAGCCCAGCCGTCCAGCGCGTAGGCGCTGTTCAGCACCTCGCAGCGCCGCTCTGCGGCCGGCTCGATGGGCTTGTCGCCGGGCCACTCCTCGAACTCGGTGATCCTGAAGCTCCCGGACACCTCGCCGTCGTGGGGCTCGGCGCAGTCGACGAGGGTGACGTCGAGGGCCTCCGTCCCGGCCGCGCCACCCGGGCTGTTGAAGCACTGCCCCTTGCGCAGGTCGAAGGCCGAGCGCGTACGGGACGCCTCGTCGGCGGCCTCCCGCATGCCGTCGTAGACGTCGCGGAACGCCCCGGTGGTCGCTCCGGCCACCACCAGGAGCGTGCTGACCAGGGAGAGGGCCATGCCCGTCATGGCCATGCCCCTGCCCCGTTCGCCCCGCTTCCTCATCCGCCCGAGAGCGAGTGCGCCCAGGACCATGCCGAGCGGCGGCAGCAGGCACACGATGCCGGTGACCAGGGAGGCGATGGCGAGGCCGTTGACGTTCGCCGAGGGCGGCGGCGGTCCGGGCATGCCGCGAAACGGCGGAGACGCCGGGGGATACGGCTGCTGCGGCGGGGGCCAGCCCTGCGGGGCGCCCTGCGGGACTCCGCGCGGGGCCCCGTGGGGGGTTCCCTGGGGCGGGCTGCTCTCAGGCGCTCCCTGGGAGGACGGTTCCACGGCTCTCGGTGCTCCTGTCGGGGGCGAGGCGAATCGAATGCGCTTGCGGCTGGCGCATCGTACGCGGTCGGCGACAGGA
The DNA here is from genome assembly GCF_039532985.1 of Streptomyces gobitricini. NCBI lineage: Bacteria > Bacillati > Actinomycetota > Actinomycetes > Kitasatosporales > Streptomycetaceae > Streptomyces > Streptomyces gobitricini. Next base: position 116,453 of record NZ_BAAASR010000003.1, on the reverse strand, counting down.
GGCGGTATGCGGGTGAGGCAGGGGAAGCGGCTCGCTCTCCCCCACAAGGGAGGGGCGGTCGCCATGGTGACGACCGCCCCCCTCTTCACTCGCTCAACGCTCAGAACTGCAGGGCCCAGGAGTCGATCTTCCCGGTGTCGTAGTTCGCGTTGTCGCTCACGCGCAGCTTCCACGTTCCGTTCGCGGTCTCGGAGGAGGCGTTGACCGTGTACGTGGTGTTGATGTTGTCGGCGCTGCCGCCGGTGCCATAGCCCTTGAGCGTGTACGCGGTGCCGTCAGGAGCGACCAACTGCACCTGGAGGTCACCGATGTACGTGTGGACGATGTTCACAGGCACCTGGAGGGCCGACGGGGCGTTGCCCGCCACACCGCTGACGGTGACCGGCGACTCGACGGTGGAGTTGTCGTTGATCGCGAAGTCGGCGGTGTTCTCGAAGCGCTTGCCGGGCGGCGGCGTGGTGCCGCCGTCACCGACGTACAGCAGGCGGTTCGGGGAGCCGGTGCCCGGGTTGCTCACCACGCCGGTGGTGGCGGACGAGGTGAGCGCGGTGGCGACCTGCGCCGGGGTGGCCGTGCGGTTGTTCGCCAGGTAGAGGGCGGCCGCGCCCGCGACGTGCGGCGTGGCCATCGACGTACCGGAGATGGTGCTGGTCGCGGTGTCGCTGTTGTTCCAGGCGGAAGCGATGGAGGAGCCGGGCGCGAACAGGTCCACCAGGCTGCCGTAGTTGGAGAAGCTGGAGCGGGCGTCCGTGTTGGTGGTGGAGCCGACCGTGATGGCCTCGCCGACCCGCGCCGGCGAGGAGTTGGACGCGTCACGGCCGTCGTTGCCCGCGGCGATGGCGTAGGTGACACCGCTCGCTATGGAGTTGCGTACGGCGGTGTCGAGGGCGGAGTCGACGCCGCCGCCCAGGCTCATGTTGGCCACGGCCGGCTTGACGGCGTTCCTGGTCACCCAGTCGATACCGGCGACGACCTGGGCGGTGGTGCCGGAGCCGGAGTTGTTCAGGACGCGGACGCCGACGATCCTGGCCTTCTTGGCCACACCGTAGGAGGACCCGGCGACGGTGCCGGCGACGTGCGTGCCGTGACCGTGGCCGTCCTGCGCCGTGTTGTCGTTGTCGATGGCGTCGTAGCCGTAGGTGGCCCGCCCGCCGAAGTCGCTGTGGGTGATGCGTACTCCGGTGTCGATGACGTACGCGGTGACGCCCTCGCCCGCAGGCTCGGGGTAGGTGTAGCTCCGGTCGAGCGGCAGGGCACGCTGGTCGATCCGGTCCAGGCCCCAGGACGGCGGGGACGGCTGCGTGCCGTTGATCGTGAAGACGCGGTTCTGCACGACCGAGTCGACGGCCGGGTCGGCGGCGAGCTTCTTGGCCTGGGCCTCGGAGAGTTCGACGGCGTAGCCGTTCAGGGCGGAGGTGTACGTCCTCTGGATCTTCGCGCCGTAGCGGGCGGCGACGGCCTTGCCCGCCTTCGACTCCGCGTCGGCGGCCGACTCGTCGAGGGTGACGATGTAGCTGCCCGCGACGGCGCCGGGGGCTCCGGCGTTCTCGATCACACCTTCCGGGGCGGCCGCGGCCGCGGTGGCCGGGAGGGCGGAGAGGGTGCCGAGCGCGAGGGCGGCGACGACGGTGGCGCCGGCTGCGGCCAGTCTTCGCCGCGGGGTACGCATCACTGACATGTGAGGGGTCCTCCTCATTGGTGGTGCGCTACTGTGGGGGTTTTAGCAGGTGCATGACAAACAGCGCCGCTGGGTACGCGGCGTTGCCGGAATTCGCCTGCCGAGCGAAAGATTGACCGATCCATAGGAATCCCACAAGGGTTCTGACGCGCCGGTAACAGCCCCGCCGCACAAATGACATGCTGGCCTTCATGACCATGTCGGCGAGCTACCTGTGCCCCCGATGCGGTGCGCGATCATCCGTATCGGCGCTGACCTGGCGCTGCCGCGAATGCCAGGGCCCCTGGGACCTGGATTACCGAGCCGCGCCCGTGTCCCTGGCGTCGCTCTCCGGCCGGACCGGTTCGCTGTGGCGCTACGAGGAGGCGCTGCCGCTCTCCGATCCCCACTGCTCCCTCGGTGAGGGCCGCACTCCGCTCGTCCGGCTCACCGACACGGTTTCGGCCAAACTCGACTTCCTGATGCCGACCCTGTCGTTCAAGGACCGCGGCGCCGTGATGCTCGCGGAACTCGCCCGCCGCCTCGCCCCACGCCGCGTGATCGCCGACAGCAGCGGCAACGCGGGCACCGCCATGGCGGCGTACTGCGCCCGCGCGGGGCTGGACTGCGCGGTGTACGTCCCCGAGGGCACCTCCCCGAAGAAGCTGGAGCAGATCCGCGCGCACGGGGCGCGGCTCGTCGTCGTACCCGGGGACCGCGAGGCCGCGGCGCGGGCGGCCCGCGAGGCGGCCGGCGAACCGGGCACCTTCTACGCCTCGCACGTCTTCAACCCGTACTTCCTGCACGGCACGAAGACGTACGTGTACGAGCTGTGGGAGGACCTCGGCGGGCGGCTGCCGGACACCCTGGTCGTCCCCGTGGGCAACGGCACCCTGCTCCTGGGCGCGGCCCTCGCCACCGCCGAGCTGTACGAGCACGGCCTGATCCGGTCCCGCCCCGCCCTGGTGGCCGTGCAGGCGGAGGCGGTGGCACCGCTGGCGGAGGCGTTCCGCGCGGGCGCCGACGAGCTGACCGCCTCCGCGCCGGTGCGCCCCACCCTCGCCGAGGGCATCGCCATCCCGGACCCCCCGCGGGCCCGCCAGATCCTCCGGGCGGTCCGCGAGTCGGGCGGTACCTTCCTCACCGTGACAGAGGCGCAGATCCGGACCGCGCAGCTCGACCTGGCCGCCCGCGGGCTGTTCGTCGAGTCGACGGGCGTGGCCTGCTGGGCGGCGATCAGCGCCGCACCGCGTACCGGCAGCGCGGTGGTCCCCCTGTGCGGCGCGGGCGCGAAGACGGGCCTGGCCGCCCGCTGACCGGACGCCGCGCCGCCCGGCTCCCGCGGGTGCAGCATGGAAGAGGGGCCGAGAACGAACAGCAGGCCGGAGGTGCGGAAGCCATGGGCACGTACATGGACGTCCACCACGGGATGAAGGGCATCACGTCCCAGCAGCTGAACCAGGCCCACCAGGCGGACCTGGCCATAGAGAAGGAAGAAGGGGTGCACTTCGAGCACGCCTGGGCCGACCCTGAGTCGGGCACGGTGTACTGCCTGTCCACCGGCCCCTCGCCCGAAGCGGTGCAGCGCGTCCACGAACGCACGGGCCACGCCGCCGACGAGATCCACGAGGTCACCCTCTCCGTGTGACGCACGGAGCGTGCCCCCACGACGGCGGGCCGGAGCGGCGACAACGTCGACGCCAAGGACGCTACCCGGCGTCCGCGGACGCCGGCAGACGGGTGCTCGAAGCTCCGGCTCCGGCTCCGGCTCCGGCTCCGGCTCCGGCTCCGGCCGAGCGGATCCCGACTTCACTTGCCGTGGCATACCTGGCACGGCATCCGTCTCCCCGGCTCAGTCGGCGGTGCCGGGCTCCACGACCCACTCGGCTTGCAGCCCGCCGACCGAAGCGATCATGTCGAAGTCGCCGTCGTATTGCAGGACCGTGGCCCGATGCCGCTCGGCAGTCGCCGCGATGAGGACGTCGGCCAGCGACAGCGCCCGATGAAAGCCGGCGCTCAGGGCCAGGACCTGGATCTCCGGCGCCCGATCGAACTCTTCGTCATCGCAGGGCAGGCCGTCGAACCCACGGAGCAGGGTGCGCAGCCGCAGCGCCTCGGGCCTTCCGCGCGCCGAGTACAGAACCTCGTACTCGGTCGGGGCGCACACCGCCAGCAGCCCATCGCGGTCCAGCGCATCCAGCCGCGCCCACACTGCCGGTTACCCCGGCGAGGCCCCGCCTTCGCGCGACATCGCAACCCAAGGTGCCCCCAGGGCCCTCGATCGAGATGGGGAAGACGGCCAGGAAATCGGACACCGATCAGCCCTTACGGCTACCGGGCGCGGCAGACGGCGCTCCCCGCGACATCCCAACGCAACCCCAGCACGGTACGGATAACCACCGGATGAGGACAGGTGACGAGGCGTCAGCCATCCGAGCACGACCGTACCGACCTACACCCGGAGAGGTGACCGATGCCGTTCCGGCACCCGAGGAGACCGACTACGACTACGCAATCGAGCGCTGCGACTTCGTGAACGGCCGGGCCCGCTCGTGATCCTGTCATTCTCGACCATTTCGTCCCGATCATGGACGATCCCGGCCACACCGAGGGGTGGGCAGGGAACAACGGAGAACGAAAGAGGCAACGGGCAACACCAGCGAACCCCGATTCTCCAGACGCGCGTCGTGCCAGACTCACTTTAAGACGCGAAGCGAAACGACGTCGTTACAGCGGGTGTTCACCGTCCGGCTTTGCGTCGACCTGACCGTCGGACGACGGCTCTCGTGAGGGCGGACGGCTCTCGTGGTCGCTATCCAAGGGGAGGTTGATTATGAGCACGACTTTAGGTTTCGGCCCGGAACTTCGCCGTTTACGAGTGGAAGCGGGGCTGACGCTGACCGAGTTTTCCGTGGCGCTCAATTACGACAAGGGACACCTCAGCAAGGTCGAGCGCGGGGAGCGTTCCGCGTCCCCCGAACTGGCCCGGCGGTGCGACGCCTTCCTCGGCGCGGACGGCGAGCTGCAGCGCCTGGTCACCCGCCCCGAAGCGGACTCGGATTCGAGCACCGCCGAAGCTTCCGCCGGCCCGAGCCGCTGGCTCGTCGGGCGCCGGGCGGTCCTCTCGGCGGGTACGGGAGCACTGATCGACCTCGGCCTCAAACTCGGCGGTCAGGCGTTGTCCTCCGCCGACGAACCCCTCCTGGCCTCCTACCGCATGCAGTTCGACCAGCTGCGGAAGCTCGGTCAGTCCACCGCTCCCAAGATCCTGCTGCCCCTGCTGGAGACGCAGACCCGTGTGATCGCCGGTCTGGCCTCCGACGCCCGGTCCGCTTCCCGGGCCGCCGCGCTCCTCCTCGCCTCGCGGTTCGCGGAGTTCACCGGCTGGATGGCCCAGGAGGCCGGGGACAGCGACGCGGCACTCGGCTGGACGGGCGAGGCCGCCGAACTGGCGCACGCCGGGGGTGACCCGTACCTCCGTTCCTACGCACTGGTACGTCGCGCCCTGGTCACGATGTACGGCGGGGACGCCACTGGCACCATCGCCCTGGCCCGCCGCGCCCAGGGCAGCGAGCTCCCGCCGCGCATCCGGGGACTCGCGGCCCAACGGGAGGCCCAGGGGCACGCACTTGCCGGCAACGAAGTCGATTGCCTCCGCAGCCTCGACAGAGCGCGGGAACTACTCGCCGACGATGGCGCCCGCAACGGCGCCGAGCCCGTGATCGGCACCTCCCACGTAAGCGATCCGGCGGCGATGTCGACCGGTTGGTGCCTGCACGACCTCGGGCGCCCCAAGGCCGCCGCCGAGGTACTCGATCGGGAGTACCGCCGCCTCCCGCCTCACGCGCTGCGTACCCGCGCCCGGTACGGCTTCCGCAGGTCCCTGGCCCATGCCGCCTCCGGGGAGGTCGAGCACGCGTGCGCGATCGCCGGGGATCTCCTGGGAGTGATGCCGGCCGTACCCTCGGCGACAGTGAACAGTGACGTCCGGCGTCTCGCACGAGAACTGTCCCGGTTTCGGAGCAGCCGCGCCGTGCGTGACCTGCAGCCCGCGCTGGCACGCACACTCGCCCCCGCGCACGGCTGACAGCCGCCCCACGACCGACACGGACTCGAGCCGCCCGGACCACCCGGTCTTTCCGGCCTTCCGGCCTTCCACATCCCACGATCCCCGGCGGGCTCTCTGATCTCCGCCCGACGCGTCGCATCGCGCCCCCGGCTTTTTCGGGTTTGTACGCGGCCGGTGGCGCACAGGCGGTGCCCCTTCATCCCATGCCCTCCCGTGGACGCGCCATGCCGTCACACGGTCGGTACCTCATGGCTCGGGTGAACCGGGACCCCGCTCCACAGCGCCGTGCCCGTTCACCCGTCTTTCTCCCACGAAGGGAACCTTCATGCCCGACGTCTTCGTCAACTACCGGACAGGCGACGAGGAATCCGCCGCGACCATGATCGCTCGGGACCTCGCCCGGAGGTTCGGCAACGAGCGGATCTTCTTCGCCAGCAACTCGATCGAGCCCGGACGCCGTTTCCCGGTGGAACTGATCAGGGCCGTAGAGGGGTGCCAAGCCCTCCTCGTAGTGATCGGCCCGCGCTGGGCGGAGGTGCGGGGGCCCGACGGCCGCCCCGCCCTGGAAGCCGAGCAGGACTGGACCCGTCGCGAGATCCAGACCGCGCTCGACCGCGGGATCCTGGTGATCCCCGTGCTCGTCGGAAAGGCCACGCGGATCGACCGGACCGTCCTTCCGGACGATTTGCTGGAGCTCGCGGACTGCCAGTACAGGCGGTTCGACCACCGCAACGCCGAGTCGGACCTGACGGCGCTCGGGGACACCCTCGCCCGGCTGCTGCCCGGCCTGGGAGAGGAGGACCGCGACGCCAGTGCGGCGCGGGAGCGGACGGAGGCGAAGTCCCGCGAGAAGTCGGCCCGGGACTCCGGGCACACCAGGATGCGGACGCGTGACGTCGAACAGCGCGTGCGCGGCGGCATCGGTAACCTCAACGGAGACCTGTCCGGCACCTTCGTCAACGAGCCGCAGGGTCCCGTGAACACCGGCCGGGGCCACCAGTACAACGCGCCTCACTTCGAGGGCGACAACACCGGGGTCCAGTTCACGGCTGGCGACAACAGCGGTACGGTCCACCAGCGCTTCGAGCGCGAGCGCCGGCGCTCGGACGACGGGCGATGACCGGGCAGGACCGCGTCACCGTCAACGATCCGCGCGCCCCGGTGAACAACGGCGAGGGGCACCAGTACGTCTTCTACGGCGCCGGCACGGACTGGACGATTCGCAAAGGGGTCGAGTACCTCCGGATCGCCCGCGAGGACCGGGTGCGCCTGGCCGACCGGTTCGTTCCCCCCAGGGGCTACCGCATTGCGGTCGACCACTTGGAGAAACCGGGATCGGTGGTGCTGTTGGAGGGACCGCCCGGCAGTGGCCGCCGAGCGGCGGCGATCATGCTGCTGCACGGGTTCGGTGAGGACGGGAGCGCCGACGAGGAGAGGGCTCGGGTCGAGGAGCTTCCCGCCACGGCCAAGGACGAGGACAGGAACGAGAAGCCACTCGCCCCCGGTGAGGGGGACCGCTTCCTTCTCGACCTCTCCGGGATCACCGATGAAGAGGAGTACACCAAGGCCCAGCGCCGTCTGGCCGTACACCGGTCAAAGGTCCAGGAGGCGGGGGCCCACATGGTCGTCGTCCTGCCGTCGGTCATGGAGCACGCCCATGCACCAGACTTCGAACCGCACATGGTGAAGCTGGAGCGCCCCCGGGGCATCGCCGTCGTCACCCGGTACCTCCGCATGGACCGGATGGCCTTCCACCCTACGGACCTGGGGAGCGCCGACCTCCAGCGCCTGTGTGACCGCTCCCCCATGCGGGAACTGGCGCGGCTCGCGGGGCTGGTGAAGGCCGCCCGCGACAGCGGCCGGTTCGGCACCGACTTCTCGGGATGGCTCGACCAGGCGCTACACGCGGTGACCGACCGTGCCGGTGAGGTGGGTCGGCAGATGATCGCAGTCCGCACCGTGCCCGAGCGGGCCTTGCTGCTCGCGGCGGCAGTGTTCGAGGGGGCTCGCGCCGACACCGTCTATGAGGCATGGCAAAGCTTGATGAAGAAGGTGGGGCACAAGGAGGAGGTGACCTCCGAGTTCGCGCGGACGGACTTCGGAGAGCGGTTGCAAGGGCTGGGGATCGAGCGGGCCCCGGACGGACGGCTCCGCTTCGAGCGGCTGGCCTACGCCGACGCGGTACGGACGTACTTCTGGGCGAACTTCCCCGGGGTACGCGACGACCTCAGGGACTGGATCGACTGTGCCGCCGGGCTGGACGGCCTGACCACCGCCGACCAGGTGGACGTCGTCGTCCGCTTCGGCGAGCGGTCTCTGGCTGTTGGGCGGCCGGACCACCTCTTCGACCTCGCGGCGCGCTGGGCGAACCGCGCGGCCAAGGCGTCCGGCGATCCGCGAGCCGTGACGGCCCTCGAACTCGGTCTCAGCCACGAGAACCTCGGGGGATGGTTCCGCAGGCGGATGTACGAGTGCGTCGCGAGGCCCGGCTCCTTGCCGGACGGCCTGGCCCGTGTCATCACGACCGCCTGTCGCCAGAGCATCGGCGCGACGCACCCGGATCAAGCGATGGTGCGACTCCACCACCTCGCCGTACGGAGGGGGGAGGCAGCGCACGGGGCCCGGGAAGCGCTTCTCGACCTCGCCAGCCGCGACCGTCGGCTCTACCGGCTGCTGATCGACCGCCTGCGGGACCGGACGCGTCGGGGGCCACCCGGGGGAGATCTCCATCTCCGCCTGCTCACAGAGCTGTTGAGGAGCGACCGAGCACCGTACCCGCCCCGCTGGTCGGACCTGTTCCTGGGCTGGAAGACGGTGTTCTCCCAACCGCCGACGGATCTCTGGAACCCGCTGGTGAGCAGTTGGCTGGACACCGTGGCGGACGACCGTACGCAGGAGATGGCGCTGGACGTGATGGTCGGGGCGACGCACGGCCGCACGGCCGCTCTCCACCGCCTCTACGTCATCGCCTGCGACTGGGCACGGCCCGCGCGCCACCCGTCCCGGGCAGCCGTCGCCACCCTCTTCTGGCAGCACATCGACCACGCGCAGTACGCCCGCACGGAGAGTACGGAGCGTGCGGGCGCCGAACCACGGACCACGGAAGAGGAACGATGAAACACCGTTCTCCCAGCCTGCTGTTCGTCGCTCTCTGCGGCCTCGCACCGGTTGTGCTCGGAAGCTTTCTGCACTGGTCGGCGTGGTTGTGGGGCTTCATGTCCATGGTCACGGCCTCCGGCTCCCTCCTGCTCGTGATGACGGTCCTCAGCGGTGGCCGCGCGTCGGCCGACCCGGACGAGCCCGGGGAACCCGAGCCGCCCGCGGCACCGACGGAGCAGCCGTACCAGGAGACACGGGTGATCGACGCGGCGTTGCCGAGCGCGACGGACGGCTACGACTTCCTCTTCTCCGCCACCGTGTGGTGGAAGCCGGTCCCCGACCACGCCGGCCGGTCCGACAGCGCCTCCCCGGCCCTCGCCGCGTCCTCGGTCGTCAGCCGGGCCCTGGCGGTCGTCCGCCACGAGGAACCCGACCGGGCGAGCTTCGCGCGGTACCTCCTGGAGGGGCAGCTGGGCATCTTGCTCCCGGACCTGAGCGGAAGGGTGAAGGCTATGGCGGCCGATGTGACGCTGACCCTCGCCCCCGCCGACCGCGAACGCCTGCGAAAGCTGAACGACCTTCGCAAGGACGAGGAGATCTGGGAGTACGAGCGACAGCACGAGCGCAACAAGCGGCGCTACCTCGGTGACGACGTGCTCAAGAGCGCGGGCAGCGCGGTGGTGTGGTGGCTCGCCCGCCACGAGAACGAGATCGAGAAGGCGGTCGACATGATCGGCCCGCTCGCCCGGGTCGCGGCGGCGGCCAACGACGAGGAGGTGCCCGAGCTCTTCCGCCACCTGCTCGTCCCACCCGTGGGCGCGCGGGACGAAGCGACTGTCGGGGGCCCGCTGTGGGGCGGGGACGGCCACGGAGGAGGGGTGTTCGACCGCGAGGAGGAAGTAGGGGTCTCGGATCGACTGCGCCTGTTGCTGACGGAAGCGGGCCTGAAGCCGGACATGGACGGGCACACGGTGCTCGCACACCGCGTGATGCGGTTCTTGAAATCGGAAGGGCTGGACGAGGCCGCCGACGAGATCAGGCGGGTCTTTGGCCTGGCCCCCGACGAGGGCCCGGAGGATGAGCCTTCGGGCGAGGGGAACACCACGGGTGCCTGGTCGCCCCGTCCCCCGGCCCCGGGAGGCCCGCCGTTCACCGATACGGACGTGGACCCGGGTGCGAGCACGTTCACGCCGAGGACGGCGGAGAGCAGCGCAAACGAATGGGACCGGGGCCAGGACAGGTGGGAGACGAGCGAGGACGGCACGCAGTCTCCCCACTTCTGGGACTCTTCACACAGCCCGCGCCGGCCCGCCGAACCCCGCTCATGGGACGAGGACGACCAGAACGGAATCTAATCCGGTAAACGGTCGGCTCTACGAGGCTCCCCTTCGCCGCACACCGCGACAGGGGGGCCTTTTGCTGCCCTGGGACTCGGGCAAGACCATTCCCTGGTCCGCCCGCCCCCGCTCGCCAGTCCTCGCAGCCATGAGAAACGGAGAATCGAAAATGAGCCCTTAGGGCAGATCGCGATATCGCGCAAAGAGCCAGACCGATCGCTCACCGATCAGTAGTGGTACCGGGCGGCGAGGATGACAATCTCCTTGTCCGTCACCAGGTAGACGAGGCGGTGCTCGTCATCGATCCGTCGCGACCAGGCCCCCGGCAAGTGGTACTTAAGCGGCTCAGGCTTGCCGATTCCCGAAAAGGGATCACGCCTGACGTCCTCGATAAGTTTGTTGATACGAGCGAGCATCTTGCGGTCGTGCTTGAGCCAGGACGTATAGTCCTCCCAGCCTTGGCCCTCGAAGACGAGCCTCATCCGGCACCCTCATGTGCCGCATCCGGCGAGTCGGGGTCGATCAGCTCCCGCTCGGACACGTTGATGTTGGTCAGAGCGTTCTCGTACGCCTTGAGCAACCGGCGAGCGTTCGCTGGAGAGCGCAGGAGGTAGGAGCCTTCACGTAGCGCCGCATAGTCCTCGGCCGAGACGAGCACCGCATTACCGTGCTTGGAGACGATCTCGATGGCCTCGTGGTTGTCGTTGACCTTCTTGATCAGCGGAAAGAGCGCCTTGCGGGCTTCGCTCGCAGTTATGGACATGACCTGCCCTTCCCAGTAGCGGTACTGGATAACGTACCACTATCAGCACTCCCGGGCGGAGCGGCCACCTGTCGAAAGATTCAGGGGTCCGGCGGTTCTTCGGGAAATCTCAGCACCAATCCAGCACGGTGCGCGCACAACCAGCGCAACCAGCGTGAGCGACAGAGCGCCACAGAGGCGCCGTGGACGTTGTGTACACATGCGACACTCGGTACCCTTGGGCTCATGACACAGCCGCTGCCCATAGAGTCCATCCGCGACGTGCGCGCCCACCTGGCCGAGGTCGTGGAGCGCGCGGACCGCGACGACGTACCCACGGTCATCACGCGCCGAGGCAAGGAAGTCGCCGCAGTGGTGTCCATCGAGGTGCTGCGCAAGTACCAGGAATGGGAAGAGCGCGAGATCAACCGGATCATCGACAAGCGCATGGCCAACCCGGCGCCCGGCATCCCGATCGAGGACATCATGAGGGAGACGCTGGCACGCGGTGAGTGAGTACCGCACCGCCTTCCGACCCGAAGCCCAGGCGGAGCTACGCAAGATCCCCCGCGACATGGCGCTCCGCATCCTGGCCAAGCTGACCGAGCTGGAGAGCGACCCCCTCGGTTTCAACACCACCGCTCTGGTGTCCCAGCCCGAGCGTCGCCGGCTGCGAGTCGGCGACTACCGCGTCGTCTACACGATCGACAACGGAGAACTGGTGGTCTGGGTCATTCACGTCGGACATCGCTCCACCGTTTACGGCACCTGACTCCAACTGACTCAGCGCCAGGTTCCCCAGCACCCATCCGGCACGGTGACGACGTGACGTAGGCGTCGACCTCCTCGGAGGTCGCCCCCTACCGTCTGCGCACTTGACGAGTCACCTAGCGCATGGCAACGATCCGCTCACACGTTGAAGCGGAACTCCCCCACAACCGGCCTGACCTGCGGTTCTGTGGGCGCACCCCAGCACCATCCCAGCACGGGATTCTCGACACAGCACAAGAAGATCCAGAGCGCCAACACTATGCGTCAAGCATGCAAGCCGCACAGAACCTCGGCGCTGTAATAATTTCTGTACTAGATTGATCCCATGAAGTCACCCCGCCCCGGCGGCACGGAGAACATCTCCGTCTCGATGCCCTCGGAGCTCCTCGGTGCTCTGCGCACACGTACCGGCAAGCGCGGCGTGTCCGCGTACGTAACGGCGGCGGTACGGCATCAGCTGGCCATGGACGGCCTCGCCGAGATCGTGGCCGCCTACGAAGACGAGCACGAGCCGTTGAGCGAGGCCGAAGTGCAGGCCGCGCAGAGCGAATTGTTCGGTGACGCACCAGCGCCCTACGCGTCGAACGACAGCGCCGCGTGAAGGAACCCGCGGTCAGGTCCCTGGTGCTCGACTCCCAGGCACTGTCGCTGCTGCTGCGTAACGACCGCCAGATGATCATCCGGATCGAGGCTGCTCGGCGCGTGGGCGTGCCCGTCCTCGTGTCGGCCCTGACGGTGGTGGAGGCCGACTACGGGAAGACGGATACCGCCCGGCTGCGCTGGCTCCTCTCCCGCCTTCAGGTCCAAGACGTCACCCAGGCGGACAGCCTCACCTCGGTGCAACTGCTGAGCGACGCCGGCGGCCTACATGGCCACAAGTACGCCATTGATGCCCTCGTCACCGCGATGGCGCTTCGCTCCCCGGCACCCGTCCTCGTACTGACCTCGGATCGCGACGACTGGTCGAAATTGTGCGGTGATCGCGTACGGATCAAAGACGTCTGACATCTGCCGGCATCAGGGGGACAGCAGCACAAGGCTAGCGACGCTGCGACCATTTCACGCGGGGCAATGCCTCTGGATATCTCTGAGCCGGGTGCACCTCCCGGCAGAGCACCCATACCCAGCACCCTCACACAGGTCGAAGCCGGCGCCCAGTCACGCATGCTCGATCGCCTGCGCGTACGCGACACCAGCAAGTGCCAGCAGCCGAGGCGCCTCCTCCGTCCACACCTGCCGACCGACGCAGCAATCGCCACCTCACGTCCGCCACGAGGCACGCCGTGCGGAACTCGGCACGGGAGTCCTCATCCCAACCCAGCACCATCCCAGCACGGGAAAGTAGAAAGGGCCCGCCTCCGAAGAGCTGGGCCCTCTCTGACCTGCATGTTTGCCAGGTCAGCGGAGTGACGCTAAGTCACCCGCTACACATTGAAGCGGAACTCCACCACGTCGCCGTCCTGCATGACGTAGTCCTTGCCCTCCATGCGGGCCTTGCCCGCCGCGCGGGCCTCGGCGACCGAGCCGGTTTCGACGAGGTCGGCGAAGGAGATGACCTCGGCCTTGATGAAGCCCTTCTGGAAGTCGGTGTGGATCACACCGGCCGCCTCGGGGGCCGTCGCGCCCTTCTTGATCGTCCAGGCGCGGGACTCCTTGGGGCCGGCCGTCAGGTAGGTCTGGAGGCCCAGGGTGTCGAAGCCGACGCGGGCCAGGGTGGCCAGGCCGGGCTCTTCGGCGCCGACGGACTGGAGGAGTTCCATGGCGTCCTCGTCGTCGAGCTCGGCGAGTTCCGCCTCCAGCTTGGCGTTGAGGAAGATCGCCTCGGCCGGGGCGACCAGGGCGCGCTGCTCGTCCTTGAAGGTGTCGTCCGTGAGCTCGTCCTCGTCGACGTTGAAGACGTAGAGGAACGGCTTGGTGGTGAGCAGGTGGAGGTCGTGCAGCAGCTCGGCCTTCTCGGAGCCCTGGACGATGCCCTGCGAGAAGAGGGTGTCGCCCCTCTCCAGGATCTCCTTGGCCGCCTCGACCGCCGCGACCTTCGGCGCGACGTCCTTCTTGATCCGGGACTCCTTCTGGAGGCGCGGCAGGACCTTCTCGATGGTCTGGAGGTCGGCGAGGATCAGCTCGGTGTTGATCGTCTCGATGTCGTCCTTCGGCGAGACCTTGCCGTCGACGTGGACGACGTTCTCGTCCTTGAAGGCACGGATGACCTGGCAGATCGCGTCCGACTCGCGGATGTTCGCCAGGAACTTGTTGCCCAGGCCCTCACCCTCGCTCGCGCCGCGAACGATGCCCGCGATGTCGACGAAGTCGACCGTGGCCGGGAGGACCCGCTGCGAACTGAAGATCTCGGCCAGCTTGGTGAGACGGGTGTCGGGCACGCCGACGACGCCGACGTTCGGCTCGATGGTGGCGAACGGGTAGTTGGCCGCCAGCACGTCGTTCTTGGTCAGGGCGTTGAACAGGGTCGACTTGCCGACATTCGGCAGGCCGACGATTCCGATCGTGAGCGACACGTTGGCGACTTCCCTAGAAGTGAGGATGGTGGGCCGACCCCCCAGTTTACGGGCGTGGCGGAGCGGGCAGTGACGGCGGCCGTTGGGCGAACTCTTGGCCAAGGTCACTCAAAGTGCGTGTCCCATGCCGGACTCCCGGCCCATTCCGACCTACGTTGTGCGGGTGGAGCAGCACAGGAACAGTTCCCCCCAGCGCCGGCAGCGGGCGCAGGCCCCGGCGGGCCCGACGGCCCCCGTGGCCCCCGTGGCCCCCGCGGCCCCGGGCGCCGTGCCGCAGGGCGCGCTCATCGACGGCACGGGTACCCGCCCCGTCGGGACACGTCCGGCGCGGTCTCCCGCCCGGCCCCCCGGCGGCAAGGCCGCGCCCGGTGGCCGGGCCGGCGGCACGGGGGGCTCGTCCGGCGGGCCCGGCACGCCCGGCGGTCGGCCCCGGCGGCCGGGTGGCCGGCCCCGGGGGCGGGCCGTGCCGCCCGTGGTGCTCGCGTTGCGCAGGCTGCCCGCGCCCCGCCTGACCGGACTCGGCGCCGGGCTGTTCGCCGCCGCGACGATGTTCCTGCTCGGCTGCCTCGACCGGCTGCTCCTCGACGGCTCCCCGCTGGTGTACGGGCTGCTCTTCCTGCCCGTCAGCGCCCTGACCGCGCTGTGGGTACGGGAGGCCGACCTGGTCACCGCGCCGATCAGCGTGCCCATCGCGTTCGCCGCGGGCGTCGTACCGATCGCCGGGGGCACCGGCGGTCTGGGCGGCCGGATCATGGCGGTGGTCACCACGCTCGCCGTGCACGCCGGCTGGCTGTACGGCGGCACGCTGGTGGCGGGCCTCATCGCCTCCGTACGCAAGGTGCGGCAGATGGGGCGGCGGCAGCGGACCACGACCGCCGCCCGGGCCACCCAGCGCTGACGCTCCGGCCGCCCGGGCACGGCCGCCCGTCCGCCCCACCGCCCGGGTCGTGTTCGGCGCCGGCGGTCCGGTCTCCGGCGCTCCGGCCTCCGGCCTCCGGCGCCTCAGCGGGCCGCGGCGGCCATCGCCGCGCCCACGATCCCCGCGTTGTTCTGCAGCTCCGCCGGGACGATCTCGGCGCGGATGTCCTTGATCAGCGGCAGGAACTTCTCCGCCTTGCGGCTGACGCCTCCGCCCACGATGAAGAGCTCGGGCGAGAAGAGCATCTCCACGTGGGCCAGGTACTTCCGCACCCGCTGCGCCCAGTCCTCCCAGCTCAGGTCCTTGTCGTCCTTGACCTTCGTCGACGCGCGCTTCTCCGCCTCGTGGCCGTCCAGCTCCAGGTGCCCCAGCTCCGTGTTGGGCACCAGCCCGCCGTCGGTGAAGACCGCGCTGCCGATGCCCGTACCGAAGGTCAGCATGATCACCGTGCCCTTGCGGTCGCGTCCCGCGCCGAAGGTCATCTCCGCGATTCCGGCGGCGTCGGCGTCATTGAGGACGGTGACCGGCATCCCGCCCAGCCGTTCACCCAGCATCGCCGCGGCGTCGACGCCGACCCAGCCCTTGTCGACGTTCGCCGCCGTGCGGATGGTGGCGCCGGTGACGACACCGGGGAAGGTGACGCCGACCGGGCCCGACCAGCCGAAATGCTCGACGACCTCAGCGACGCACCCCGCGACACGGTCGGGTGTCGCGGGGTGCGGTGTCAGTACCTTGTGGCGGGGCTCGGCCAGATCTCCGCGCTCCAGATCCACGGGAGCGCCCTTGATCCCCGACCCGCCGATGTCCACTCCGAAGACGTTCATGGACTCAACGTTACGGCGAGGCGCTGACGGTTACCGCCTTTCGCTCACTGCTTTTCGCTGAGAGCGGCCGCTTCGGCGCGCAGGTCGCGGCGGAGCTCCTTGGGCAGCGAGAAGGTGATCGACTCCTCGGCGGCCTTCACGATCTCCACGTCCTCGAAGCCGCGCCGCGCCAGCCACTCCAGGACGCCCTCGACCAGTACCTCCGGGACGGAGGCACCGGAGGTGACACCGACCGTGGAGACGCCCTCCAGCCACGCCTCGTCGATCTCCTCGGCGAAGTCCACCAGGTGGGCGTCCTTCGCGCCCGCGCCGAGGGCGACCTCGACGAGGCGGACCGAGTTGGAGGAGTTCTTCGAACCGACGACGATGACCAGGTCCGCCTCGGCGCCCATCTGCTTGACGGCGGTCTGGCGGTTCTGCGTCGCGTAGCAGATGTCGTCGCTCGGCGGGGAGATCAGCTTCGGGAACTTCTCCTTCAGCTTGTCGACCGTCTCCATGGTCTCGTCGACCGAGAGGGTGGTCTGGGAGAGCCAGACGACCTTCGACTCGTCCCGCACGGTCACGTTCTCCACGTCGTCCGGGCCGTCCACCAGGGTGATGTGGTCCGGGGCCTCGCCGGAGGTGCCGATGACCTCCTCGTGTCCCTCGTGACCGATCAGGAGGATGTCGTAGTCCTCCCCCGCGAACCGGACCGCTTCCTTGTGGACCTTGGTGACCAGGGGGCAGGTCGCGTCGATCGTCGCGAGCCGGCGCTCGGCGGCCTCCTGGTGGACGGTCGGCGCCACGCCGTGCGCGGAGAACATCACGATCGACCCCTCGGGGACCTCCGCCGTCTCGTCGACGAAGATGGCGCCCTTCTTCTCCAGGGTCCGTACGACGTACTTGTTGTGCACGATCTCGTGCCGGACGTAGATCGGCGAGCCGTACTGCTCCAGAGCCTTCTCCACGGCGATCACGGCACGGTCCACGCCCGCGCAGTAGCCACGGGGAGCGGCGAGGAGGACGCGCTTGTCGGACGACGGGCTGGCAGGCGTAGCAGTCATGTCCCCATCGTAAGGGCGCTCATAAGGAGCGGGAGATCCGCCGGGCGGCTGAGACTGGGGGCATGACCGGCACCACCCGTACGCGGAGGACGGACGAGCACACCGGGCTGCGGCGGGAGCTGGGCTTCCGGGACCTCGTGGTCTACGGGCTGCTCTTCATCGCCCCCATGGCGCCGGTCGGCGTTTTCGGCACCCTGGACGCCCGGTCGCACGGCGCCGTCGCGCTGGTCTATCTGGTGGCGACGGTCGCGATGGCGTTCACCGCGTTCAGTTACGCCCAGATGGTCCGGGTGGCCCCCCAGGCGGGGTCGGTCTTCGCGTACGCGCGCAAGGGGCTGGGGGAAGGTCCGGGGTTCGTCGCGGGCTGGATGGTGATGCTCGACTACCTGCTCATCCCGGCTGTGGCGTACCTCTTCGCGGGCATCGCCATGGAGGCGCTGGTACCGGCCGTCAACCGGTGGGTGTGGACGGCGCTCGCGGTGGTGCTCACCACGCTGCTCAACCTGGGGGGCGTGCGGGCGGCCGCCAGGGTGGGGTTCGCGGTGCTGGGGCTGGAGCTCGTGGTGCTGCTGGTGTTCGTGGTGTCGGCGGTCGTGGTGCTGGTACGGGACGGGGCGCAGCGCGGATGGCTGTCACCGCTGACCGGGGACGCCGGGTTCTCGTCGGCCGCGGTGCTGGGGGCCGTGTCCGTGGCGGTGCTGTCGTACCTGGGTTTCGACGCGATCGCCTCGTTCGCGGAGGAGGTGACGGGGGGCTCGGCGAAGGTGGCGCGGGCGGTGCTGTGCTGCCTGGCGCTGGCAGGGGTGCTGTTCGTGGCGCAGACGTACCTGGTGGCGCTGCTGGAGCCGGTGTCGTCGGCGGAGCTGGCGGCGGATCCGGCGCGGCAGGGGTCGGCGTTCTACGACGCGGTGAACGCCTCGGTCGGCGGGTGGCTGCACGACCTGGTGGCGACGAGCAAGGCGATCGGCGCGGCGTTCGCGGCGCTGGCGGGGCAGGCGGCGGCCGGGCGGCTGCTGTTCGCCATGGCGCGCGACGGGCGGCTGCCGCGCGTGCTGGCGCGTACGGATGGGGGCGTGCCGCGCGTGGCACTGCTGCTGGCGGCCACGGTCACGATGGTGGCGGCCGTGTGGGCGGCGCGGCGCGGTGACGGGATGGACCGCCTGGTGTCGGTGGTGAACATCGGGGCGCTGACGGCGTTCGTGCTGCTCCACGCGAGCGTGGTGGGGTGGTTCGCGGTACGGAGGTCGGGGACGGGGGCGCCTCCGGACCGGCTCAGGCACGTGGTGCTGCCGGTGGTGGGCGCGGTGATCCTGGTCGCCGTCATCGTCGAGGCGGCCGCCCCGGCCCTGGTGGTGGGCGCGCTGTGGCTGGCGGTGGGCCTGCTGGTGCTCGCGGTGCGGCGGGGACGGCGGAACCGGGCGGTGTAGGCCGCGCGGCCGCGGGCGTCCGGGCGGGGGCCGATGGGCGCGGACGGGCGGGCGGGGGCCGGTGGGCGCGGGGGCGGCTGGGGGCCTGCGACACGGGCGAGGCCGACGTGGCGGCGCGGCGCTCCACGAGCGTGGCCGCACGGTCACGGCAGGGGTGCGGCGGAGCCGCCTGCCGGCGCAGGACCGTGGCGCGGACCTGTCCCGGCCGGGGCGGGGGCGTTGTCGTAGCGGGCGCGTACGCTCGCTCCATGGGTCTCAATACGTCTGCCGAAGCTCCCCTGCCCGTCGGTGAGGTGTCGCGGCTCATCGGGGGATGGATCGACCGGCTCGGTGCCGTCTGGGTGGAGGGGCAGATCACCCAGTTGTCGCGGCGGCCCGGCGCGGGCGTCGTGTTCATGACGCTGCGCGACCCGTCGTACGACATCTCCGTGAGCGTCACCTGCTACCGGCAGGTGTTCGACGCGGTCGCCGACGTGGTCGCCGAGGGCGCCCGGGTCGTGGTGCGCGCCAAGCCCGAGTGGTACGCCCCGCGCGGGCAGCTGTCGCTGCGGGCGACCGAGATGAAGCCGGTGGGGATCGGGGAGCTGCTGGCCCGGCTGGAGATGCTGAAGCGGTCCCTGGGCGCGGAGGGGCTGTTCGCGCTCGACCGCAAGAAGCCGGTGCCGTTCCTGCCGCAGCTGATCGGCCTGGTGTGCGGCCGCGCGTCGGCCGCCGAGCGTGACGTGCTGGAGAACGCACGGCGGCGGTGGCCGGCCGTCCGCTTCGAGGTGCGGAACGTGGCGGTGCAGGGCGTCCACGCCGTTCCGCAGGTGGTGGGGGCGGTCAAGGAGCTGGACGAGCTGCCGGACGTGGACGTGATCATCGTGGCTCGGGGCGGTGGCAGCGTGGAGGACCTGCTGCCGTTCTCGGACGAGCAGCTCGTCCGGGCCGTCGCCGAGTGCCGTACGCCGGTGGTGTCGGCGATCGGGCACGAGCCGGACTCCCCGCTGCTGGACCTGGTGGCGGACCTGCGGGCGTCCACCCCGACCGACGCCGCCAAGAAGGTCGTCCCGGACGTGGGCGAGGAGCTGGACCGGGTGCGGGGCCTGCGCGACCGGGCGCTGCGCACGGTGCGGGGCCTGCTCGACCGTGAGGAACGGGGCCTGGCGCACGCGCTTGCCCGGCCGGTCATGGAGCACCCTCAGCGGATGGTGGAGGAGCGGGAGACGGAGGTGGACGCCCTGCTGGCGCGGAGCCGCCGTGTCCTGGGCCACCTGCTGGACCGGGCGGACTCCGAGCTGAGGCACACGCACGCGCGCGTGGTGGGGCTCTCGCCGGCGGCGACGCTGGAGCGGGGGTACGCGGTGCTCCAGCGGGCGGACGGGTCGGTGGTGCGGTCGCCGGAGGAGGTCTCACCGGACGAGGAGCTGCGGGCGCGGGTCGCCGAGGGGGAGTTGTCCGTGCGCGTGGCCGCCGACGTTGTCGTACCCCGCCCGTAGGGTGGTCCGCATGGCAGCGAACACGACGGAAACCGCGATCGGGTACGAGCAGGCACGTGACGAGCTGATCGAGGTCGTCCGCCGGCTGGAGGCGGGTGGCACCACGCTGGAGGAGTCGCTGGCGCTGTGGGAGCGGGGCGAGGAGCTGGCCAAGGTGTGCCGCCGCTGGCTGGAGGGCGTCCGCGCCCGTCTGGACGCGGCGCTGGCCGAGCAGGAGGCCCCGGTGGACCAGGGGGAGTGAGCCCCCGGGACCGGCGTGTGAGGGGTCTCACGAGGCGCCCCGACCCCGCTTAGTTGAAAGTTAACCTATCTCGGGCGTACGGTGGAGCACATCGCTTGATCCTTTGCACGTCCGAAAGGCACCAGCATGTCCCTCGTTCTTGACCCCGCCGCCCAGGACCTCCTCTTCCGCGAGGCCCGCACCGCCAACACCTTCACCGACGAGCCGGTCACCGAGGAGCAGGTCCAGGCGATCTACGACCTGGTCAAGTACGGGCCGACCGCCTTCAACCAGTCGCCGCTGCGCGTCGTCCTGGTCCGCTCCGCGGAGGCCCGCGAGCGCCTGATCCCGCACATGGCGGAGGGCAACCAGGCCAAGACCGCGTCGGCCCCGCTGGTCGCGATCCTGGCGGCCGACAACGAGTTCCACGAGGAGCTCCCGAGCCTGTTCCCGCACTTCCCGCAGGCCAAGGACGTGTTCTTCGCCGAGCGCCCGGCCCGCGAGCAGGCCGCCGGCCTGAACGCCGCGCTGCAGGCCGCGTACTTCATCGTGGGAATCCGCGCCGCCGGCCTCGCCGCAGGCCCCATGACGGGCTTCGACTTCGCGGGCGTCCAGAAGGAGTTCCTCGACGGCGACCACACCCCGCTGATGATCGTCAACATCGGCAAGCCGGGCGAGGGCGCCTCGTTCCCGCGCAGCCCCCGTCTCGCCTACGACGAGGTCATCACCACCGTCTGACCCGACGGCCCACCGACCGGCGGCCCCGGACACCATCCCCCCTGGTGCCCGGGGCCGTCGCCGTTCGCCGGGCCGGCCGCGCCGGGCGGAGTCCGCCCGCCGGCCCTTCAGCCCTTCAGCCCTTCTTCGCCGGCTGGAGCGCCGCCGCCATCCGCCCGAGCTGCTCCTGGGTCGCCGTCCCGGTCACGACCGTCGTGACGCCCTTGTCGCGCAGGACCAGCGCGTCGTACTTCGGGCCCTCCCAGTACTGCCAGGCCCTGCCCGCCACCTGCCGCGTCCGGCCGGTGTCCCGCGCCTCGTGGGTCACCTCGACGACGTACTTCTCCGGCACCGCCGTCGACTGCTCCACCGCCACGTACTGCCGGTCCGGCGTCAGGAAACCGAGATGCCAGGCGTTGCCGCCCTCGCGGTCGTACGCGACCGAGGTCGGCGTCCAGCCGCCGGGGAGGCCCTCCGGCGCCAGCACCGGGTAGGGGGCCGCGCGCTGCGCGGTCACCAGCTCGACCCGGTAGTCGACCGGCTTGATCGGGTCCGCCTTGTCGTCGTGCGGAACGAAGAGATAGATCACGCCCGCTGCGGCGCAGATGACCGCCATCGACTGGAACATCCCGCGCACTGTCTGCTTGCCACGCATACCTGCCACGCCCCCTATGGTCGCATCAGGGTGGCCTGCTCATACGTGGGCCCCTCTGCTCAATATGTCGACCTACCGATAGAGTCGCAGCACCCTCTTCACTTGCGGCCGTCGCCGTACAGAAA
The DNA here is from genome assembly GCF_039532985.1 of Streptomyces gobitricini. NCBI lineage: Bacteria > Bacillati > Actinomycetota > Actinomycetes > Kitasatosporales > Streptomycetaceae > Streptomyces > Streptomyces gobitricini. The sequence goes on along the minus strand of NZ_BAAASR010000003.1, from coordinate 94,857 downwards.
GGTGCGTTCCGATGACCGACAATCATCTGCCGTCCGAGCTCGAGGTCTCTCCCGAGGCCCCCGACCGCAACCTGGCCCTCGAGCTGGTCCGGGTCACCGAGGCCGCCGCCATGGCCGCCGGCCGCTGGGTCGGCCGTGGGGACAAGAACGGCGCCGACGGCGCGGCGGTACGCGCCATGCGGACCCTGGTGTCCACCGTCTCCATGAACGGCGTCGTCGTGATCGGTGAGGGCGAGAAGGACGAAGCCCCGATGCTGTTCAACGGCGAGCGCGTCGGCGACGGGACCGGCGCCGAGTGCGACATCGCCGTGGACCCCATCGACGGCACCACGCTCACCGCCAAGGGCATGCCGAACGCGATCGCCGTACTGGCGGCCGCCGACCGCGGCACCATGTTCGACCCGTCCGCGGTCTTCTACATGGACAAGCTCGTCACCGGCCCGGAGGCCGCCGACTACGTCGACATCAACGCCCCGGTGTCCGTGAACATCCGCCGCGTCGCCAAGGCGAAGCACTCCTCCCCCGAGGACGTCACGGTCGTCATCCTGGACCGCCCGCGCCATGAGGGCATCGTCAAGGAGATCCGCGAGACGGGTGCGCGCATCAAGTTCATCTCGGACGGTGACGTGGCCGGTTCGATCATGGCGGTGCGCGAGGGCACGGGCGTGGACCTGCTGATGGGCATCGGCGGTACGCCCGAGGGCATCATCAGCGCCTGCGCGATCAAGTGCCTGGGCGGCGTCATCCAGGGCAAGCTCTGGCCGAAGGACGACGAGGAGCGCCAGCGCGCCATCGACGCGGGCCACGACCTGGACCGGGTCCTGTCCACGAACGACCTGGTCAGCGGCGACAACGTGTTCTTCGTCGCGACCGGCATCACGGACGGCGAACTGCTGCGCGGGGTGCGCTACCGCGCCGAGACGGCGACCACCTCGTCGCTGGTCATGCGCTCGAAGTCGGGCACGATCCGGCAGATCGACTCGACGCACCGGCTGTCGAAGCTGCGCGCGTACAGCCAGATCGACTTCGACCGCGCGAAGTAGCCCGCGGCCGCGGTACGCGCGGGAGTACGGACACGGAGAGGGGCGCCCCCATGTGCGGTGGGGGCGCCCCTCTCCCGTACGCCGGGGACGAGCCGCACGGCCGAACCGGGCGGATCGGGCGGAGAGCCGGAGGTGCCGGAGGAGAGCCGGAAGCCCTCGGAAGGAAGCCGGTACCGGCCGCAGGTGCCGGGATCGGCCGGAGGTGCGGAGGAGAGCCGGAGGTGCCGGACCGGCCGGAGGTGCCGAGGAGAGCCGGGGGTGCGGAGGAGACCAGCCGGGGTCAGCCGGCGGCGGCGATGCGGGGACCGGTCGAGGAGGCCTTCTTCAGCTCCACCTCGCGGCGCCTGCGCCGGGCCAGCACGACGCGCCGCTCGGCCGCCGTCAGGCCGCCCCACACGCCGTACGGTTCGGGCTGGAGCAGCGCGTGCTCCCGGCACTCGACCATGACCGGACAGCGGGCGCAGACCCGTTTCGCGGCTTCCTCCCGCGCCAGCCGGGCGGCCGTGGGCTCCTTGGACGGGGCGAAGAACAGGCCTGCTTCGTCCCGGCGGCACACCGCCTCCGAGTGCCACGGACCGGCCTGGTCCTCCCGCGCCGGAAGACGCTGGGAGGGGGCGGCGGCGGCGACCTGGAGGGGCTGGGGCGGCAGTTGCAGCACGGTCTACTCCTGACGACGGCTTCGCGAGCGAGAGACGATGCAGCAAGCCCTACCCGCTGTGCGCGCGCCTATGCACTGCGTGGCGCCCCGGTCCAGGGGGCGGGATTCCGACCGGAGGAAACCGGCCGTGGCTCATCAACCACCCAAGTGCTTACGGAACTTGTGATGGAGGTCGGCGATGCGACGCCCGCGCCCTGGCCGGGCCTCCACGCTGCCGAAGACGGCGTATCCGTTGACCACGACGACCGGGGCCTCGGGGTCCGCGGCTTCCAGGGTGTCCACCTCGAAGCTGCCGAAGACACCGGTACCGCCGCCCCTCAGCGTGATGTTCTCGGGGACGCGGACCTCGACGCTGCCGAAGACCGAGACGGCGTCGATGGTGGTCAGGCGCTGGGTGAAGACCGCCTCGGTGAGATCGATCTCGACGCTGCCGAAGAGCGAGAACGCGTGGGTCCGCCGACCGAGCCGCCGGCGCCCCTTGCGGGTGGCGCTGGAGAAGACGGCGATCAGCTTGTCGGCCGGGGCGGCCGGGTCCTCGGCGGCGTACGCGTACGACTGGCGCCCCGGCGCCTCGGGGCGCGGGCGGGCGGCGGGCAGGTCCCGCACGAGCGGTCCCAGTTCACCGAGCGTCTTGGCCCGGTAGACGGCGTCGATGCGCTCCCCGTGCTCCTCCGCGTCGATCCGGCCCTCGGCCAGGGCGTCCCGGAGGATGTCCGCGATCCGGTCCCGGTCGGCGTCCGAGGCGCGGAGCGCGGCGTCCGAGTCCCGGAACGCGGGGTCGGCGGGCGCGGGCGGCTTCTGGGGCTGCTTCTCGAGGTCCACGCCTCCAGCCTAGCCAAACGCGATACATCGCGACCAGACGTACGCACCCGGAACTGAGCCTTACCTCACAGGTGGGGGCGGCTCCGGGCGTTCTACGCTTGGGGGCGCGCTGCCAACGGAGGCCGCGTCGCCGTCTGCCGAGTGAGGAATGGCCGTAATGCCCCCTGTCTCCCGCCCGCCCAACCCTGCGTTCGCGTACTCCGATCTGCTGCCGCTGGGGGAGGACACCACGCCCTACCGCCTGGTGACCACCGAGGGCGTCTCCACCTTCGAGGCCGACGGCCGTACGTTCCTCAAGGTCGAGCCGGAGGCGCTGCGCACGCTCGCCGAAGAGGCGATCCACGACATCCAGCACTACCTCCGCCCGGCGCACCTCGCCCAGCTGCGCAAGATCATCGATGACCCGGAGGCGTCGGGCAACGACAAGTTCGTCGCGCTCGACCTGCTCAAGAACGCCAACATCGCGGCCGCCGGTGTGCTGCCCATGTGCCAGGACACCGGCACGGCGATCGTCATGGGCAAGCGCGGCCAGAACGTCCTCACCGAGGGCGAGGACGAGAAGGCCCTCTCGCGCGGCATCCACGACGCGTACCAGAACCTGAACCTGCGCTACTCGCAGATGGCGCCGCTCACCATGTGGGAGGAGAAGAACACCGGCTCCAACCTCCCCGCCCAGATCGAGCTGTACGCGACCGACGGAGGCGCGTACAAGTTCCTCTTCATGGCGAAGGGCGGCGGCTCCGCCAACAAGTCGTTCCTCTACCAGGAGACCAAGGCGGTCCTCAACGAGGCCTCCATGATGAGGTTCCTGGAGGAGAAGATCCGCTCCCTCGGTACGGCCGCGTGCCCGCCGTACCACCTGGCGATCGTCGTCGGCGGCACGTCCGCCGAGTTCGCGCTGAAGACCGCCAAGTACGCCTCCGCCCACTACCTGGACGCCCTGCCGTCCGAGGGCTCGGAGCTGGGCCACGGCTTCCGCGACGAGGAGCTGGAGAAGAAGGTCTTCGAGCTGACGCAGAAGATCGGCATCGGGGCGCAGTTCGGCGGCAAGTACTTCTGCCACGACGTGCGCGTGGTGCGCCTGCCGCGCCACGGCGCCTCGCTGCCCGTCGCGATCGCCGTGTCGTGCTCGGCCGACCGCCAGGCCGTCGCGAAGATCACCGCCGAGGGCGTCTTCCTGGAGCAGCTGGAGACCGACCCGGCGCGCTTCCTGCCGGACACCACCGACGAGCAGCTCGACGAGTCGGGCGACGTCGTGAGGATCGACCTGAACCAGCCGATGGACGACATCCTCGCCGAGCTGGCCAAGCACCCGGTCAAGACCCGCCTGTCGCTGACCGGGCCCCTGGTCGTGGCGCGCGACATCGCGCACGCCAAGATCAAGGAGCGGCTGGACGCGGGCGAGGAGATGCCGCAGTACCTCAAGGACCACCCGGTGTACTACGCCGGCCCGGCGAAGACCCCCGAGGGGTACGCCTCCGGTTCCTTCGGCCCGACGACGGCCGGCCGCATGGACTCGTACGTGGAGCAGTTCCAGGCGGCGGGCGGCTCCAAGGTGATGCTGGCCAAGGGCAACCGCTCGAAGCAGGTCACGGACGCGTGCGGCACGCACGGCGGCTTCTACCTGGGCTCGATCGGCGGCCCCGCCGCCCGCCTGGCGCAGGACTGCATCAAGAAGGTCGAGGTCGTCGAGTACGAGGAGCTCGGCATGGAGGCGGTCTGGAGGATCGAGGTCGAGGACTTCCCGGCGTTCATCGTGGTGGACGACAAGGGCAACGACTTCTTCCAGGATCCCGCCCCCGCCCCGACGTTCACGTCGATCCCGGTGCGCGGCCCCGGGCAGGCGTAAGCAGGCGTAAGCAGGCGTAAGCAGGCGTAAGCAGGCGTAAGCAGGCGTAAGCAGGCGGGCGGGCCCGGCCACCGTGACGGTGGCCGGGCCCGCCCGCGTACGCGGGTTACGCG
>NZ_BAAASR010000003.1:0-90215 GCF_039532985.1 Streptomyces gobitricini | reverse complement strand
ACGCGGGTTACGCGAACCGCTGTTCCGCCGTCCCGTCGCAGGCCTGGAGCCGCAGCGGGTCCCTGGCCGCGGCGAGGGTGAGGCACAGCGACGGTGCCGCCGCCGGGCGCAGCGTCGCGCCCTCGCGGACGAACCGCTGGTTGGCCGCGCCCGAGCAGTTCCACAGGACCAGCGCCTTGCCCGCCCGGTAGGCGGCGCCCGGGACGTCCAGGCACCGGTCATGGGTCAGCGCCGTGTGGAGCGACCCGCGCGCCGGGTCGTACCACCAGTCCTGGTTCCGTCCCGCGTGGCAGTCCCAGCCACCGACCGCCGTGCCGTTGCGCGTGACCGCACCGGTGACGTCCACGCAGGTGCCGGTGGCCTCGCCGCGCAGCGGGGTGAACCCGTCGTCCCAGGCCCCCGGCACCAGCACCGGCCTGCCCGTCGACGCCGGGTCGGCGCACCCCGCCTCGCGCACGCCCGAGGCGTACAGCTGGGTCAGGCAGGAGGCGAAGGCGGCGTGACCGGCCGCGTTGGGGTGGAAGGACTGCCGGACGGAGTTCTCGTCCGGCAGTCCGGGCTTGGACAGGTCGATGTACAGGCCGCGGGCCCAGGTGTCCTCCATGCAGACCTCGTGCCCGTGGAACAGCCGCGAGTTGTCGAGGTACACGGCTCCGGTGTTCGCCGCCGCTCGCCGCATGCCGCGCTCGAACGCGGGTACGGCGGTGTTGCGGCCCCAGACGGTGTCGGAGTCGTACCCGAGGCCGCCGCAGGCGAGTTTTCCGGGGAAGTCGGGGTTGTCGTGGAAGTCGGGGCCGATGGGGCTCGGGTAGCCCATGACGACCAGCTTGTAGTCTCCGTCGGCGTACCCGGCGCCGCGCATCACGGTCCGCAGGTCGCGGACCGTCTGTTCGACCTTGGGCACGAGGGCGTCGACGCGGGCCTGCCAGCCGGGGGCGTACTTCGGCTCGCACGGACCCTGGAGGGTGAGGTAGCGGGTGACGCAGTCGGTCATCACCGGACCGAACTGGAGGTCGTCGTTGGCGCCGGCCACCAGGAGCACCATCTTGATCCGGGTGTTGCGGGCCTTGATGGCGAGGTTGTCGCTCTGGACCAGCTCGTCGGCGTACTGCTTGGTGCCGCCGATGCGGATGTTCGGCGTGGCGGCGCCGGAGCACGAGACGTTGTAGGTGACGTCGGCGGGGATACCGGTGCGGTGGATGGCCGCCTGGGGCGAGCGGTGGCACCAGTTGTCGGGGCCGTTGGTCGGGGGCTCGTACGTGCCGACGCCCTCACCCGAGATCTCGCTGTCGCCCAGGGAGATCAGGCCGGTCTTCCGTTCGGCGAGCGGCCGTTCGGCGGGACTGCCGTACAGCTTGGTGGCCTCGGCGGCGCGGATCGCCTCCAGCTCGGGCGGGAGTGGTACGGATGCGGTGGTGCGCGGGGCGTCCGCCGCGGTGGCCGCCGCCGTCCCGCCGAGGGCGGTGGCGAGCGCGGCCGCTGCCGCGACCGTGCATCGCAGTCCGAACCCGGCTCTGGTACCGGTGCGCGTCATTGCGCCTCCTGGAAGTGGGGTTACCCACGGTTTTTACTGGCCGGTACAGAGCTTGGGAATACGTGGAACAAGACAAGTGCTCACCTTTTTCAGGAGGTTGACGGATGAGCGACGACCAGCGGGAGTACCGGATCGAGCACGACTCCATGGGGGAGGTACGCGTCCCCGCCCACGCCAAGTGGCGGGCCCAGACCCAGCGGGCGGTGGAGAACTTCCCCATCTCCGGGCAGCGCCTGGAGCGGGCCCACATCGAGGCCCTGGCCCGGATCAAGGCCGCGGCGGCGAAGGTCAACGCGGAACTGGGCGTCCTGGACGAGGGCGTCGCCGCCGCCATCCAGGAGGCCGCCGCGGAGGTCGCCGAGGGCCGCTGGGACGACCACTTCCCCGTCGACGTCTTCCAGACCGGCTCGGGCACCTCGTCGAACATGAACACCAACGAGGTCCTCGCCACCCTCGCCGGGGAGCGCCTCGGCCGCCCCGGCGCCGTCCACCCCAACGACCACGTCAACGCGTCCCAGTCGTCCAACGACGTCTTCCCCTCCTCCATCCACATCGCCGCCACCGCCGCCGTCACCCGGGACCTCGTCCCGGCCCTCGAACACCTGGCGGCCGCCCTGGGGCGGAAATCAGCCGAATTCGCGGAGGTCGTCAAATCCGGCCGTACGCACCTGATGGACGCGACACCGGTCACCCTCGGACAGGAGTTCGCCGGTTACGCCGCCCAGGTCCGGTACGGCGTCGAACGGCTGCATGCCTCACTGCCGCGCCTCGCCGAGCTGCCGCTGGGCGGTACGGCGGTCGGCACCGGTATCAACACCCCGCCCGGCTTCTCCGCCGCCGTCATCGCCGAGGTCGCCGCGGCGACCGGGCTGCCCCTGACCGAGGCCCGTGACCACTTCGAGGCGCAGGGCGCGCGCGACGGGCTCGTCGAGACCTCCGGACAGCTCCGTACGATCGCGGTCTCCCTCACCAAGATCTCCAACGACCTGCGCTGGATGGCCTCCGGTCCCCGCACCGGCCTGGCCGAGATCAACCTCCCCGACCTCCAGCCCGGCTCGTCGATCATGCCCGGCAAGGTCAACCCTGTGATCCCGGAGGCGGTGCTGATGGTCGCCGCCCAGGTGACCGGGAACGACGCCACGGTCGCGGCGGCCGGCGCCGCCGGGAACTTCGAGCTGAACGTCATGCTGCCGGTCATCGCCAAGAACCTGCTGGAGTCGATCCGGCTCCTCGCCAACGCCGCCCGCCTGCTGGCGGACCGCACGGTCGACGGCATCACCGCCAATGTGGAGCGGGCGCGCGAGTACGCCGAGTCGTCCCCCTCCGTGGTCACCCCGCTGAACAAGTACATCGGTTACGAGGAGGCGGCGAAGGTCGTCAAGAAGTCCCTCGCCGAGCGGAGGACGATCCGGGAGGTCGTCATCGCATCGGGGTACGTGGAGCGGGGCGACCTGACGCTCCAGCAGCTCGACGAGGCCCTGGACGTCCTGCGGATGACCCGGCCGTGACCTGGTCTTTCGTACGCCGTCGGCCTCGCCGCCCGTGATCCGGACCGCGGTGGGGCCGGGGGCGCACCTCTAAGATCTGCGCATGACAGCCGAGACGACGACAGGGAGAGGAGCGCGCTCCGGCGGTGCGCGCTGGTCACCGGGCGCGCGGATCCTGTGGCGCTACCGGGACAACGGCGACGGTCACATCCACATCTGCCGGCCGGTGACGGTCGTCCAGGACACCGACGACCTGCTCGCCGTGTGGATGGCACCGGGCACCCAGTGCGTCAAGCCGGTGCTGGCCGACGGCAGCCCCGTCCACGAGGAGCCGCTCGCCACCCGGTACACCGCGCCGCGCACCACCGTGCGCACCCGGTGGGAGGGCACGGGCGTGCTGAAGCTGGCCCGGCCGGACGAGCCCTGGTCGGTGTGGCTGTTCTGGGAGCGCGGCTGGCGGTTCCGCAGCTGGTACGTCAACCTCGAGGAGCCGCGCACCCGATGGGCGGACGGCGTGGATTCCGAGGACCACTTCCTGGACATCTCGGTGTACCCCGATCGCAGTTGGCTGTGGCGCGACGAGGACGAGTTCGCCCAGGCTCAGCGCAGCGGCCTGATGGGCCCCGCACAGGCCCGACGGGTACGGGAAGCGGGGCGGGCGGCGGTCGAGGTGATCCGCGCCTGGGGCGCGCCGTTCGCGGACGGCTGGGAGAACTGGCGGCCGGACCCGGACTGGACGGTTCCGGATTTGCCCGCGAACTGGGATCGCACCCCGGCGCACACGGCTCCATGAGACCCTTGATGCGCCCCTGGGGTGCAAACGTAGGATCGTCCTCCGCACGTTCGCGGAGCAGTAACGACTGAGCGAAGACCAGGAACTGACCGTAAGTCATCCATGGAGGGGGTGGACCGTGCCTGATCCGTGCCCGGATCCGTCACCCCTTGTCGACGCCGCCCTCAGAGCGGGTATAGCGCCTGACAGAGCGATCGCATCGCACTACCGGCCCGGACGGACGGAATCCCACGCGTGACGGAGCATCCCACCTCCCACGAAGGCCGGCAGCCCCTGGCTGCCCGGCCGCAGGAACGCACCCGGCCGCGGCGGGAGACGCCCCCGTCCCCCGCCGCCCCGCCCGCGACCGCGCCCCTGTCCGCGCCCCGCGGGGGTGCCGCCCAGACCCCGGCGCCCTCCCCCGCGACCGCCGTTCCGGGCGGGCCGGGCGGATCGGGCCGCGGGGCGGCCGGGCGCGCCACCGGGGCGCCGGGGCACGCGGCCGGAGGCGGTACCGCGCAGGCACCGGACGCGGACGGCACTGCGGGCGGCCCGGGCACGGGCGGCGCGGCGGGCGGTGCGGGTACGGAACCCGGCACGGGCACCGGAGCCGGGGCCGGTACGGGTACGCGTACGGCGTCCGGGGTCGGTACGGGAGCCGGGGACGCCGCCGGGCGGGGCGGAGCGCCCGCGGGCGCGGCCGGGCCGCTGGACGGGCTGCCCGCCCAGGGCGGTTCCGCCGCGGGCGGCGGCAAGGAGCCCGCGGCGGCCGCGCGGCGCGAGGGCGACCGGCTGCGGTTCGTGGGCGCCGCCACCCGGCGCATCGCCCGTGGCATCGACCTGGACGAGATCGTGCTCGGCCTGTGCCGGGCCACCGTGCCGACGTTCTCCGACGCGATCCTCGTCTACCTCCGTGACCCGCTCCCGGTCGGCGACGAACGGCCCGTCGACCCGTTCGTCCTCCGCCTGCGCCGTACCGACCGGCTGCGTTTAACGGAGGACGAGGCCGACCTGGGCCTGTCGGCGGCCGATCCGGAGACCGACCTCGACCTCGGCCCGGCGGCCGAGCTGTGCGAGGTCCAGGCAGGCGGCGCCCTCGCCGAAGTCCTCCGTGGCGTACGCCCGGTCTTCGGCGACTCGGCGGCCGCCCGCGCCGCGCTGCCCGAACTGCTCGGCGACGGGCGCTGCGTACCGTCCGGGCACCGGGCGATCCTGGCGCCGCTGCGCGGCCGGCGGCGGGTCATCGGCGCGGCCGTCTTCCTGCGCCGCCCCGACCGGCCGCCGTTCGAGCCGAACGACCTGCTGGTGGCCGCCCAGTTGGCGACGCACACGGCGCTCGGCATCGACAAGGCGGTGCTGTACGGGCGGGAGGCGTACATCGCCGACGAGCTCCAGCGCACCATGCTGCCGGAGAACCTGCCGCAGCCGACCGGCGTGAAGCTGGCCTCCCGTTACCTGCCGGCGGCCGAGACGGCGCGGGTCGGCGGCGACTGGTACGACGCCATCCCGCTGCCCGGCAGCCGGGTCGCCCTGGTCGTGGGCGACGTGATGGGCCACTCCATGACGTCCGCCGCGATCATGGGCCAGCTGCGCACCACCGCGCAGACCCTCGCCGGGCTGGACCTGCCGCCGCAGGAGGTGCTGCACCACCTCGACGAGCAGGCCCAGCGGCTCGGCGAGAACCGCATGGCCACCTGCCTGTACGCGGTGTACGACCCGGTCGCGCACCGCATCACCATCGCCAACGCCGGTCACCCGCCGCCGATACTGCTCCACCTCGGTGGCCGGGCGGAGGTGCTGCGCGTCCCGCCGGGCGCGCCCATCGGCGTGGGCGGTGTGGACTTCGAGGCGGTCGAGCTGGACGCCCCCGCCGGGGCGACCCTGCTGCTCTACACCGACGGGCTCGTCGAGTCGCGGCTGCGTGACGTGTGGACGGGGATAGAGCAACTGCGGGAGCGCCTGGCCGCCACCGCCCAGCTGACCGGCCCGGACCACTCGCCGCCGCTGGAGGCGCTCTGCGACGACGTGCTGGACATGCTGGGTCCCGGCGACCGGGACGACGACATCGCGCTGCTCGCCGCCCGCTTCGACGGGATCGCGCCGAGCGATGTCGCGTACTGGTTCCTGGAACCGGAGGAGCAGGCCCCCGGCCGGGCGCGGCGCCTGGCGCGGCGGGCGCTGGCCCGCTGGGACCTGGAGGGCCTGTCGGACAGTGTCGAGCTGCTGGTGAGCGAGGTGGTCACCAACGCGGTGCGGTACGCGGAGCGGCCGGTGACGCTGCGGCTGCTGCGGACCGACGTACTGCGCTGCGAGGTCGGGGACGACTCCCCGCAGCTGCCGCGGCAGCGCCGGGCGCGGGACACCGACGAGGGCGGGCGCGGCCTGTTCCTGGTGAACCGGCTGGCCCGCCGGTGGGGTGCCACCCGGCTGTCGACCGGCAAGGTGGTCTGGTTCGAGCTGCCCACCCGTATCTGAGGCACCCCGTTGTGACATGACGGTGGCCGGGCCCCCTGGTGAGGGGGCCCGGCCACCGTCATGTCGCGCTACGTCACGGATTGGGCGGCTTCATGTCGCCAGGGCCGCCGGGTCCTCCGGAACCGCCGGACCCGCCGTCGCCCGGCTCCCCGGTCGGATCGCCGCCGTCACCACCGCCGGTGCTGCCTCCGGTGGCGCCGCCGGTGGCGCCGTCGGTCGGGTCGTCGGTCGGGGTCTCCGTCGGGGACGGGGCCGTCGGTGTACGGGTGGGGGTGGAGGGCGAACGCGTCCGGGTCGGCTCCTCGGTGGGCGACTCGGTCTCGGTCGGCTCCTCGGTGGGCGACTCGGTTGCGGTCGGCTCCTCGGTGGGCGACTCGGTTGCGGTCGGCCCGGCCGGGGCGGTCTCGGCGATGTCCAGGTCGAACCGGGCGTCGGAACCGCCGCCGAGGGCGTCCAGCGTGTAGTCGGCCCAGATGCGGGCGGGGAAGCCGCCGCCGTTGGCGCGGCCCGAGTTGGCGGTGCCGGTCAGACTGACCTGCTTGACCTTGTCGGTACTGGTGTCCTCGCCGAAGAGCGCGACGACCGTGACCAGTTCGGGCGTGTAACCGGCGAACCAGGCCGACTTGTTGTTCTCCGACGTGCCCGTCTTGCCGGCCGCCTGGTACGCGGAGGTGCTGGCCTCGTGGCCGGAGCCGTTCCGGACGACACCGGTCAGGGCGGCGGTGACGGTGTCGGCGGTCTCCCGGCTGATGACCCGCTCGCCGATGGGCGGTGTGTCGGGCACGAACGTGCGGTCCTTGTGCTCGGCGAACTTCACGATGGTCGGGTTGACCTTCTTGCCGTGGTTGTCGAGGGTGGCGTACACCCCGGCCATGTCCCACGTCGATGCGCCCATGGTGCCCAGCGACATCGCGGGCTGCTCGACGAAGCTCTCGTCGTCCTTCATACCGAGGGCGAGCGCGGTCTTCTTCACCTCGGCGGGTCCGGCGTCCACGATCATCTGCGCGAAGACGGAGTTGATCGACTTGTTCATCGCCTCCTGGACGGTGACGGGGCCGTAGCTGCGGTCGTCCTCGTTCTGCGGGGCGAAGGGGGTGTCGCTGCCCTCGACGGGGCGGCGGCTGGTGCCGTCGTAGATCGTGTTGAGCCCGATCCCGGCGCCGTCCTGCGTCTCGGCACCGTTCTCCAGGGCGGTGGCGAAGACGAGGGGCTTGAAGGTGGAGGCGGGCTGGTAGTCGCGGCGGGTGGCGTTGGACATCCAGTGCTCGGTGGCGCCGACGCCGCCGTACAGCGCGACGACCTTGCCGGTCTTGGGGTCGACGGAGGTGGCGCCGGCCTGGACGGTGGCGTCGACCTTGTCGTTCTCGCGGTCGAGGTGGTCCTCCAGCCGCTTGTCGACCGCCTCGACGAGTTCCTTCTGCCGCTTCTCGTCGATGTTGAGGGTGATGGTCCAGCCGCCGGCGTCGATGTCCTCCTCGCTGACGCCCTGCGTGATCAGCTCCTGCTTGGCGGCGGCGACGAGATAGCCGGTCTGGCCCTCCATGCCGGGCGCGGCCTTGGGCGCCTGCGGCACCGGGAACGTCTGCCCGGCGCGCTCCGACCGGTCCAGCCAGCCCTCCTCGACCATGTTGTCCAGGACGTAGTTCCAGCGCTCCTTCACCAGCTTGCGGCCGGTTTCGCCGGCGGCGGCCCAGTCGTACTGGCTGGGGGCCTGGAGCAGGGCGGCGAGGTAGGCGCCCTGGGGCAGGGTGAGCTTCTCGGCGTCGACGCCGTAGTAGGCCCGGGCGGCGGCCTGGATGCCGTACGCGCCCCGACCGTAGTAGCTGGTGTTCATGTAGCCGGCGAGGATGGCGTTCTTGTCCATGCGCTGGTCGACCTTGAGCGAGATCACCAGCTCCTTGAGCTTGCGGCTGACCGTCTGGTCCTGGTCCAGGTAGTAGTTCTTGACGTACTGCTGGGTGATGGTGGATCCGCCCTGCTTGCCCTTGCCCTGAAGGGTCTTGAGCAGACCGCGGGCGGTGCCCACGAAGTCGACGCCGGAGTCCTGGTAGAAGGTCTTGTTCTCGGCCGCGACGAACGCCTTCTCCACCTCGTCCGGGATCTTGTCCAGCCCGACGATCTCGCGGTTGATCTCACCGGTGCGGGCGAGGAGCTTGCCGTTGCCGTACTGGTAGACGTTGCTCTGCATCGTCGCCTGGGCGTTGGCGGAGGGCACCGGGACGAGCAGGTAGACGATGTAGAACGCGCCCATCGCGAGCAGGCAGAACCCGAAGAAGGCGCCCAGCAGCTTCTTCCAGGTGAAGTAGCGGCGTATGCCCGCGCCTTCGGTCTCCGCCCCGCGCGCTCCGCGTTCCCGCGCCTGTCGCGCTCCCGCTCGACCCATCGCTCCGTCGCTCCGCTCTGCTCATCTGCGAATCAGCTCAGCAAACTAACACCACGCGTGGCGACAAAGCTCAACGGATCCGGTCTTTTCCGGACGTGAGAATGAGCACCCGCATCACTGGAACCGACTCTTCAGGGGTGCGGAGGGTTGCCATGAACGATAAAGTGATATCACTTTGCTAGACAGTCCGACCACGAAACGGGGCCACCATGCTCATGAACGACCGCGCCGCGCCGGCCGAGAACCTGCCCGAGATGCCCGCGCCTCGCGTACGCGAGTTCGCCGCGCACAGCATCGGCGGCGGGCTCGCCCTCCTGCTCGGCCTCGTCGGCCTGGCGGCCGGCGTCTGTCTGCTGGTGGCGGGGGCGGCGACCGGCTCCACGGGGGTGAAGGTGACGCTGATCGTCGTCGGCGTGCTGGCCACGATCGCCTCCTTCCTCGCGATGTGCGGGCTCAACATGGTGGCGCCGGGCGAGGCGCGGGTGGTGCAGCTCTTCGGCCGGTACCGGGGGACGATCCGCGACGACGGACTGCGGTGGGTCAACCCGCTCACCTCGCGGGCGAAGATCTCCACGCGGGTGCGGAACCACGAGACGGCGGTCCTGAAGGTCAACGACGCGTACGGCAACCCGATCGAGCTCGCCGCCGTGGTCGTGTGGAGGGTGGAGGACACCGCGCAGGCGATGTTCGAGGTCGACGACTTCCTCGAGTTCGTCTCGACCCAGACCGAGGCGGCCGTGCGCCACATCGCGATCGAGTACCCGTACGACGCGCACGAGGAGGACGGTCTCTCCCTGCGCGGCAACGCCGAGGAGATCACCGAGAAGCTCGCCGCCGAGCTGCACGCGCGCGTGGAGGCGGCGGGCGTCCGCATCATCGAGTCACGGTTCACCCACCTCGCGTACGCGCCGGAGATCGCCTCCGCGATGCTCCAGCGCCAGCAGGCCGGCGCGGTGGTCGCGGCGCGGCGGCAGATCGTCGACGGCGCGGTCGGTATGGTCGAGGCGGCGCTGGACCGGCTGGAGGAGCGGGACGTCGTCGAGCTCGACCCGGAGCGGAAGGCGGCGATGGTCTCCAACCTGATGGTGGTGCTCTGCGGCGACCGGGCGGCGCAGCCGGTGCTGAACACGGGCACGCTGTACCAGTGACACCGCCGGACCGCCGCCCGCGCAAGCAGGTACTGCTGCGGCTCGACCCCGCGGTGTACGAGGCGCTGGCGCGCTGGGCGGCGGACGAGCTGCGCAGCGCCAACTCCCAGATCGAGTTCCTGCTGCGCAAGGCCCTCGCCGACGCCGGCCGCCTCCCGTCCGCCCCCGCCCCTCTCCCCCGCCGCGGCCGCCCTCCGAAGACCCCTCCGGCCCCGCCCCCGTCCCCGCCCCCGGGCTGACCGAGTGACGGGAGCGGGTGAGTGCCGGAGGACGGCGGGCGGGGACGGCGGGCCTCGGCCCCGTACGCGGGAGCTTTCGGCGAGTGCGCGCCTTGAGGGCGCGTGTCCGAGGCCGCGTGTCCCAGGGCGCCGCGCTGCGTAGGCCGCGCGGCTGTCGCCGGCGCCGGCCGCCTCCGGTACGCGCCGCTCGACGCCGGCGCGGTCGGTGCTGTGGCACCGGGCACGGCCCTGGCGGTCGCGGGCGGCCCCGGCCGGCGGGCGCTCCCGCCGGCGGTGGACGTACGGGCACGGGCGGGTCCCGGCGGTGGCGCCGCTGAGCCCGCCGCCCCGTGGCGCCCGACGCAGCGGGACGGTCCGCGCACCGGCGACCGGGTGCGTCAGCCCCCGGGCTGCCCGGCGACCCGGACGGGGAGGGCCCGCATCGCCTCGCGCAGGGCACCCGCCAGCTCCTCGAACTCGGCCTGCCGGGCCGCGCCCGTGCGCATGGCCAGCGCGACGCGCCGGGAAGGGGCCGGGTCGGCGAACCAGCCCGTCACCAGCTTGTCGTTGCGCCCGGTCTCCACCGTGACGGCGGTGCGCGGCAGCAGGGTGACACCGAGGCCGCCCGCGACGAGCTGGACCAGCGTCGACAGCCCGGCCGCGGTGGTGGTGACCGCGGCGCCGTCCTCGCGCCCCGCCTCGCGGCAGATGTCGAGCGCCTGGTCGCGCAGGCAGTGCCCCTCGTCCAGCAGCAGCAGCCGCAGCTCGCGCAGCGCGTCGCGCGGGATGTCGGTACGCCCGCCCAGCCAGTGGTCCTCGGGCGTGACCAGGACGAAGTCCTCGTCGAACAGGGGCAGTTCGGTGACCCCCGGCACCCCCAGCGGAACGGCGAGCAGCAGCAGGTCGAGCCGCCCGGCGCCCAGCCCCTCCAGCAGGGACGAGGTCTGCTCCTCGTGGACCTGGAGGTCCAGGTCGGGGTACCGCTCGTGCACCAGCCGCAGCACGGTGGGCAGCAGATAGGGCGCGACGGTCGGGATGACACCGAGCCGCAGGACGCCGGTGAACGGCGCGTGCGCCGCCTCCGCCTCCTCCATCAGCTCGGCGACCGCGTCGAGCACGGCCCTGGCCCGCACCGCGAGCCGTTCACCCGCCGGCGAGAGCAGCACCTTGCGTGTCGTACGCTCCAGCAACTGGACACCGAGTGCCTCTTCGAGTGCCGAAACCGCGCCCGACAGGGCGGGCTGGCTCATGCCGATCGCGGCGGCCGCGTCCCGGAAGTGCAGATGCTCGGCCACCGCCACGAACGCTCTGAGCTGGGCGAGACTGGGCTGCTTACCCTTATATACGGACACCACTGATAACCACCTTCGATCAACACGACCAAGTCTAGCTATTTCACTGATCAATGCACGCCGTGCCATGCTTGGGCTCCGTCCAACCCCCACGGAAGGCCTCAAAAGGGACTTCCCAGCTGCAAGGAGAGCGTGTGCTCACTGTCGGTGACCAGTTCCCCACGTACGACCTGACCGCCTGTGTGTCGCTGGAGAGCGGCAAGGAGTTCGCGCAGATCGACCACAAGGCCTACGAGGGCAAGTGGCGCGTGGTGTTCTTCTGGCCGAAGGACTTCACCTTCGTCTGCCCCACCGAGATCGCCGCCTTCGGCAAGCTGAACGACGAGTTCGCCGACCGCGACGCCCAGATCCTCGGCGTCTCCGGCGACTCCGAGTTCGTGCACCACGCCTGGCGCAAGGACCACGCCGACCTGCGTGACCTGCCCTTCCCGATGCTCGCGGACTCCAAGCACGAGCTGATGCGCGACTGCGGCGTCGAGGGCGAGGACGGCTTCGCGCAGCGCGCCGTCTTCATCGTCGACCCGAACAACGAGATCCAGTTCTGCATGGTGACCGCCGGTTCCGTCGGCCGTAACCCCAAGGAGGTCCTGCGGGTGCTGGACGCCCTGCAGACCGACGAGCTGTGCCCGTGCAACTGGAGCAAGGGCGAGGACACCCTCGACCCGGTCAAGCTCCTGTCCGGCGAGTGACGAGGCGACTGATCTGACATGGCTCTCGACGAACTGAAGTCCGCCGTACCGGACTACGCCAAGGACCTGAAGCTGAACCTCGGCTCGGTCATCGGCAACAGCGAGCTCCCCCCGCAGCAGCTGTGGGGCACGGTTCTGGCCTGCGCGATCGCCTCGCGCTCGCCCAGGGTCCTGCGCGAGCTGGAGCCGGAGGCCAAGGCGAACCTGAAGCCCGAGGCGTACCAGGCGGCCAAGTCCGCCGCCGCCGTCATGGCGATGAACAACGTCTTCTACCGCACGCGTCACCTGCTCTCCGACCCGGAGTACGGGACGATGCGCGCCGGTCTGCGGATGAACGTCATCGGCAACCCGGGCGTGGAGAAGGTCGACTTCGAGCTGTGGTCGCTCGCCGTCTCCGCGATCAACGGCTGTGGCATGTGCCTCGACTCGCACGAGCAGGTGCTGCGCAAGGCCGGCGTGGACCGCGACACGATCCAGGAGGCGTTCAAGATCGCCTCGGTGATCCAGGCGGTCGGCGCGACGCTCGACGCCGAGGCCGTCCTCTCCGAGGCCGTGGCCGCCGAGTAGTCCTCCGCGTCATCTGACGTACGAAGGGGCCCACCGACACCCGCGTCGGTGGGCCCCTTCCGTGCCGCTCAGCGCCGGAGTTCGACCATCAGCGTCCTCATGTCCTCGACCATGTGGTCCTTCATACCGGCCAGGGCGGCTTCGTCGGGCGGCTTCGGAGCATCCCGCGACTCGACGTCGTAGTCGACCTGCGCGCTGAGGAACAGCGTCAGCACCGCCTGCCCGTCGAGCACCTTCAGGCCGGCGAAGCCCTGGTCGTCCTGGGCGAAGAACGCCCGCTCCCCCAGACCTGCGACGGGCTCCCACTTCCACTGGTCCCAGGCACCGGCGGTCTCGGCCGGCTCGAACTCCGGGCCCGGGTCGGTCTTCTTGTGCAGGACGTAGGAGAAGTCGGCACTG
The DNA here is from genome assembly GCF_039532985.1 of Streptomyces gobitricini. Lineage (NCBI taxonomy): Bacteria > Bacillati > Actinomycetota > Actinomycetes > Kitasatosporales > Streptomycetaceae > Streptomyces > Streptomyces gobitricini. The sequence goes on along the minus strand of NZ_BAAASR010000003.1, from coordinate 77,191 downwards.
TACGGGGACTCGTCGGTACCGAAGGCCACCGAACACTGCGCCTGGTCCAGCGCCTCGTGGCTCTGCTGCACGTCCAATGTGCCCTCACCGCGCTCGCCGTACGCCGCCGACAGGGCGCTCAGCTTCGCCTCCTCGCACAGGTCCTCGCTCGCGCGGTAGCCGCCCAGGTCGGGCCCCATGGCCTGGTACGCGTACAGCCCGCCCGCCCAGAGCGCGGACGCCACCAGCGCGCCGCCGACCGCCCACAGCCACGGGCGCGGCGAGGACCGCTGCTCGCCGTCCGGGTCCGCGGGCGACTCGACCGGGGCGGGTCCGCCGTAGGGCGGCGTCCCGTGCGGCGGGGGTATCGGCGCGTCCCCGTCGCCGCGCACGAGTTCCGGTTCGGATATCACTCGCCCTCCTCGGCGGGAGTCCCGGGGGGCGTCGGCCCCGTCGCGGGGGCGGCCGCCGTGTGCGACGGCGCGGTCAGCAGCGCCTGCTCCTGGCTGTACGCCCGCAGGTAGCCGACGACCGTGTTGGTGACGGCGACCAGCGGGACGGCCACCACGGCGCCGCCGATCCCGGCGACCAGGCCACCGGTGGAGACGGCGAGCACGACCGCCAGCGGATGCACCCGCACCGCGCGCCCCAGGATGAACGGCTGCAGTACGTGCCCCTCGATCTGCTGCACCGCGAGCACCACCAGCAGCACCATCAGCGCGGTGAACACGCCCTGGGTGACAAGGGCGACGATGACGGCCAGCGCGCCCGAGACGACGGCTCCGACCAGCGGGATGAAGGAGAAGAGGAAGATGAAGACGCCCAGCGGCACGGCCAGCGGTACGTCGAGGAAGTAGATGCCGAGGCCGATGAAGATGGCGTCGATCATCGCGACGATCACCGTGCCGCGCACATAGGCGGTGAGGGTGCGCCAGGCACGCGGACCCGCGCCCGCGACTCCGGGACGGGCCTGCGCCGGAACCAGCTTCAGCCACCAGGTCCACACCTTCTTGCCGTCGTACAGCAGGAAGAGCGTGGAGAACATGGTCAGCAGGATGCCGGTGAGGATCTCCACCATCACCGTCACGCCCTGCAGACCGGCGGTGGTGATCTCCTCGGTGTTCGTCCCGATCGTGTCGCTGAGGTTCTCGGCGATGTCGTTGATCTGCTGCTCGGTGACGTGGAACGGGCTGTCCAGCAACCAGGCCTTCAGCTCGTCGATGCCGTCCCTGACCCGGTCGGAGATGTCGCCCAGGTTGTCCATCACCTGCCAGACCACGAACCACCCGATCAGGCCCATGATGACGAACCCGGTGATGGCGGTGACGGCGGTGGCGAGCCCGCGCGGCAGGCCCGTCCTCCGCAGCATGGCCACGGTGGGCTGGAGCAGGGCGGTGATCAGCAGCGCGGCCACGAAGGCGAGGACCACCAGCTGCACTTCGCTGATGACCTTCATCAGCACCCACAGGGTGCCCGCGAGGACCAGCAGCCGCCAGCCCGCCTCGGCCGCGACACGGATGCCCCAGGGGATCGCCGCCACAGGGTCGGGCCGTGCGGCGACGGCGGGGGCGTACGCGGGGGGCGCGGGCACGCTGTCCGGCAGGACCGCGGGCTCCTCGCCGAGCTCGTCCCCCGGCCCACCCGCGGCTCGGCGCTCTTCCAACCGCTGTCCCATCCGGGTCAGGCCGGCGCCCAGTCTGCCGAGCCACCCTGGCGCTTTCGACATGATCTTCTCTCTTCCCCCCACCACTCCCCCCGGGAGTTACGGCCCCGACGGTACACGCACGGAGCCCCTCACCGTAGGACGGTGAGGGGCTCCGGGAAGCCGAGCCGGGAGGCGCGGGCCGCCCTAGTACCAGTGATTGGCCTGCCAGAAGCTCCACGCGCCGCACGGGCTGCCGTAGCGCTCGTTCATGTAGTTGAGGCCCCACTTGATCTGGGTGGCCGGGTTGGTCCGCCAGTCGGCACCGGCGGACGCCATCTTGGAGCCCGGCAGCGCCTGGACCAGTCCGTACGCGCCCGACGAGGGGTTCTGCGCGCGGTAGTTCCAGGTGGACTCGTGGTCCACGATGTTGCTGAAGCACTGGAACTGGTCGCCCGGGACCATCTGACGGGCCATCGCCTGGACCTCGGCGACGCTGTAGGAGGTCTGCGGGGCGAAGCTGGTGGCGCTGCGGACCTCGTCGCGGCTGGCGCGCTCGGCGGCTTCGCGCTCCTTGCGCTCCTTCTCCGCCTTTTCGGCCCGGGCCTTCTCCGCCTCCGCGTCGGCGGCGGCCTTCTTGGCCTCCGCGTCCTTGGCGGCCTGGATGCGCGCGGCTTCCTCGGCGGACTTCTGCGCGGCCGAGTCGGCGGCGGCGGCCTGGGCCTCCGCCTGCTGCGTCAGCGACGAGACCTCCACCTGGGCCTGCTGGCCGAGGGGGACGTCCGCCAGGAGCGTCGTGTTGGCGGCGGCCGCCTCGAAGTCGTCGTTGGAGGGCTGGGTGTTGCCCGAGGCAACACCCACGACGGCGCCGACAGTGGTGACCGCAGTGGCCGAAGCCACCGCGAATCCCCGGACCGAGATCCGGCTCACACGGTTTTCCTTCCAGCATCGTCCGCTTAGGTGACCTCGCGGGCGAAATCTTGCCCCTGACGCTGGTCCCCCCACTGCTGGGTCACGGGGGACACGGGCCCGGTGGGCAACTCCCCTGCGGGAGAGCCGCGTGGTGCTGCGGGCGGCATACGGCGAACGACTGTTGAGTTGTGTCACGTTGGTGACAGGTGTGCCGTATGCGGGGCCTGACGGAAGCAAGACTCTGCCGCACGCCGACGCCGCAAGGCAATTCTTCGTTGCGTGTGAAAGCTCACACCTCGGTAGTCCCAAGAGTTTCGCGGATGTGCTCGCACAGCGCGACGCCGCCCGGCTAAGCTCTCGCGCTTCACCGGGCGGCCCCACATCCATATCGGGTGCGGGGGGCTAAATCTGACCGTCCTCCAGCATTTCGGTCACGAGCGCGGCGATCTGCGAGCGCTCCGAGCGGGTCAGCGTGATGTGCGCGAAGAGCGGATGCCCCTTCAGTTTCTCGACCACGGCCACGACTCCGTCGTACCGGCCGACCCGGAGGTTGTCGCGCTGCGCCACATCGTGGGTCAGTACGACACGGGAATTCGCCCCGATGCGGGACAACACGGTCAGCAGGACATTGCGTTCGAGTGACTGCGCCTCGTCCACGATCACGAACGCGTCGTGCAGCGAGCGGCCCCGGATGTGCGTGAGCGGAAGGACCTCCAGCATCCCCCGGCTCAGCACCTCCTCGATGATCTCGCGTCCCGCCACCGCCGAGAGCGTGTCGAAGACCGCCTGGGCCCAGGGGCTCATCTTCTCGGCCTCGGTGCCGGGGAGATAGCCGAGATCCTGGCCGCCGACCGCGTACAGCGGACGGAAGACCATCACCTTCTGGTGCTGCCGGCGTTCCAGGACCGCCTCCAGCCCCGCGCACAGCGCGAGCGCCGACTTGCCGGTGCCCGCCCGGCCGCCCATCGAGACGATGCCGACGTCCGGGTCCAGGAGCAGGTCGAGCGCGATGCGCTGCTCCGCGCTGCGGCCACGGATGCCGAACGCCTCACGCTCGCCCCGGACCAGGCGTACGTTCCCCTCGGTCGTGACCCGGCCGAGCGCCTTGCCGCGCTCGGACTGGAGGACCAGCCCGGTGTGCACCGGGAGGCCGGCGGCCTCCGGGACGTACAGCCTCTCCTCCGTGTAGAGCAGGTCGACCTGCTCGGCGGAGAGCGACAGCTCGGACATTCCGGTCCAGCCCGAGTCCGTGATGGCCAGCTCGGCCCGGTACTCCTCGGCGAGGAGGCCGACGGACGACGCCTTGATGCGCAGCGGCAGGTCCTTGGAGACGACGGTGACGTCGTAGCCCTCGGCCTGGAGGTTGCGCGCGACGGCCAGGATCCGTGAGTCGTTGTCACCGAGGCGGTAGCCGGCCGGGAGGACGGCGGGATCCGAGTGGTTGAGCTCCACGCGCAGGGTCCCGCCGAGCTCCCCGATCGGGAGCGGGGCGTCGAGGCGGCCGTACCGGATCCGGAAGTCGTCCAGCAGGCGCAGCGCCTGCCGGGCGAAGTACCCGAGCTCCGGGTGGTGCCTCTTGGCCTCCAGTTCCGTGACCACGACGATCGGGAGCACGACCTCGTGCTCCTCGAAGCGGGCCATGGCGCCGGGATCGGCCAGCAGGACGCTGGTGTCGATGACGTAGGTGCGCCTGTCGTTGAGGCGGCGCTTTGTGCTGTTCACCACGGAAGGACCTACCCCCTCAGGTGAGGTCGGGTGCGACTTCGACGGCGGTCGCGGGGGGATGGAGCCGGGCTCTGGCCACGATGCGCGGGCCGAGCTCCGGCCCTCCGCGTCGTCCGTGCGTGTCCCGCACGGTCGTCCTGGTGCAAAGGGCCTCCCGGGCGAGCGGGCTGGCGTGCCGCTCACACTGGAGGGGGTATTCCCTCGAACGACCGGCGCCATGCCATGGCATATGACGACGCGTCGGTGAACGAGTGGTGACGACCGCGCGTCAAGGGGACGCGCGGCCCTTCCGGGGTGGTTTCCGGACGGCTTCGCGATGCCGCCCGGCGGTTTCCGGGAACGCTCCGTCAGGTGCCGTAGCGGCGGTGGCGGGCCGCGTAGTCACGCAGCGCGCGCAGGAAGTCGACCTTGCGGAAGGCCGGCCAGTGGACCTCGCAGAAGTAGTACTCCGAATGGGCGCTCTGCCAGAGCATGAAGCCCGACAGACGCTGCTCACCACTCGTACGGATCACCAGGTCGGGGTCCGGCTGGCCCCGCGTGTACAGGTGCTCCGAGATGTGTTCGACGTCCACGATGCCGGCGAGCTCCTCGAAGCTCATCCCCTTCTCGGCGTGCTCCAGCAGCAGCGAGCGGACCGCGTCCGCGATCTCCTGCCGGCCGCCGTAGCCCACGGCCACGTTCACGAGTATTCCGGTGCGGTCGCGGGTGGCCTCCTCGGCCTCCTTCAGCACCGCCTGCGTACGGGGGGGCAGCAGGTCCAGCGTGCCCACGTGGTGGACGCGCCAGCGGCCGTCGGCGGCGAGGTCACGGACGGCGTTCTCGATGATGCCGAGGAGCGGCACCAGCTGCTCCTCGGGCCGGTTGAGGTTGTCGGTGGAGAGCATCCAGAGGGTGACGACCTCGACGTCCGTCTCGTCGCACCACCCCAGCAGCTCCTGGATCTTGCTCGCGCCGGCCTTGTGACCCTGCTCCGGGGTGCCGCCGGACGCCTTGGCCCAGCGGCGGTTGCCGTCGAGGATGACGCCGATGTGCTTGGGCACCTGTGCGTGGTCGAGACGGCCTTCCACCCGGCGTGCGTAGAGCCTGTACACCAGGTCGCGCAAGTTCACCGATCTCACCTCTCGATTGCGTACGGGCCCGCCACGGCGTCGGCCCAGGGAGACAGGGGGAAGCGGCACCGCTCGATCCCGGCGCGCCGCGGCTGTCCCCGAAGCCGCCACATTACTGCGCGGGGGTCACGGCGGCCCAACCCGGCCTGTCACAAGTCCGTGATAAGGAGAGAGGCGTGACTGAATCCCCCGCATACCGCCCCGCCGACGACCGATACGACGCCATGGAGTACCGCCGTACCGGCCGCAGCGGGCTCAAGCTGCCCGCCATCTCGCTGGGCCTCTGGCACAACTTCGGCGACGACCGCACGCTCGCCTCGCAGCGCGCGATCCTGCGCCGGGCCTTCGACCTCGGTGTGACGCACTTCGACCTGGCGAACAACTACGGACCGCCGCCCGGGTCCGCCGAGTCGAACTTCGGCAAGATCTTCGCCGAGGACTTCGCCCGCTACCGGGACGAGCTGGTCGTCTCCACCAAGGCGGGCTATCTCATGCACCCGGGGCCGTACGGCGAGTGGGGCTCCCGCAAGTACCTGCTGTCCTCACTCGACGCCTCGTTGCGGCGGACGGGCCTGGACTACGTCGACATCTTCTACTCGCACCGTTTCGACAAGGACACGCCGCTCGAGGAGACGATGGGCGCCCTGGCCTCCGCCGTCCAGCAGGGCAAGGCCCTGTACGTGGGCGTGTCCTCGTACAGCAGTGCGCAGACCGCCGAGGCCGCGGGGCTGCTGCGGGAGATGGGCGTTCCGGCCCTGATCCACCAGCCGTCGTACTCGATGATCAACCGCTGGACCGAGGAGGACGCGCTCCTCGACACCCTGGAGGAGCAGGGCATGGGCTGCATCTCCTTCGCGCCGCTCGCCCAGGGCCTGCTCACCAACAAGTACCTGAAGGGCATCCCGGAGGGCTCCCGGGCCACCCAGGGCAAGTCCCTGGACCCGAACCTCCTCTCCGACGAGGTCGTACGCCGGCTGCGCGGTCTCGACGAGATCGCCCGGCGCCGCGGCCAGTCGCTGGCGCAGCTCGCGCTGAACTGGGTGCTGCGCGACGAGCGGATGACGTCGGCGCTGATCGGCGCGTCCAGCGTGACGCAGCTGGAGGAGAACATCGCCGCTCTGGCCGGTGCCCCGCTGACCGACGAGGAGCTGAAGGAGATCGACTCGTACGCGGTCGACACCGCCGGCACGAACATCTGGGCCGCGCGGAGCTGACGTCCGGCCTGCCGGCCCGGCCGCCCGTCGTACGGGCACGAGGCCGGCGGCCTTCATACGGTCACAAGCCCGGCGGCCGCCCTTCGTACGGGTACCAAGCCGACGGCCGACCGTCGCACGGGCACAAAAAACGGGCCGGTCCGTGGGGGGATACGGACCGGCCCGAGGGGGGGTTTCCACCATAACCCTTCATAAGTGGTGCTGCGCGCCACGACAGGCCGCCGCCACGCCGCGGAATCAGAGGATCCTGCCGTTTGCACGGGATCCGGCCGGTTTCCCGCCGCTGTCCCGCCCTCCCCCCGTTCCCGCCCGTCCTCCGCAAGGGGGACCCCACCGCACGGGCGTCACGTTGACGGCCCCCGCCCCCGCAGGCCCGCCCCCGGGCAGGGGAACGGCCCGGGCACGGGAACGGCCGGGCACGACGGGGGTCAGGCGGCCTCGCCGGCTGCCGCCGCCTTACGGGCCAGGATCTGGTCCATGAACCTGTCGCCCCACTCGCCGAGCGGCAGCAGCGCGGTGTTCAGCGCCCGGCCCAGCTCGGTGAGCGAGTACTCGACGCGCGGCGGCACCTCGCGGTAGACCTCGCGGTGCACCACCCCGTCGGCCTCCAGCTCCCGCAGCTGCTGGATCAGCATCTTCTCGCTGACGCCCGACACCGCCCGCCGCAGCTCACCGAAGCGCACCGGGCCGTGGCTGTGCAGCTCCCACAGGATGAGCGGCTTCCACTTCCCGCCGACCACGTCCACGGCGGCGTCCAGACCGCAGCTGTACGACGTCCTGCCCTTGGTCCCCATCGCCTGCTCCTCCCACCCCTGCGGCACGCTCGCTCCGGTCGACAGTACGGCAGGCCTCACCGGCGCAGCAGGGTGATTCCGTCGCGCTCGGCGACCTTCCGGTAGCCGTGGCGCTGCTGCGCGGCGGCCAGCTCGGCCTGCTGCCGCTCGATGGGGTAGGGCCAGTGGCCCGTCCTGTACGGCCAGGCCTCGGGGGCCCGCCGGTCATGGACGATCCACTCCGCCGTGGGCGGCGGGAGGCGCTTCCTGTCGTACTCGTACAGTTTCCCCTCCACCGGGAAGGTCGGGAAGACGACGACCGTGCAGCGCGAAGTGAGCTGGGGCACGAGCCGGTTGGAGGCGGCGACGGTCGCGCCGTCCGGGATCCGGGCCAGCAGCGCGTGGGCGGCCTCGATGTGCCCGGTCGTCCGCCAGGTGGCGCGCTGGAACAGCTGGGCGAGCGGGAAGGACGGCAGCAGCACGACGGTCACGGCGAGGACGGTGGCGAGCGAGGCGCGCAGGTGGCGCGCGGCCAGCGGGTGGTCGGTCCGGCGCCAGACCGTCAGCGTGTCGATCAGCCCTGCGAGGACGACCGGCATCAGCACGGCGCTGTAGTGGAACGCGGTACCCCAGTGGAAAGCGTTGTCCGACATCATCCGCCAGGCGAGGGTCGGCACGGCGATCAGCGAGAGCGGTGAGCGCAGGGCGAGCAGGGCGGACGGGGCGAAGACCAGGACCAGGGTCATGGCCTTCACCTCGGGACGCAGCGCGTCGAGCGGGGCGTGGGCGAGCGTGCTGAGCAGGGACCCGTACCCCTCGCCGAGGTTGCCGCCGTGCGCGTACCCGCCGGCCGGGTGGAAGGCGGGCAGCAACAGCTTGATCTCGACGGCCGAGCCGATGAGCCCGGCGGCGGCGGTGGCGAGGCCGAGCCGGCGCGGGCCCTTGAGCGCGATGTACGCGCCGACGGCGGCGAGGGTGAGCCCCAGGTCCTCCTTGACCAGCAGCAGGGGCGCCGCCCAGGCGACGGCCGGGCGCCAGCGCCGGTGGGCCAGGGCTTCCAGGCAGCAGGCGAGGAGCGGTACGGCGAGGGCGACCTCGTGGAAGTCGAAGGCGGCGGCCGACGCGATGCCCCAGCTCAACCCGTACGCGGCGGCGATGACGTGGGCCGGCCGCCGGCCCAGCGCGCGGGCGGCCCAGCGGGCGAGCGGGACGACGGCGACGGCGAGCAGCGCGGACTGGGCGACCAGCAGGCAGAGCGGGGAGGGCCAGAGGCGGTAGAGCGGGGCGAGGGCGGCGAGGAGGGGGTGGAAGTGGTCGCCGAGGAGGTTGAAGCCGTCGCCGCGCAAGGGGACCACGGGTGCGCGGAGTTCGGCGTAGGCGCGTACCGCCTGCTCGAAGATGCCGAGGTCGTATCCGGTGGTGCGCAGGAGGAGGTGGCGGCGCACGGCGACGGTGGCGTAGAGCGCGAAGAGCCCCGCGGCCCAGCCCCAGGGGAGCCAGGCCGCGGGCAGGCGGTCGGCAAGGCGCGGGGCACCGACGGCCGCGCGGGGGCGTGTGGGGGGTGCGGTGGCCGTCGGGGATGCGGGTGCCGCCTCCGGAACGGCGACCTGCTGGAGCTCGCGGCCGGAAGGGGGGCTCTCGTCAGGAAATGTCCGCATGTGCCCGCATGCTAGGACGCGGGCGGGGTGCTCGGCTCAGGGCGTGGCCCATGGCGCTGTCGGGGTGGTGCGGAATCTCCCCCTCATGGCGGTCCCCGTCGCCGGGGCCCCGGACGGCGCGAACCCCGGAAACGTCCGGATCGTCGCGGTCGCGCCACAGGTTGTCGCAGGCGGCGGGCGCGATCCGTACGTCCCGGTCGATCAGGCGGGCCACGACGCGGGCTTGCGCCTCATGTCTCCGGCACCGCCGAGCCGCGTACCGGTGCGCGTCGGTTCAGTCGACCGGTACGGCGGCGAGGGAACCCAGCAGCACGCCCAGCAACGCCCCACCGATCATGAACGGCCCGAACGGGATCGTGCTCCTGCGGCTCGCCCGCCGCAGCGCGACCAGCCCGAACCCGTACACCGCGCCAAACAGGAACCCGGCGAAGGCGCCCACGAACAGCACGCCCCAGCCGTACCAGCCGAGGGCGACGCCCACCGCGAGGGCGAGCTTCACATCGCCGAAGCCCAGGCCGCTCGGGTTCACCAGGAACAGCACGAAGTAGCCGGTGCCCAGCGCGAGACCGCCGAGCAGCGCGGACGACCACGCTCCGGCGTTCCCCGGCAGCAGCGCGGCACCCCCCAGCAGGGCGGCCGTCCCGGCGGCGAGCGGCAGCGTCAGCCGGTCCGGCAGCCGGTGCACGGCCCGGTCGACCAGGGCCAGCAGCACCGCGACCGGCGCGGCCAGCAGCCACACCACCAGCTCGGGCCGGGGGCCCGTGGCGGCGGCGAGCGCCCCGCAGACGACGCCGGTGACCACCGGCACGGTGACGGTCCCGGAGGGCGCGGTGGCCGCGGTGACCGGGCCGGTGGGTGTCCTGGTGTCCTGCTCGGTGGGTGTTCCGGTGGGCGTCTCGGTGGGCGGCCCGGTGGGCCCGGCGACCGTGCCGGTGGGCGGCCCCGGCGTGGCAGGGGCGGAGGGTACGGGCGGCCCGGCGGGGGCTCCGGGTGCGGGGGGTTCCGGCGCGGTGCCGGCAGGGGGCGTTCCGGGTGCGGGGGTCACCGGGGCGGGCACCGCGCACACCGTGCAGCGCGGCGCCCCGAGCCAGCCGCGGGCGGGCCCCGTGAACGGGTGGCCGGCCGGGCAGGCGTCCCGCCACGGCTCGTCCGGCGCGACGGACAGGCGGTACGCGGCGCGCGGCACCAGCAGGCCCGTGGCGGCACCCCACAGGGCGGCGACGGCGATCAGCGTGGCGTACACGCACCCGACCCTAGGACGGGCCTCGCGCCCGGTCATGGGCCCACGGGCCCACTGCCGCCGCACCGGGACCCACGCTACGGTCGTCCTCCATGGGGAACCCGACCAAATGGCGCGACGGCACCGGCCTGTTGGCCCTGCCCGACCGGGACGAGGCCGTGCCCGTCGAGATCGCCGGGTCCTACGGCACCCGCCGGCGCGGTCTGCTGGGCCGGGACGGCATCGCGGGCGCGCTGCTGCTCAGCCCCTGCAACAGCGTGCACACCTTCCGGATGCGGTTCGCCATCGACGTGGCGTACCTGGACCGGGAGTCGCGGGTCGTCGCCCTGGTCACCATGGCGCCCGGCCGCCTGGGGCTGCCCCGCCCGCGCGCCCGTCACGTGCTGGAGGCCGAGGCCGGGGCGATGGCACGGTGGGGCATCCGGCCCGGCACCCGCCTGACGATCAGGGCGGACCCGCCCCCAGCAGAGTGAACGCCCCGTACGCCGCCGACGCCGACGCGAGCCCGGCCAGCACGAGCACCACCGTCCGGTCCCGGAGCCGCGCCAGGGCGACCGCCGCCGGGAGCAGCAGCGGGAACGCGGGCATCATCAGACGCGGCCGGGAGCCGAAGTACGCGGCACCGACCAGCGAGACGACGACGACGCCGAGGGTGTACACCAGCACCGGCAACGGCTGCCGCTGCCTGACGCACAGCCACGCCACCCAGCCGACCAGCGCGAGCGCCGCGCACAGCCCCACCCCGGCGAGCGGCACCGGACCGGTCAGGTTCCGCCACACGAACCGGGCCAGCGCCACGCCCCCGTCGACGCTGTTGCCCCACGCGGCCTGCACCTCGAAGTACGCGGTGGCGCTCCCCCGCCGTACGGCGACGAAGACCACGTACCCGAGCCAGCCCATCGGCGCCAGCAGCACGCCCACGGCCATCCGGGCCGTCACCCGCCGCTCCCGGACGACGGTCACCAGTGCCGTGATGCCGAGCGCCGCCACCAGCGCGGCCGCCGACGGCCGGGTCAGCCCCGCGCCCACGCACAGCGCGCCCGCCCCGATCCACCGGTCGCGCAGCACCGCGTACAACGACCAGGCGGCGAACGCCGTGAACAGCGTCTCCGTGTACGCCATCGACTGCACGAACGCCGTCGGGTAGACCCCCCACAGCACGGCGAGCACCACCCCGGCCCGCCGCCCGGCGACCCGTTCCCCCACCGCGTAGATCCCCCACGCGGCGGCGAGCGACGCCGTCCACGACACGACCAGTCCGGCGGTCGCCGCGTCGATCCGCAGCACCTCCGACAGGCCCCTCTCCAGGGCGGGCAGGAGCGGGAAGAACGCCAGGTCGGAGTGGACGCCGCCGTCGGGGAGCGTGACCTCGTGGCCGTACCCGTTCTCGGCTATCCGCACGTACCAGACGGAGTCCCAGCGGCCCTTCAGCCGGTGCAGGGCGTCCTCCCCCGCCACGGCGGCGGCGACCGCGAGGACCGCCAGCCCCACGGCCCGCACCGCCGCATAGCCCCACAGGGCGGGCGCGGCGGAGGAGGGTCGGTCAGTTCGCTGGGGCATGCGCCCGATTATCGCGTCCTGTGCCGGGCCCCCGGCTCCTCGACCTCCTCGATCGGTACGTCGGTGACGGCCGCGACCAGCACGTGCGGGCCGTCCTCGTCGCACTGACCCACGCTCACCGCCACCCAGCGCGGGCCGCGCGGTGAGCCGACCGGGCCCCACACCATCAGGTCTCCGTACAGGTCGAAGGCGCCCAGTTCGGCGAAGAGGGGCAACACCGACCCGTCGTCGACGTCCCCGAGCCGGAACGCCCGCATGCTGACCTCACGGTGCGGGCCCCACCGCTCCTCCAGGGCGCGCGTCAGGGCGGCGAGGAACTTCTCGGCCTCCTTCCGCGCGGCGTCCCACTCCGGACCGGGGGCGCCGCCGGAGCAGGCGCGGCTCTCCCACAGGAACCACAGCCGGAAACCGGCGCCATGGCTGCCGCTCCAGCCCTCACCCCGGGACGGCTCCCGCTGCGTGGGGCCGTTCGGCGGCACGGGCCGGCTCAGCAGGGCGTCCACCGCGGATACGGCCTCGGTGACGTCGGCCCGGGTGCCCGAGGCCTTCACAGCTTGGCCCTCTCCATGGGGCGGGGCAGTACCTTCAGGGCGCCGGTGGCGCGGAGGCGCCGGGCGACGGCGACGAGGCCGTCGGCGCCCGCGGGGCTTCGGGACAGGCCCAGCGGCAGCCCGCCGTGTTCGTGCGTGGCGAGGGAGTCGCGGTCCGTCGCGTCGCCGATCGGCTCCCACGTGCCGAAGACGGCCCGTTCGTGCTCCGACTCGGGCCTGGGTCCCCGGAAGCCCCGTACGACGCGCCTCATGGTCTGTCCCCCTCCATAGGAGCCCTGTTCTCTGTCCTTGTTCTCTGTTCCCCCTGTTCTCTGTTCTCTGTGCTTGTTCTCGATCCTTTTCGCATCCTGGGGCCTACGTGTGAAGACTCCGGGGCGACGCCAAGCGGACCGGGAGGCGACCCGCCCGCAGGGAGCGGGCAACGGTCCGCCTCCCGGCCGGGGAGCGCACGTCAGTCGCGCGGGAACGACACCTCCACACGGCGGTTCTTCTTGCGGCCTTCCTCGGTGCTGTTGTCCGCGATCGGGTACTGCTCGCCGTAGCCACGGATCTCGTACGTGATCCCACCGGAGGTGAGCAACGACGACAGCACCTTGTGCACCGCGTCCGCACGCTGCTTGGACAGCACGTCGCCGTGCGCGGAGGAGCCGAGGTTGTCGGTGAAGCCGAAGACGCGGACCTTGGTGGCGCTCTGCTTCCTGACCTCCTCGGCGATGGCGGCGATACGGGAGTCGGCCTCGGGGGTCAGCTTGGCGCTGTCCTTGCCGAACAGGACCTCGGCCTGGAGGGCGAACTTCAGGTTGGAGGGGGTCTCCTCACGCCGCTCCTCGCCACCCTCGGACTCGACGATCGAGATCAGGGGCAGCACCTTCGCGGACGCGAGCGTCGCCCCGTCGCGCATCTTGAGTTCGGGCGAGTTCCCGTCCACTTCCGGCGGCGGCAGCGTCGACTCGGTCCCTGGTGGCGTACTGGGGATGTCATCGGCCTGCACCCCGGAAGCACCGACGAGCTGGGCACCGGTGAGCATCACCACGGCCACGAGCACGGACACCGCGGGCCGGCGCACGGAGACCCTGCGGGCGCAGGGGGCGGTGGTGCGCATCAGGAGATCTCGATCTGTGCGGGCGGCATCTTCGGAAGCTGGAACTCCACGCTCGTCGTCGTCGCCGGCGGTGCCGGGAACTGGGCGAAGATGACGATAGTTTCGCCCGCCTTCACCATGGTGACGCCGGTCGTTGTCAGCGGGAACCCCTCAGTGTCTCGCAGGACGTAGTAACGCTTCTTGTCCTTCTTGTCGATGAGGGTCGCACCGGCGAACGAAGGGCCCGTCTTCTTGACGCTGAGTTCCTCGCCATTCCATTCGAGAGGGGCGCTCAGAGCCGCTGAGGTGGTGTTCTTCAAACTACCTGTAACTGTCAGGAAGCCGCCTTGATCCCTGGCGGCGCTATGGATGACCAACTGGAAACCATCGCTACTGTTGATTGTGGCCAGAGTGCTGCTGGTGTCGGGCACTGTGGAGCCACTGTCTTCCTTGGGCGTACCCCGGTCAGCGGGAGCCGAGGCAGCGCTGCCCTCGCTCTCGGGAGCTTTCCCAGCGTCGTTGCCTTGGTCGCCGCCTCCGCCGCAAGCCGACAGAAGCGCAGCCAGCGCCACAGCGGACACTCCGGCCGCCGCTCTGCGCACTGCCGTCCCATACCGATTGCTCATGAATGCCATTCCTTTGCGTTCCTTCGCGGTCAGTCCTCGGCGAGCCGGACTTCGAAGAGGTCGGACATGTCCGGAAGAAGCGCCGGGTCCAGGTCCGTCACGTCACCCTCGCAGTCCAACGACCCCGAGGAAGGCGAATCGGCGTCCTCGGCGGGGTCGAAGCTGCATCGGGGCACGACAATCGCTGTCGCCGTCGCCTCGGCGAACCGGGTCTCGGTGCCCGGGAGAATCGTGTCTCCCACCGGCTTCTGGGACGTCACGCTCACCGTGGAGCCCCAGCGGCCGTCGGACAGCGGATCACAGCCCACGACATCGGCCTGGTTCTGCCCGGCGTAGTAGCGGCTGGCGCCGCAGCCGTCGAGCGCGGGGATGAGCTCCCCGTCCAACAGGTCGCCGAGATCATCGATGGTGAGGTCGAAGGTGTCCCTCTGTTCCCGGGCCGCTGCCAGCGCTGCGGCATCGGCCGCTGACTGGGCGCCGTTGCGCGTGGCTCCGGCCTGCCCGACCGCGAAGAACGCGAACGCGAGAAAGAGCAGGCTCGCCACTACGAAGATGTAGAGGGGCGAGGCCTGCCCTGACTCGCAATGCTCGAGAGCGTCCTGCTTCAACCGCCGATGATCTCCGTCACCCGGTTCCGCAGTCCAGTGGCGATCGTGTTCCCGATTCCCGAGCCGACCAACGCCGCGATGATCACCCCCACCAGGATGATGATCCCGACGTACTCCACCGCCCCCTGGCCCCGGTCCCCCCTGCGCTTGAGTGCCGCGGTGGTGGTGTTCGCCCATGTACCCACGTACACCTTGGCCTGGGTCGCGGCCTTCAGCATGGTGTTCGGCATGGCGGTCTCCTCCGGGCTCGTACAGGCTGGTGGGGCGAACGTACGGCGGGGGGAGGGGGGCGGGCATGGGCCTGGGGGCCCATGAGGGGGCCCAAAGCGGGGTGCGGGGGCGGTCAGCCATGGGTGGGTCCCCCCTGGGTGTGGGAGAGGCCGTGCCAGATGGCGATGGCCTGGCCCCGGCTTTCGGCGTTGAGCTTGGCGAAGATGCGGTTGATGTGGTTCTTGACCGTCTTCTGGCTGATGAAGCACGTGGCGGCGATCTGCTGATTGGTCATGCCCGACGCGATCAGGTCCATCACCTCCACCTCCCGTTGGCTCAGTAACGAATGTGCCATATTCGCTTGCTCTCGCGAAGGGGTTCCGTCAAATCCCTTACGGCTGGCGGTAGACGTAAGGGAGCCGGGCGTTGCAGGAGCATAGTTGCCCCGTACGGCCGCCAGCAGGGCGTTCGAGGCGGTGTGGGTGAAGTGCGCACGGCCCAGCTTCGCGTCGCGGACCGCGTCGACCAGCTGTTCGGCGGTGAACTCGCCGTGCACGAGGTAGCCGCACGCGCCCAGGCGGAGGGCTTCGTGGACGATGTCGCTCTCGCGGCTGTACGTGGTCATCAGGACCGGGGCGAGCCGGACCAGGTGGGGCAGGGCCGTGAGGCCGTCCACGCCCGGCATGCGGACGTCGAGCAGGATGACGTCCGGGTGGTGACGGACGGCGGCCTCGTACGCGTCGTGGCCGTCCGCCACCTGGGCGGCGACGTCGATGTCCTCGCGGCCGGACAGCAGCGCGGTCAGGCCCGCCCGGACGACCGGGTTGTCGTCGGCGACGATCACTCGCAGGTGCTCGTGCATGGTGGTGCGCCCTCCGTTTCCAGTGCCCGTACCGGCAGTTCCAGCCGGACCTCCGTGCCCTTGGTGGCCCGGCCCCGGCCGATGCGGATGCGCGCCCCTATCGAGGCGGCACGCTCGACCATGCCGACGAGGCCGAAGTGGCCCGCCCGTCTCAGGCCGTCGAGCGTCGTACCGGCGGGGAGGCCCCGCCCGTCGTCGTAGACGCTGAGGACCAGGACGTCACCGGTCACGCCCGACGACACGTCGATGCGCGTGGGCCCGCCGTGCCGGTGGGCGTTCTCCAGCGCCTCCGAGGCGACGGCGAGGAGCTGGCGGGCCACGGCGGGCGGGACGCGGGGCGGGGCGGCGCCCAGGGGGCGGTACTCGGCGCGGACGCCATGGCGGCGGGCGAAGTCGGCGGTCCGCGCGGCGAGCTCCCCGGCGACGTCCGCCCCTCCGTCCAGGCCCGATTCGCGTCGCAGGTCGGCCAGGAGTTCGCGGGACTCGGCGGCGGCACGGCGGGCGGAACGGGCGACGAGCCCGGCCTGGCGGCGTACCGACGAGGGGTCGTCGCGCTCCGCCGTGTACGCCAGGCCGTCGGCGGCCAGGGCCAGGCCGTGCAGGGTCTTGGCGACCGAGTCGTGCATCTCCCGCGCGAGCCGGGCCCGTTCGGCCTCCACCGCGCCGGTGACGGCGAGCCGGGCGCGTGCCTCGGTGAGGGCCTGGCTCGCCGTACCGAAGTCGAGGATGAGGTTGCGCAGGGTCGAGCCGACCGCCCCGGCGATCACGCAGAGCCCGGGGAACAGCAGGGAGGAGGGCTCCACCGCGACCTCTCGGCTGACGCCGTACGACAGCAGGAGCAGGAGCGACTGGAGGACGGCGAAGAACGCCGCGCCGCGCCAGCCGTACAGCAGGCCGGCGAGCAGCGGCGTACAGATGGTGACGTACGCGAGTGTCGACTCGGGCGACGCGGTGGCCAGGAGCAGCGCGCCGAACAGCATGTCGCCCGCGAGCACCGCCGGGTGGCGCAGCAGGACGCGGCCGAAGCGCTCCCAGTCGCGGAGCACGACGTACGACACCATGAAGGTGATCAGTACGGCGGCGCCGACCAGCCAGGTGCCGAGGCCGGGCGCGGCGCCGTCGAGGGCGAACGGGGACGCGAGGACGATCATCGCCAGCCGGAAGCCGAACACCTGGCGGCACAGCGCCTGGAGGGCGTTGATCTGGAGGGGCAGGGACGGTTCGGTCCTCGGTGCCGGCCTCCTGAGGCGGATGGCGTTCATCGCGTCACCGGATCCCTAACCGCCGATGATGTCCGTGAAGTCGACACCGGAGCCGTAGTAGAAGCTCAGGGCGATCAGGATCATGGTGGCGGGCAGCATCACCATGGTCACGACGAGCGTGGTCTTCGGTACGGCCTTGGCGGCGGTGCGGCGGGCGTGCTGCGCGTCCGTGCGCCGCATGTCGTTGGCGATCTGGATCAGGGTGTCGACGATCGGCGCGCCCAGTTCCTCGCCCTGCTGGAGCGCGGTGACGAACATGGAGACCTGCTCGGAGGCGTTGCGCCTGCGCAGCTGGTCGAAGGCGTCGCGGCGGCTGACGCCCATGTCCATCTGCCGGAGCGTGATGCGCAGTTCGTCGGACCACGGGCCGGAGTACTTCTCGGCGACGCGCTCCAGGGCCTGGCGGAACCCGAGACCGGCGGAGACGACGACGGCGAGGACGTCGAGGAAGTCGGGCAGGGTGCGTTCGATGTCGTCCTTGCGGCGGCGGATGGCGAGCCGCAGCAGGACGTCGGTCCACGTCAGTCCGTACAACAGGACGATGACGGCGACGACGGTCTGGCCGCGCGCCAGCATGGCGAGGGCGGCGAGGACGCCGAGGACGCCGTAGACGGCGCGGCGGGCTGCGTACCGGTCGACGGTCATACCGCCGGGGTTGCCGGCCATGTCGAGGCGGCGGCGGAGCGCGTCGACCCGCTTGGGCCCCATCATCCCGAGGACGGCGGGGGCCCAGCGCATGCCGAGCCGGTCGACGCCGGAGCCGACGGCGGTGGTGCGGGTGGCGCCGACCTCGAGGGCCAGGACGAGGTCGCCGGGGAGTTTGGCGTCGGCCCGGTACATGCGGATGCCGTGGAAGACGCCGTACACGGACAGGCCGATGACGGCCGCGTACAACAGGCCCATGTCTCCTCCCCTCCTTTCGTGTGCGGTCAGACCCGGATGCGGGAGAGGCGGCGGATGAGGACGAAGCCGACGGCGTACAGGCCGAAGGCGAGGACGGAGCCGATCTGCCCGGCGGCGGAGCCGGTCATCTTGTCCAGGGCGCCCGGGGCCATGCCGTTGATCATCAGCAGGAAGCCCAGCCCGAGGAGGGGCAGGGCGAAGGCGGTGACCTTGACCTGGGAGAGCAGGGTGGTGACCTCGCGCCGGGTCTCCTTGCGTTCCTCCAGGGTGCTGGTGAGGTTGCGCAGTGAGGTGACGACCTGGCCGCCGGCCCGGTTGGACAGCACCAGTGTGGAGACGAGGACGACGAGTTCGCGGGACGGCAGGCGGTCGGCGAGGTCGCCGAGCGCGTCGTCGAGGCTGTGGCCGACGGCGAGCTGGTCGGCGACCTTGCGGAGCTCCTCGCCGGCCGGGTCGTCGAGTTCCTCGGCCGCCATGGCGATGGCGGTACGGAGGGCGAGGCCGGCCTGGGTGGCGTTGGCGAGGACACGGGTGAGCTCGGGGAGCTGGCCGATGAACGCCTCGGTGCGTTTCTGGCGCTGCCAGTTGAGGAAGGCGGCGGCGCCCCACAGCCCGGCCAGGGCGCCGAGCACGCCGAAGAACGGGGCGAAGACGGCACCGATGGTGAAGTGGACCCCGAGCAGGGCGACCACCGCGTACACGGCGTACTCGCCGGGCGTGAGGTCCAGGCCGGTGGCGGCGATCCTGCGTTCGAGGCGGCGGCCGGGGCGCGTCGCCCGCAGGCGGCGGTCGACGCGTACGAAGCGGCGGCGCCGGCCCTGGTGGGTGGTGTGTCCCGTCTGGGTCATACGGGCCACGAGCGCCTGGCGCTGCGCCTTGCCGGACGCGTAGACGTGCACGCCGACGACGCCCAGCACGCAGGCGAGGAGCGTGACACCGAGCGTCAGGAGGGGGACGTTGTCCATGGTGGCGGGTCCAGTCAGGGTCCGGGCGGGGCGGTCGGGGCGGTCGGAACGGAGCGGGGCGGGTGGTCGGGTGCTGCACCGACGGGGCGGTCGGGGCCGGCGGCCGGGGCGGTCGGGACGGTCGGGGGCGGTCAGGCGGTGGTGGCGCGGCGGAGGGCGAGCTGTTCGTCGGTGTGGGCCACGCCGAACGCCGCCGGTATGGCTTCGCTCTTCATGTAGAGGCGTTCGGCGACCCGGCGCGGCAGCGGGTAGTACTCGAAGTGGCCGTGGGTCCTTCCGTCGGCGGCCATCGGCTGCGCGGCGAACCGGCAGACGGTCACGATCCGGTACTCCTCCCGGCCGTGCGAGTCGACGACCGCGATCTCGGTGATCCTGCGGGCGCCGTCGGCGTGCCGGGTGAGCTGGACGATGACGTCGACCGCGCTGTTGATCTGGTCCTTGATCGCGGCGAACGGGACCTCCACCTCCGACATCGACCCCAGGGTCTGCAGGCGCATCAGGGCGTCCTCGGCGCTGTTGGCGTGCACGGTGGCGAGGGAGCCGTCGTGGCCGGTGGACATCGCCTGGAGCATGTCGAGCGTCTCGCCGCCGCGGACCTCGCCGACGATGATGCGGTCGGGGCGCATGCGCAGGGAGTTGCGTACGAGGTCGCGGATGGTGACGCGGCCCTTGCCCTCGACGTTGGGTGGCCGCGCTTCGAGGGTGATGACGTGGGACTGCTGGAGCTGGAGTTCGGCGGAGTCCTCGATGGTGACGATGCGCTCGCCCTCGGGGACGAGGCCGGACAGTGCGTTGAGCAGGGTGGTCTTGCCCGTGCCCGTGGCGCCGGAGACGATCACGTTGAACCTGGCGCGTACGAGCCCGGCGAGCAGCATCACCATGTGCTCGTCGAGCGAGCCGAGGGCGACCATCTCCTGAAGTGTGAAGGCGCGTGGGAAGCGGCGGATGGTGAGGATGGGCCCGGAGAGGGACAGGGGCGGGATGATGACGTTGACGCGTTCGCCGGAGGGCAGGCGGGCGTCGACCATCGGGTTGGACTCGTCGACACGGCGGTTGACGGTGGAGACGATGCGCTCGATGGTCTGCATGAGCTGCTCGTTCGACGAGAACCGCATCGGCAGCTGCTCCAGGCGGCCCCGCCGTTCGACGAAGACCTGCTCCGGGCCGTTGACCATGATCTCGCTGATGGAGGCGTCTTCGAGGAGCGGTTCGAGGATGCCGAGCCCGAGGGCCTCGTCGACGACGCGGCGGATGAGCTGCGAGCGCTCGGTGGAGGACAGGACGGGGCCCTCGCGGCTGATGATGTGGCCGAGCACCCGCTCCAGGCGGGCGCGGCGTTCGGCGGCCGCCAGGGCGGACATCTCCGCGAGGTCGATCTCCTCCAGGAGCTTGACGCGGTAGACGCCGACGAGGTGGTTGTCCTCGCCCTTGCCGTTGACCGGCTCGGGACTGCTGATGCGCGCCCGCAAGCTCATGTCGTTCTCGTCTCCCTCAGTCGTTGGCGGGCGTGGTGACGGGCATGGTCGTGGTCCGCTGCGCGCTCGGGAAGCTGAAGAGCGGGATGACGGAGGGGATGGGGACGGTCGCGGTGGCGGTGACCTGGTCGCTTCCCGCGCCGGGCGGAACAGTGATGCTCGCGCCGTCGGCCAGCCACGAACTCATGGCGCCGTAGCCGGCGGACGAGCCGTCGCCGCCCTGCGACGCCACGCGCGCCGCCGCCCTCGACGCCGTGCCCGCCTGCTGCACCGCGTACGCCACGAACCCGAGCTGGACGGCCGCCAGGGCGGCGGTCAGCAGGACGGTGACCCAGCCGACGAACTCGACGGCCGACTGGCCGGCCTCGCCACGGCGGCGCCTCCGCCACGCGTACGCCGTCATCCGTCGCCCTCCCTCGCCACGGCGGCCGTGCCCCGCACGGGCACCGGGACGTCGAAGCCGGGGAACAGCACGGGGACGTTCACCTCCACCGAGGCGGTGTACAGGTCGCCGCCCCCACCGCAGTCCGCCGTCACCGTCCACGCCCCCGACACGCTTCCGCGCGCCGCCGCCGCGCACGCGCCGGCCCCGCCCACCGTGCCCGCCCGCGCCGCCTCGTCCGCCGCGTTGCCCGCCAGCGACCAGGCGTAGCCGACGAGGGCGGTCTGCCAGAGCAGGACGATCGTGCCGAGCACGACCGGGACCATCCCGGTGAACTCGACCGCGACCTGTCCTCGGTCATTTCCGTAACGGCGTCTCATGACGCATTCCGCCCCCTCGGCCCTCGGTCCTACTTTCCGCGTGCCCGCCGGAGGCCCACCGAGCCCCGGTCGCCGCGGAGCCTCCCCTGCCTGACTTCCCCTTCCGGGGCCTTCACGATCCCCAGTTCGGCCGCGAGTGCCCACAGCGCCTGCTTGACGGAGGACTTGGCCTCCAGGTCCTGCATCCGGCCGGCGTCGACGACCGACTGGAGCTCCTTGGAATTGGCGGGTACGGAGGTCCTCGCGGCGCGCGTGCCGGTGATCCTCTCGACGAGCGGCGGCTGGATCTCGGAGTTCCGGATGTGCCGGTTGACCACCGTCATGGTCTCCTCGGCCTTGCGGATCTGGAGCCGGTCCCAGAGCCTGACCATCCGCTTGGCGGCGCGCACCGCCACCACGTCCGGCGTGACCAGGAGCAGCGTGGTGTCGGCCATCTCGATGGCGGCGGCGTTGGCGCCGTTCAGGTGCGTACCGCAGTCGATGACGACGACCTCGTAGCGGTTGCGCAGGGCGCTGACGATCTGGCGCACCGACCGGTCGGTGACGTCCTCGCCGCGCTCCCCCTCCCCCGGTGCCAGCAGCAGGGCGATGCCGGACGGGTGGGCGTACAGGGCGTCCTGGAGCACGCGGGGGGATATGTCCTGGATGGCCGCGAGGTCCACGATGGACCGCCGGAACTGCACATCCAGGTAGGAGGCGACGTCCCCGGACTGGAGGTCCAGGTCCGCGAGCGCGACGCTCAGCCCGGACGCCCGGGCGGCGAGGGCGAGCTGCACCGAGGTGACGGTGGTGCCGACCCCGCCCTTGGCGCCGCTGACGGCGACGACCCGGCCGCCCGGCCCGGCGAGGGCGTCACCGCCCTGTCCGAGGTGGCGCCGTACGCCCGTGGACCAGGCGGCGGCCGACTGGACGCGCTGGGCGAGCTCCTCGTACGACAGGGGCATGCCGACCAGGCCGCGGGCTCCGGAGTCCATGGCGGCCGAGTAGAGGCCGGGGCCCGCGTCGGCGGTGACGAGGACGACCCCGACCGCGGGGAAGCGGAGGGCCACCTCCCGGATGAGGTCGAGGGCCGGGACGGGTCCGATCCGCTCGTGGACCAGCACCACTTCGGGCAGTTCGTCCAGGGACTCGGCGGCGAGCCGGGCGAGGGTGTCGATCAGTGAGGTGGAGTCGCCGACGGGCCCGGCCGGTTCGGCGTCCGGGAGCTGGCCGAGGAGGGTGGTGATGGAGCGGGCGGCGTCGGCGTCGCCGACGGCCGGGAGGATGCGTGTGGTCATCCGGCCCTCACTTGTTCCTGTCTTCGTCGAGCGTGTAGCTGCCCTCGCCGGGCCGCAGGACGGTGGGGCTGTTCCGGGGCAGCAGCGCCAGCCGTACGTGCTGGGCGAACGACTCGGCGTACGCCACGCGCTGGGCGTCGGTGGTGCTGAGCGCGAAGGTGATCGGTACGGCTTCCCGGATGCCGATGCCCCGGTTGTCGTCGCGCTTGCCGTCGAGCGGGGTGAGCTTGCCGACGTCCAGGACGCGGGCGTTGGCGACGATGATCCGGGACTCGGCGACGGCGTTCTTCCCGCGGTCGTCGTCGTCGAAGGTGGCGAAGATGTTCACCAGGGAGCCGGCCGTGATCTTCCCGGCGACGCCGGTGGCGGCGTCGATCATGATGGCGATCTCCTGCTGGCCGCTCTCCAGCGCGGGCCGTCGGGCGATCATGTCCTCCTGGAGCAGCGAGCCCTTCTTGAGGTCGGTGACGGCGATCCTGTCCTTGACGACCGACAGGTCGGTGACGGCGTTCGCGGAGAGCCAGCGTTCGGGCATCGTTATCTTCCGGAACTGGCCGGGCTGGAGTGCCGTGTAGGCCGCCACGTCGGCTTTGAGTTCGTACGCGTCGACTTCCGGACCGACCTTGGAATTCACGTCGCTGATCACCGTGACCACGCCGGCGAACGCGCCGAGGGCGCACAGGAGGGAAAGGAGCAGGAGAATGACACCGCGACGCTGACGTGAATTCATGGGCGGGGCGACCTCGTGAGGAGACGTGGGCGAAGACGTTGGCGTGACGGGCGTGACCGGCGTGACAGGCGGGCGTGCGGCGGGGGCGTCATGCCGTGCCCTGACCGAGCCCGGGCGGCACGAGCGGGGCCGAGCAGAATCCGCACCGGTCTCCTATGAGGTCCGTCCCGCACCAGGAACAGATCTCCCGCCTCACGGATGCGACGAGTTGGTAGAGCACCGAGAGGTCGGGGAGGAAGGCGGCGAATTCGACGAGTTTCGCGGTACCCCACCATTTCGGTGATTCGCCCGGCAGCGCGCTCTCCGCGATTCCCCCCACCCGCCAGGCGGGGGCGAGGGATTCCGTCACCCACTCGGAAGCCGACTGACCCCGCGCCAGCATCAGGTGCGTACCGAACTCGGGCCCGGCCAGCTGCTCGCCGGTGCCCACCCGGATCAGCTGGGGCGCCGGGTTGGCCAGCACCCCGAACTGTGAGCCGGGGACCCATGACTTGGCGTGCGACCGGAGGCTCACGGGCACGCGGTCGAGCCGGGCGACCGTGTTCAGCAGCGCTCCGGCGTAGATGTAGTGGGAGAGCAGGCGGGCGGCCGAGGCGATGACGCCGGCGCTGAAGTCGCAGACGGACAACTGGCGCAGCTGACGTACGAGGACGGCGACGCCGAGCGGGGGGAGGTCCAGTCTCAGCAGCGCGACACGGTCGGTCTCCAGCACGGCCCGGACGGTGTGCAGGCGGCGTTCGTGACGGGCCGGGAGGGAGGCGGGGTAGAGGGCGACCACGTAACCGTGCTGCTCGACCATGACCTGCATGTCGGCGACGGCGGCGTCCAGCGGCTGTGCGTCGGGTGAAGGCAGCAGCGCCGCGGTGGGGGTCTGGTGGTCGGTCGGCGGCAGCACCAGATCGGCGCTGGTGACGGCAATTGCGGTCGGCACGCTGTTCCCCGTTCAGCTCCGGCCGCCGGGATTCCGGCGAACCGCAGACACCTGCTCTGCCTGCTCCTCCACGCTCACTCCTGCCCACCCGCACTTTAGCCACGTCTCAGGGGGCAGAGAACAGCTTTCGGATCGCTCGGTCGCACCGCGTGGACGGCCCGTGGGTGACCAATCAGGACGAAGGCGTCAGTGGTTAACTCCTGTTTCTTTCCGGAGGTCTTGACAAGACGATTGGTCTGGACCAGTTTTACGGAAACGGCGGTGGCCACCGTTCCCCAGCACCTCCCCCGACTCCCCACCGGAGGCAGCACGTGGACCCCTCACACCGCAGATCCGCGCACATACGTCACGGCCGATGGCTCGGAGGAGGCCTGGCGCTGGCCGTGAGCGCCGGGCTCGCCCTGACCGGCGCGGCGGCCGGCACCGCGCACGCCGCCGACGTCAACGTCGCCAAGAACGCCGGCTTCGAATCCGGCCTCGCCAACTGGACCTGCTCGGCGGGGAGCGGGGCCACGGTCTCCTCGCCCGTCCGCAGCGGTGCCGCCGCGCTCAAGGCCACCCCCGGCGGGCAGGACAACGCCCGGTGCGCGCAGACCGTGGCGGTGAGGCCCAACTCGACGTACACCCTGAGCGCCTGGGTGCGGGGCGGGTACGCGTACCTCGGCGCGAGCGGCACCGGGACGACGGACGTCTCGACGTGGACGCCGGACTCGGCCGACTGGAAGCAGCTGACCACCCGCTTCACGACCGGCGCGGCCACCACGTCCGTGACCGTCCACACGCACGGCTGGTACGGGCAGGCCGCCTACTACGCGGACGACGTCTCGGTCTTCGGACCCGACGGGGGCGGGGGCGGCGACCCCGACCCGGTGGTGCCCGCCACGCCCGCCGGGCTCACCGCCGGCGCGGTGACCTCGTCCTCCGTCGCCCTCGGCTGGAACCCCGTCTCCGGCGCGACCGGCTACCACATCTACCGGGACGGCGCCAGGGTCCAGTCGGTGACCGGGACGTCGGCGACCGTGACCGGGCTGGCCGCGAACACCTCGTACAGCTTCCAGGTCAGCGCCACGAACGCGGCCGGTGAGTCGGCGAAGTCGACGGCGGTCACCGCCCGCACCTCGACCACCGGGCCCAGCCCCCACCCCGTGGTGCCGCGCCACGCGGTGACCGGCTACTGGCAGAACTTCGACAACGGCGCCACCGTGCAGAAGCTGCGGGACGTGCAGGCGCAGTACGACATCATCGCCGTGTCGTTCGCCGACTCGACCGCCACGCCGGGCCAGATCGTCTTCAACCTCGACCCGGCCGTCGGCTACGCCTCGGTCGCCGACTTCAAGGCCGACATCGCGGCCAAGAAGGCGGCCGGCAAGTCGGTGATCATCTCGGTGGGCGGCGAGAAGGGCAACGTCACCATCAACAGTGACGCCTCGGCGACGGCCTTCGCGGACAGCGCGTACGCCCTGATGCGGGAGTACGGCTTCAGCGGCGTCGACATCGACCTGGAGCACGGCATCAACTCCACGTACCTGACGAAGGCGCTGCGCCAGCTGTCGGCGAAGGCGGGGCCGGGGATGGTGCTGACGATGGCACCGCAGACCATCGACATGCAGAACACCGGGACGGAGTACTTCAAGACGGCCCTGGCCGTGAAGGACATCCTCACGGTGGTCAACATGCAGTACTACAACAGCGGTTCGATGCTGGGCTGTGACGGCAAGGTGTACTCCCAGGGGTCCGTGGACTTCCTGACGGCGCTCGCCTGCATCCAGCTGGAGGGCGGCCTGGACGCCTCCCAGGTCGGCCTCGGCGTCCCCGCCTCGACGCGCGGCGCGGGCAGCGGCTACGTCGACCCGCGCATCGTGAAGAACGCGCTGGACTGCCTGACGCGCGGCACCGGCTGCGGCTCGTTCAAGCCGTCGAAGACCTACCCGGCGCTGCGCGGGGCGATGACCTGGTCCACGAACTGGGACGCCACGGCCGGCAACGCCTGGTCCGACGCGGTCGGACCGCACGTCCACAACCTGCCGTAGCGCTCAGGTCCGGTTGGCGAGGTAGTGACGCGGTACGGGGCCCGGTTCCGCCGGCCACTGGTGGAGCCGGGCCCCGCGGCGTGCGCCGGCCCGGCACTCGTACAGCATGCCGCCGGGATGGGCGACGGCCACCATGAGCACCTGGCCGTACGGGGCCGGGGCGCATCGCGCCGTCGCGCTCCCCGCCCACCGGGCCCCTACCAGGGCAGCTCGCGCACCTGCTGGACGCACAGCACCAGGAACAGCACCCCGGCGGTGCCCAGGACGCCGTTGCTCAGCCAGCCGTTGCGCCATTCGCGCGGGGTGCGGGAGGAGTTGAGGAGCCAGACCAGGGTGAGGGCGAGGAACGGCATGAAGAAGGCGCCGATCACCCCGTAGACGATGACCAGCCCGAACGGCTGGTCCAGGAAGAGCAGGGACATGGGCGGGAACGTCAGCCACAGCAGGTAGGCCCGGAAGGGCAGCGACTTCTCGCGGGCGCCGGCGGCGACCTCCGCGCCCGTGGTGGCGCCGCGCTTGCCGAAGCGGGTCACGAAGTCGGCGAACATCAGGCTCACGCCGTGCCAGACGCCGATGAGGGAGGTGATGGAGGCGGCGAAGAAGCCGATGAGGAACAGTTTCGCCGTGGCCGCGCCGTACTGGTCCTCCAGGATCCCGCCGAGGTCCAGGAGCCCCTTGTCGCCCTTGGCGAGCGCGAGACCGGAGGAGTGGAGCAGCTCGGCACCGACGAAGAGCATGGCGACGACGAAGATCCCGGTGGTGATGTAGGCGACGCGGTTGTCCAGGCGCATCACCTTCATCCAGGAGGTGTCCGTCCAGCCCTTGGCGTTGACCCAGTAGCCGTACGCGGCCAGCGTGATGGTGCCGCCGACGCCGCCGATCAGACCGAGGGTGTAGATCAGCGACCCGTCCGGCAGGACCGGCGCCAACCCGGCGAACGCCTCGCCGAGGTTCGGGGTGACACGGACGGCGAGGTAGACGGTCACGACGAACATGACACCGACGAGGATCGTCATGATCTTCTCGAAGACGGCGTACCGGTTGAACCAGACGAAGACCAGCCCGGTCACACCGCACAGGACGGCCCACCACTTGAGGTCCATGACGCCCGGGAAGAGCGCCTGGAGGGGCAGTGCGCTGGAGGACATGGCGGCCGCGCCGTACACGAAGCCCCAGATGGCGACGTATCCGGCGAAGTAGAAGGTGGTCCAGACGCCGAGGCTGCGCCAGCCGTCGAAGAGCGTGCGGCCGGTGGCCAGGTGCCAGCGGCCGGCGGCCTCGGCGAGCGAGATCTTGACGAGGCAGCCGACGACGGCGGCCCACAGGAGCGTGTAGCCGAACTTGCTGCCCGCGATGAGAGTGGCGACGAGGTCCCCGGCGCCCACGCCGGTCGCGGCCACGACGATGCCGGGCCCGATGTAGCGCCAGCTCGCCTTGCGCTGCCGGGGGCCGCCCGTGCTCTCGGCCTCGCCCTGTCGTGCGGTGTCTGCCATGCGTGTGTGCCCTTCCCTCACCCGACGTCACGTCACCAAAGCGCGCCCCGCGGTGATCGCGCAAGGGGGCGGCGCGTGGCGAACCCGGCCGAGGGGTACTTGACGCGGTCATGCCACCGCCGGACGATGCCTCGCACGGGGAGACCCGCCCCGTACCCCCCACCGCAGGAGACAGCATGCGCATGCGCATACGTGGCAGAAGGTCCGCCACCCTCACGGCCCTGCTCGCCCTCGCCGTCGCGGCACCGCTCACCGCCACCGCCACCACACCCACGGACGTGGCGGTTACCCCCGCCGCCACCGTGGAGGAGGTCATCCGGCAGTACGAGATCCACGGCCCCTCCACCCCCGCCGAACGGACCGCCCTCGCCGCCACCGGCGTCTCGATCGACGAGGCAGACTCCCACGCGGTCGTCGTCAGCGCCAACGCCGGGCAGGCGCGGAAGCTCCGCGCCCTCGGCCACACGCTCAAGGCCCTGCCCGCCCCGCCCGACCGGTCCGGCGGCAAGACCACCGGCGCCATGGACTTCCCCTCCGCCGACGCCCGCTACCACAACTACGCGGAGATGAACGCGGAGATCGCCCAGCGGCTCCAGCAGTACCCGGGCATCATGAGCCGCCGCGTCATCGGCAAGTCGTACCAGGGCCGTGACATCGTCGCCATCAAGATCAGCGACAACGTGGCGGCGGACGAGAACGAGCCGGAGATCCTCTTCACCCACCACCAGCACGCCCGCGAGCACCTCACGGTCGAGATGGCCCTGTACCTGCTGCGCGAGTTCGGTGCCGGATACGGCTCCGACCCCCGTATCACCAACGCCGTCAACAGCCGCGAGATCTGGATCGTGCCGGACCTGAACCCGGACGGCGGCGAGTACGACATCGCCTCCGGCTCCTACCGCAGCTGGCGCAAGAACCGGCAGCCCAACTCCGGCTCGTCGTACGTCGGCACCGACATGAACCGCAACTGGAACTACAAGTGGGGCTGCTGCGGCGGCTCCTCCGGCTCGCCCGGCTCCGACACCTACCGGGGCCGCGCCGCCGAGTCCGCCCCCGAGGTGAAGGTCGTCGCCGACTTCGTCCGCTCCCGGGTCGTCGGCGGCAAGCAGCAGATCAAGGCGGGCATCGACTT
The DNA here is from genome assembly GCF_039532985.1 of Streptomyces gobitricini. Lineage (NCBI taxonomy): Bacteria > Bacillati > Actinomycetota > Actinomycetes > Kitasatosporales > Streptomycetaceae > Streptomyces > Streptomyces gobitricini. The sequence continues at coordinate 48,481 of NZ_BAAASR010000003.1, read as the reverse complement.
CCACACCTACAGCGAACTGGTGCTGTGGCCCTACGGCTACACGTACGACGACACCGCCCCCGGCCTGACCCGGGACGACCATGACGCCTTCGCCGCGGTCGGCCGCAAGATGGCCGCGAGCAACGGCTACACGCCCCAGCAGTCGAGCGACCTGTACATCACCGATGGTTCCATCGACGACTACCTGTGGGGCGCGCACAAGATCTTCGGCTACACCTTCGAGATGTATCCGCGTTCCGCCTCCGGCGGCGGCTTCTACCCGCCCGACGAGGTCATCGAGCGCGAGACCAGCCGCAACCGCGACGCGGTGCTGCAACTGGTCGAGAACGCCGACTGCATGTACCGCTCCATCGGCAAGGAGCAGCAGTACTGCGCCTAAGGGCGACGACCGGCGCGGCGCGGCCCTTCGCGGGGCCGCGGCGCGCCGGTGCCCGGGGGTGCCCCGCCCGCCCCGCCCCGCCCCGGGATACCGGCGTCTCGGAACACCGGCGTCTCGGGCGCGGCACGGGCACCTCGGGCGGACGGACACCGCGCGCACGGAAGCTCGTGCGCGCGGGATCAGCCCAGCACCGCCATGGCGTCGATCTCGACGAGCAGGCCGGCGGGGAGCCCGACGTAGACCGTGGTGCGGGCGGCGGGGGGTACGGTCAGGTGCGCGAAGTACTCGTCGTAGATCTCGTTCATCTCGGCGAAGTGCGCCGTGTCGGTGAGGTAGACGCGCAGCATCATCACGTCGTCCCAGCTCGCGCCGCCTGCCTCGAGGACCGCCTCGACGTTGGCGAGGGTCTGGAGGGTCTGCTCGCGCAGGGTCGGGCCGGCCGGGACCGGGGCCCGGCCCTCGACGGCCGGGAGGAAGCCGACCTGGCCGGCGACCTGGAGGATGTTCCCCTTGCGCACGCCGTGGGAGAACCGGGCGGGCGGGGCGGTGTGGCCGGCGGGGATGATCGCGGTCTTCTCGGTCATGCGGTGTCCTTCGCGGGTGTGGTGCCGGAGTACTCCCGGCTGATGGCGTCGGCGGTGCGGCGCACCAGGGGCAGGAGGGTGAGGAGTTCGTCGGCGGTGACGACGACGTTCGGCGCGGACACCGACATGGCGGCGACGACCCGGCCGTCCGCGCCGCGGACGGGGGCCGCGACGCAGTTGATCGACTCCTCGTGGCCGCCGAGGTCGGTGGCCCAGCCCTGCTCGCGTACGGCCGCCAGCTCCCGGAGGAAGGCGGCGGCGTCCGGGACCGAACGGGGGGTGTACATGGGGTAGTCGAGCTTCGCGGCGAGCGCGCGCCGCTCCGGCTCGGGCAGGTCGGCCAGCAGCAGCTTCGCCACGGCGGCGACGGTGATGGCGACGGGCCTGCCGACGCGCGAGTACATGCGGACGGGGTAGCGGCTGTCGACCTTGTCGATGTAGAGCACCTCGCTCTCCTCGTGCACGGCGAGGTGGACGGTGTGCCCGGTCTCCTCGTTGAGCCGTACGAGGTGGGGGTGCGCGATCTCGCGGATGTCGAGGCTCTCGACGGCCTCCTGCGCGAGGGCGAACAGCCGGGCGCCGAGGCGGTAGCGCTGATCCTCCTGGCGGTAGACCAGGCCGTGTTCGTGCAGGGTGCGCAGCAGCCGCAGGGCGGTCGACTTGTGCACCCCGAGGGAGCCCGCGACCTGTCCGAGGTCGGCGGGGCCTCGCGCGAGCAGCGGAAGGATGCTGAGCGCGCGGTCGACGGTCTGGCTCATGGCGTGCGTACCTCCTGGTCCTCCCCGGTCCGCGTCCAGCCGGGGGCGAGGTGCAGTCTCCCCCAGGCGTCGTCGTCCAGGGCGGCGAGCCGGTCGGCGTGCGCGCGGGCGGGCGGGGCCCCGAGGTCGCCGGGGACGGTGAGCGCGACGGCGGCCATGAGGTGCCCGTGGCGGAGGCGGCGCGTGAGGTCCAGCCGCCGGAGGGTCGCGGACAGGAACCCGGCGGCGAAGGCGTCCCCGGCGCCGACGGGGGCGACCACCTCCACCCGGGGGGCGGGCACGAAGGCGACGGTGTCGGTGCCGGTGTGTGCGCCCGTGCCCGTGTGGGCGCCCGTGCCGGTGTGTGCGCCCGTGCCGGTGTGTGCGCCCGTCCGGGCGCCGGTGCCGTCCCGGGGGCGCCCCGCCCCGCGGGCGTACGCCGTCGCGCCCCGCCCGCCGTGCTTGACGACCAGGACCGACGGCTCCGGCAGCGCCTCGCGGAGCGCCGCCGCGCCCCGCAGGCCCCACGCCGCCTCCGCCTCGTCGTCGCCGACGAGGACGAGGTCGGCGCCCCGCGCCAGGTCCAGCAGCACCGAGGGGTCGGCGCCACGCCAGAGGCCGGGCCGGTGGTTGACGTCGAAGGAGAGCAGCGGGCGGCCGGGGCGGCGGGCGGTGAGGCCCCGCACCAGGGCAAGGCAGCCGGCGGAGAGCGCGGCGGTGATGCCGGTCAGGTGCAGGACGTGCGTGGCGGTGAGGTCCTCGTACGGGACGGTGTCCGGGGACATGGCGGAGGCGGCGGAGCCCGCGCGGTAGTAGACGAGCTCGTGGCGGTCGTCGGCGCGGTCGGTGGCCGTGCGGAAGTAGACGCCGGTCGGGCGGTGCGGGTCCCGGCGTACGGCGGTGGTGTCGACCCCGTACGCGGCGACGGCCCGCACCAGGTGGTCGCCGAAGCCGTCGGCGCCGACCCGGCTGACCCACTTCACCCGGTGGCCCGCCGCGGCCAGCGCGCAGGCGACGTTGGACTCCGCCCCTCCGATGGCGCGGGTGAAGGACGGCACGTCGGCGAGGCGTCCGGGGCGGGAGGGCAGGAAGGTGACCATGGACTCGCCGAGACAGACGACGTCGGTTGCGGTCACGCTGGGGGCTCCTCACCGGGTCCTCCGGATCCGTTGACCCGGCGCTGCGCCGGATGTTAGACACCACCGAGCGACACACGCAATGACCGTTGCATATATTGCAACAGATGGGGAGGGGTGGCCATGGCGGCCGAACACCTCAAGGCCGAGCACCTCCGGGCCGAGCGCGTCGACCACCGCTTCAAGGGGCTCCCCGCGGACGCCGAGGGCCTCACCGTGGGCGAGCTGGCAGCCCAGCGCCGCAACCTCTTCACCGGTGGTTTCACCACCCCCGTGCTCGCCCTCTCCGCCGAGGCCCTGGAGCACAACCTGGCGCTGCTGGAGACCTACGCCGAACGGCACGGCCTCGCCTTCGCCCCGCACGGCAAGACCTCCATGGCGCCGCAGCTGTTCGACCGGCAGATCGCGTACGGCGCCTGGGGCATCACGGCGGCCGTGCCGCACCAGGCCCGCGTCTACCGGGCCTTCGGCATCCGGCGGATCTTCCTCGCCAACGAGCTCGTCGACGCCGCCGCGCTGCGCTGGGTGGCCGCCGAGCTGGACCGGGACCCGGACTTCCGTTTCCTCTGCTACGTCGACTCGGTGCGCGGCGTCGAGCTGATGGACCAGGCCCTGACCGGGGCGGCCGCGTCCCGCCCCGTCGACGTCGTCGTCGAGCTCGGCGCGGGCGACGGCGCGCGCACCGGGGCGCGCACGGAGGCGGACTGCGCCGCCGTCGCGGACGCGGTCGCCGCCAGCGGCACGCTCCGCCTGGCCGGCGTCGCCGGGTACGAGGGCGAGGTGCCGGACGCGACGCCCGACGCGGTGCGGGCCTGGCTGCGCCGCCTGACCGCCCTGGCCGTCGCGTTCGACGGGGCGGGCCGGTTCGCGGACGGCCTCGACGAGATCGTGGTCAGCGCCGGCGGCAGCGCCTGGTTCGACACGGTCGCCGAGGTGTTCGCGGAACTCCCGGCGCTGTCCCGCCCGGTGCTGAAGCTGCTGCGTTCCGGGGCGTACGTGTCCCACGACGACGGCCAGTACCGCGACCTCACGCCCTTCAACCGGATCCCGGAGGAGGGCGCCCTCAGGCCCGCGTTCCGGCTGTGGGCCCAGGTGGTGTCCCGGCCCACGGGCGGGCAGGCGTTCGTCAACGCGGGCAAGCGGGACGCGGCGTACGACCTCCATCTCCCCGAGGCGCAGGTCGTCCGCTCCGCGCGGGACGGATCGGTACGCCCGGCGGACGGGATCACGGTGAGCCGCCTGTCCGACCAGCACGCCTGGCTGGAGACCGCGCCGGACGCCGGGCTGGAGGTGGGCGACTGGATCGGCATGGGGCTCTCGCACCCGTGCACGGTGTTCGACAAGTGGCAGTTGATCCCGCTGGTCGAGGCGGACGGCACGGTCGTCGACCTCGTCCGCACCTTCTTCTAGGAGCGGTCTCCGCATGGATCTCGTCATACGGGGCGCACGCGTCATCGACGGCACCGGTGGCCCGTCGTACCGCGCCGACGTCGGCGTCACCGGCGGCCGGATCGCCACGATCCGCCGCGCGGGGGACCCGGCGCTGTCCGGGCGGCGCGTCCTGGACGCGCACGGGCTGGCCCTCGCCCCCGGCTTCATCGACATGCACGCCCACAGCGACCTCGCGCTGCTCCGGGACCCGGACCACAGCGCCAAGGCCGCGCAGGGCGTCACGCTCGAAGTGCTGGGCCAGGACGGCCTGTCGTACGCGCCGGCCGACGACCGCACCCTCGACGAGGTCCGCCGGGCGATCAGCGGCTGGAACGGCGGCGCGCCCGGGGACACGAGCGTCGACTTCGACTGGCGGACCGTCGGCGAGTACCTGGACCGGCTGGACCGCCGGGGCATCGCGGTCAACGCCGCCTACCTCGTCCCGCAGGGCACCGTCCGCGCGTACGTCATGGGCTGGGAGGACCGCCCGCCGACCGGCGCCGAGTTGACCCGGATGAAGCAGCTGGTGGCACAGGGCCTGGAGCAGGGCGCGGTCGGCATGTCGTCCGGCCTCACGTATACGCCCGGGATGTACGCCCGGGACACCGAACTGACCGAACTGTGCCGGGTCGTGGCGGCGTACGACGGTTACTACTGCCCGCACCACCGCAGTTACGGCGCGGGCGCCCTCGACGCGTACGCGGAGATGGTCACCCTCACCCGGGAGGCCGGCTGCGCCCTGCACCTGGCCCACGCGACCATGAACTTCGGGGTGAACGAGGGCAGGGCGCCCGAGCTGCTCGCACTGCTCGACGAGGCGCTGGCGGCGGGGTCGGACATCTCGCTCGACAGCTACCCCTACACCCCCGGCTGCACCACGCTCGTCGCGATACTGCCCGGCTGGGCGAGCGAGGGCGGCCCCGAAGCGGTCCTGGCCCGGCTCCGGGACGACGCGACGGCCGAGTCGATCCGCCACCACCTGGAGGTGACCGGCTCGGACGGCTGTCATGGCGTACCCGTCGAGTGGGACACCATCGAGATCTCGGGCGTCCGCGAGCCGGGGCTGGCCGGCTTCACCGGCCGGCGTCTCGACGGCTGGCCCACCGCCCGGCGCCTGCTGATCGCCGACCGGCTGGGCACGACGATCCTCCAGCACGTCGGCCACGAGGAGAACGTGCGGGCCATCATGCGCCACCGCGTCCACACGGGCGGCTCCGACGGCATCCTCCAGGGCAGCAAGCCGCACCCGCGCGCCTACGGCACGTTCCCCCACTACCTGGGGCGGTACGCGCGTGAGCTGGGCGTCCTGTCGCTGGAGGAGGCGGTCGCCCACCTCACCGCCCGCCCGGCCGCGCGCCTGCGCCTCCCCGACCGGGGCCGGGTCCGCGAGGGCCACCGCGCCGACCTGGTCCTCTTCGACCCGGACACGGTCGCGGCGGGCTCCACCTTCGAAGCCCCCCGCACCCTGCCGACCGGTATCCCGCACGTCCTGATCGACGGCCGCTTCGTCATCGAGGACGGCCGCCGCACGGACGTCCTGGCCGGCCGGGCCGTCCGGCGCACCCCCGCGCGTCAGGCCCGCCGGGGCGGCCCCGGAGGGCGGCCGACGACACCGACGGGGCGGCGTACGCCGACACGGTGCCGGAGTACGCCGCCCTGATCGTGGCGGGCCCGCGAGGGTGCGGCATCCGGGCCGCCGACCGGCTCTTCCGCCGCTGCTTCGGGCGCTGCTTCCGCCGCTGCGTCGGGCGCTACTTCGGGTCGCGGTCGAACAGCGACCTGGACCAGAAGGAGCCGAGCACGACCAGGCCCAGGCACCAGCCGACGGCCAGCCACCCGTTGTGGCCGATCCCGGTGCCGAGCAGCAGCCCGCGCAGCGTCTCGATGGCCGGGGTGAACGGCTGGTACTCGGCGACCGGCCGGAACCAGCCCGGCATCGCGTCGAGCGGCACGAAGGCGCTGGAGAGGAGCGGCAGGACCATCAGCGGCAGGGCGTTGTTGCTGGCCGCCTCGGCGTTCGGGCTGGACAGGCCCATGCCGACCGCGATCCAGGTCAGCGCCAGGGCGACGAGCGTCAGCAGCCCCACCGCCAGGATCCACTCCAGGGCGGTGGCGTTCCTGGCCCGGAACCCGATGGCCACCGCGACGGCGCCGACGAGGACCACGCTCATCACACACTGCAGCACGCTGCCGACGACGTGCCCGACCAGCACCGAGCCCCGGTGGATCGCCATCGTGCGGAAGCGGGCGATGATGCCCTCGGACATGTCGTTGGAGACGGACACGGCGGTGCCGATCGCGGTGCCGCCGATGGTCAGCAGCAGGATGCCGGGGACGAGATACGCGAGGTACCTGGACCGGTCCGCCCCGCCGCCCCCGATGCCGGCGCTCATCACGTCGCCGAAGACGTAGACGAAGAGCAGCAGCAGCATGACCGGCGTGAGCAGCAGGTTCAGCGTCAGGGACGGATAGCGCCGCGCGTGCAGGAGGTTGCGCCGGAGCATCGTGGACGAGTCGCGCACGGCGAGGGAGAGGGAGCTCATCGGACATCCTCCTTGGTCGGGCCCGCCCGGCCGGGCCGGCCGGGCTGCGGGTTGGTGCCGGTCAGGGCGAAGAACACGTCGTCGAGGTCGGGGGTGTGGACGGTCAGTTCGTCGGCCTCGACACCGGCCGCGTCCAGCCAGTCGAGGATGGAGCGCAGCTCGCGCTGGCTGCCGTCGCTGGGGATCTGCAGGGCCAGCGCCTCGTCGTCCCGGGTGGCCTCGCGCAGAGCGGAGGCGGCGCCCTGGTACGCGGCCGGGTCGGAGAAGCGGAGCCGGACGTGACCGCCGGGGATCAGCCGCTTGAGCTCCTCGGCGGTGCCCTCGGCGGCGATCCTGCCGTCGTTGAGCACGGCGATGCGGTCGGCGAGCTCGTCGGCCTCCTCCAGGTACTGGGTGGTGAGGAAGACGGTGACGCCGTCGGAGACGAGTTCGCGGATGATCCGCCACATGTTGTGGCGGCTGCGCGGGTCGAGGCCGGTGGTCGGTTCGTCGAGGAAGATGATCCGCGGGTTGCCGACCAGGGTCATGGCGATGTCGAGGCGGCGCTTCATGCCGCCGGAGTAGGTGGAGGCGGGCTTCTTCGCGGCGTCGACCAGGTCGAAGCGCTCCAGCAACTCCGCGGTGACCCGCCGCCCCTCGCGCTTGGACAGGTGGTGCAGGTCCGCCATGAGGAGCATGTTCTCCTCACCGGTGATCAGGCCGTCGACGGCGGAGAACTGCCCGGTGACGCCGATCGCGGCGCGGACCGCCTGCGGGTCGGCGGCGAGGTCGTGGCCCGCGACCCGGGACTGTCCGCCGTCGGCGGAGACGAGCGTGGAGAGGATCTTCACGGCGGTGGTCTTGCCGGCGCCGTTCGGTCCGAGCAGGGCGAAGACGGAACCGGCCGGGATCCGCAGGTCGATGCCGTCGAGCACGACCTTGTCACCGTACGACTTGCGCAGACCGACGGTCGAGACGGCGGTGGGGACGGCGGTGGGCGGCTGCGGGCCGTGCCCCCAATTGGATGTGGACATGACAGACGAAGGCATGGAGCCCTCCCTTTCGAGGAGTGGGGCGACTGGGGCGAAGGGGCGGGTTCGCGGGGCCGGACCGGGGCCTCAGGCCCGGGCGCGGCGGACGTCGATGTTGCCGAACCGGGTGCGGGCGCGGACCTTGACGGTGTCCTCGGCCTCCTCCGGGGCCTCGGAGGCGGTGAGCGTGTTGCGCACCTGACCGGAGCCCGAGCTGACGTCGAGCCAGGCGGCCGTGCCCTCGCGGACACCGACCTCGATGGCGCCGTAGGAGGTCTCCAGCTGGACGGTCCCGCGGGCCACTTCACCGACGCGCAGGGTGCCGTGGGCGGTGGTGGCGGTGACCGAGTCCTCGGCGCGCCGGATCTCGATGTCGCCGTTGGCACCACTCACCCGCAGCTCACCGGTCACGGCGCCGACGGTCGTGGTGCCGTGCGAGTTCTTCAGGACGGCGGGACCGTCCACGAGGCCGACGCGCAGGCTGCCGGAGCTGGTGGTGATCTCCGCCGCGCCCTCGACCCGGTCCACGGTGATGGAGCCGTGCGACGCGGTCAGGTTCAGCGAGCCCGTCGTGTCGAGGCGGACGTCACCGGACGAGGTCTTCACGCGGACCTCGCCGAGCCGGCCCTCACCGAGCACCTGGACCCACGCGCCGGTCGTGTCGACGTGCGAGCCGGCGGGCAGCCCGACCGTCACGTCGACGGTGCCGGTGCGGCCGAGGCCGAGCAGACCGGGCTTGGGCGTCCTGATGGTCAGGACGCCGTTCGCGTAGCCGACCTCGGTCTGGTCGGCCGCTCGTACGTCCTGGTCCCGCTTCGGGTCGCGGGGGCGCACCTCGACGTCGGTGCCGGGGCGGTCGCCCGCGGTGAACTGGAGGGAACCGGCGTCCACGTGCGCGGTGACCGAGATCGGTGCGGGAGTGTCGAAAGAAGGCATGGCTGTCCCGTCCTCTTGGGGCTTCGGAACGTCCCTGCTGGTGGGACGTGGTGTGGGGTGAAGTGGGGCGGGCGGGTGCTGCTAGCGCACCCAGCCCGTGAAGCTCTGGCCGATGGTCCGGGTCTTCTCCGGCGTGCGCGGCCGGGTGCCGCCGTCGACCGCCGCCGACACGGCGCGCACCAGCCACGCGTTGACCGACAGGCCCTCGCGGGTCGCGGCCTCCTCGGCGCGGGCCTTGAGGTGGGCCGGCAGGCGCAGGTTGACGCGGGCGATGCCGCCCTCGTCGCCGTCGGCCGGAGCCGGGGTCCTGAGCGGCTCGACGGGCGCGGCCGCTTCCGCGGGAGCACCGCCGTCGGCGGGCGGCGGCGTGACCACGAAGTCGGGGTCGAGTCCGCGCAGCCGTACGTCGACCGAACCGGGGGCGAGTTCGCGGGTGATCTCGGCCGTCGCGGCGGAGAGCACATTGAGCATGGCCAGCCGGGTCGCCGACTCCAGCGGAGCGGTGAGCCTCTCTGCCAGCTCGCGGGCTTCGTCGCCGCCGGCCTCGGCGGCCACCGCGAGTTCGCGGCGGAGGGTGTCGACATACGGGGTGAGGTCCATGACGCCATCATGGCACCACAATGGCTCTACATGCAAGCCGCATGGCAGCACCACGTGACACACGCGCGCCGAAAAGGCTCTGACCAGCAAGAACACGGAAGCGTCGAGTGGAGGGACGGTGGCGCCAGGTGGCACCGCATAGCGCCACCCTGTGCCATGCGGTGCCATCTGGCGCCACGTGGCACCATCCGGCACCATGCGTGCTCGGAAGGGGCCGGCGCGGCCGGACCGCCCGCCCCGCCGGGGCGCAGGGCGCGGGTGCGGGTGCGGACGGGACGGACGCGCCGGCCCGGACCAGGCCCGCCCCCGGCGGCCCGCCCCGGCGGGACGGCGCCTCAGGGAGCGCGGACCTCGTCCCGCGCCGCGGCGCGCGGACCGGGGATCCGCCCGCGCCGGGGCGCGGTGGCCGCCTCCCGGCGCAGCATCAGCACCCCGACGGCGCACGCGACGGCCGCCAGGGCGAAGCCGTACGCCGGGGTGCGGCCCGAGGGCGCCGTCACGTGGACGAGGGCGGCGCTCAGCACCAGCACGACACGGCCCGCGCGGCCGTCCCAGGCGGTGGCGGCCACCACGGTGGCGCCCCACAGCAGGTACCAGGGCTGGACCATCGGCGAGAGGGCCACCAGGGCGACGAGCGACAGCCCCAGGGCGTGGACGGGGTCCAGGCGCCCGCGCGCCGAACGCCACGCCAGGTACGCGATGAGCGCGAGCGCCGCCGCGAGACCGAGGTGCTGGACGGCGGCCTTGACCGGGTCCGGGCCGGTACCCAGCAGCAGGCGCAGCAGCTCGCCGAGGGCGAGGCCCAGGTCGCTGGTGACCGACAGCGCGGTGTGGATCGTCCCGGCGACGCCCTGCGTCCGCAGCCAGCCGAACCCGGTGCCCGCCAGCAGCGTCGCGCCGACGGCGACCGCCCCGGCGACCAGCCCCGGTCCGAGCAGCCCCTTCACGACCCGGTGGACGACCGGCCGGCCGGTGGCCGCACGGCCGACGACGACACCGATGAAGAGGAGCGCCACGGCGGCCGGGGACTTGACCATCATCGCGAGCCCGACGACCGCGCTGCCCCGTACCCAGCCGCCGCGCCGGGCGAGGACGACGCCCGCCAGCATGAGGGCGATCATCAGCCCGTCGTTGTGCATACCGCCGGCCACGTGCATGAGCAGCAGCGGGTTGAGCGCCCCGAGCCAGAGGGCACCGCGCTCGCCGTCCTCCCCGCGCTCGCGGCCCAGCCGGCGCAGCGCCCAGACGATCAGGGCCAGCGCCGCCACGGAGATCAGCCGCATGGCGAGCACCGCGGGCACGATCGTCCCGCCGGTCACCCGGGCCACCGCCTGTGCCAGCACCAGGAAGACCGGCCCGTACGGGGCGGGCGTGTCCGTCCAGTGCCCGCCGACGCTCGCGGCGGCGTCCCCGCCGATACCGGCCGGATCGAGTACGGAGGGCCCGGCGCCGTACACGTCGTGGCCCTCCAGGACCATCGCGCCCTGGGCGATGTAGCTGTACACGTCGGCGCTGTAGAGGGGCGGGGCGAAGAGGAAGGGAGCCGTCCACCAGGCGAGCGTGGTCAGCGTCTCGCGTACGGTCGCGCCGGCCCGCCCGTACCCCCACCAGGCGACCACGAGGAGGGTCAGCCCGGCGGAGGCGAGGACGGTGGCGGCCACCGTGGCGCCCGGCCCGTGGGGGACCCAGATCCCCCACGGGTCGCGGGACGGCAGCGTTCCGGCGACCCAGCCGCCCGCGGCTGCCGCGGCCGATCCGGCCGCACCCAGCCGGCGGTACCCGACAGCGCTCATTGCCCACATGACCCGCCAACCTATCGGGCGCTCCGGCACGCTCGGCCCGGGCATGCGCAGGGCGCGGCCCGGGCACGCGCAGGGCTCGACGCGCCCGGCAGGTCTGTCGCCGGTGCCGGCGGGCCCGGCCCGTTCGGCCCGGGCATGCGCAGGGCCCGGCCCGCGGCCAGGGTATGGGCAGGACTCGACGCGCCCGGCCGGGCCGGTCGCCGGTGCCGGCGCGGGCGACGCGCCGCCCGCGCCGGGTGCGCCCGGCGGACGCGGCCCCCGCCGGGGGCGGGGGCCGGGGGTCAGTCGTCCGCGAGGACCTGCGCGAAGCCGGTGTTCACCGCCAGGAGGCCGCCGTCGACGCGGCCTAGCGTCGTCCCCGTGATCCAGGACGCGTCCGCCGAGGCGAGGAAGGCGACCGCCGCCGCGATGTCCTCGGGTTCACCCACCCGGCCCAACGGGTAGACCCGGTCGGCGAGCGCCTCCAGCTCGCGCTCCCGGCCTTCCCAGCCACGGGTGCGGATCGTGCCGGGGTTGACCTGGTTGACGCGGACGCCGCGCGGGGCGGCGTCGGCCGCGAGGGTGCGGGTGAGCGAGGTGAGCCCGCCCTTGGCGGCGCTGTACGCGTGGCCGCCGAAGGCCTGCTCGGCGTTGACCGACCCGATGTTGACGATCGCACCGCGGCCCGACGCCGCCAGGTGCCAGAGCGCCGCACGCGCGCACCTCAGCGCGCCGAGCAGGGTCACGTCCAGGGACCGCCGCCAGGTGTCGTCGGCCTCGTCCTCGAAGCGGGGGGCGTCCGGTACGCGCGCGAAGGCGTTGTTGACCAGGACGTCCAGCCGGCCGAAGGTCTCCACGGCGTACGCCACCGCCGCCTCGACGGCCGCGCGGTCGGCCACGTCGCACCCGTACGCCACCGCCCCGGGGATCGTCCCGGCCGCCTCGCGCGCGGGCCCCTCGTCGAGGTCCACGACCAGTACCCGGGCCCCTTCGGAACCGAACCGGCGCGCGGTGGCCTCACCGACCCCGCGCGCCGCGCCGGTGACCAGTACGCCGTACCCGTCGAAACGCCCCACAGCGACCATCCGCCGATGATGCCCGCGGCGGCGCGAGGCGATCAAGGGGGCGCCCGCGCGTGGGCGCAGTGGGCGCAGTGGGCGCAGTGGCACAAAACACGAGGCGCCCCACCCGCCACCGCCGTAAGCTCGCGACATGCAGGTGATCCAGTCCACGAAGCTCGCCAACGTCTGTTACGAAATCCGCGGCCCGGTGCTCGAGGAGGCGATGCGGCTGGAGGCTGCGGGGCACCGGATCCTGAAGCTGAACACCGGCAACCCCGCCGCCTTCGGCTTCGAGTGCCCGCCCGCCATCCTCGAGGACATGCTCCGCAACCTCGGCGAGTCGCACGGCTACGGCGACGCCAAGGGCCTGTTGTCGGCCCGCCGGGCGGTGATGAGCCACTACGAGACCAAGGGCATCCCGCTCTCGGTCGAGGACATCTACCTCGGCAACGGCGTATCCGAGCTGATCCAGATGGCGATGCAGGCGCTGCTCGACGACGGCGACGAGGTCCTCGTACCGGCTCCGGACTACCCGCTGTGGACGGCGTCGGTCTCCCTCGCCGGCGGTACGGCGGTGCACTACCGCTGCGACGAGCAGGCCGACTGGATGCCGGACCTCGCCGACATCGAGCGGAAGATCACCGACCGCACCAAGGCGCTCGTCATCATCAACCCGAACAACCCGACCGGTGCGGTGTACGACGACGAGATGCTGCGCGGCCTCACCGAGATCGCCCGCCGGCACAACCTGGTCGTCTGCTCCGACGAGATCTACGACAAGATCCTCTACGACGGCGCCACGCACACCCCGACCGCCGCGATCGCTCCCGACCTGCTGGTGCTGACGTTCAACGGCATGTCGAAGAACTACCGGGTGGCCGGCTACCGCAGCGGCTGGCTGGCGGTCTGCGGCCCGAAGGCGCACGCCTCCTCCTACATCGAGGGGCTGACGATCCTGGCCAACATGCGGCTGTGCGCCAACATGCCCGCGCAGCACGCGATCGCCGCCGCGCTCCAGGGGCGGCAGTCGATCGAGGCGCTGGTGCAGCCGGGCGGCCGGCTGCTGGAGCAGCGGGACGTGGCGTACGAGCTGCTGGTGCAGATCCCGGGCGTGACGTGTGTGAAGCCGAAGGGCGCGCTGTACCTGTTCCCGCGGCTCGACCCGGACGTCTACAAGATCAAGGACGACCGGCAGATGGTGCTGGACCTGCTGCGGGCCGAGAAGATCATGGTGGTGCACGGGACGGGCTTCAACTGGCACGAGCCGGACCACTTCCGGATCGTCACGCTGCCGAACGCGACGGACCTGGCGGACGCGGTGACCAGGATCGGCAACTTCCTGGACGGTTACGGCCAGCACTGACCCCGGCGCATGGAGTCAACTCAACTTTAGACAGAATCCAATGTAGGATGGTCTCCTGTCACCGAGCAGGAGGCTGTCCACCATGTACGAACCGATCCGCACCAAGTCGGTCCACCGGATGGCCGACGACGCCCCGGACCGCATCCCGCACCGCTCGCGCGAGGAGGAGCTGGACATCCAGCTCGCCGGTCACCTCGCCGCCCTGCTCGCCGTGACCGACGAGCTCGGTGCCGCGGCCGCGGCGGAGCGCATCGCCCAGCAGGTCGCCCGGCTGCGCGGCGCCCCGCCCGCCCGGCACGCCGGTCTCACCGGCGCCGACCCGGTCACCCTGCACCGCCGTGCCCACGCCCTCGCGGGCCGCGCCCTGGTCGTCGCCGCCTCGCGGGCCGACACGGCCGCCGCGATCCTCGCCGCCGAGCGCATGGACGCGCACGCCGCCGCCCTGGACGAACTCCGTCCGGTCGGCGCCCTCTGACGGCCCCGGTCCGCGCCCGGGCAGGGCGCGGACCGGGTTGCCACGCACACACCACGCACGTACTCCACGCGGTCGGGAACGGCGCGGCCGCCGGCGGCAGGCACTCCCCCCGCCGGAGCACGACGCCACCGGAGCACGACGCACTGGTGCACGGCCCCACCGGGCCGGCCACCTCCACCCGGAGCCCGCGCAGGCGGCGGCGCCCGCACCGCCATGGGGCGGGCCCCGCGAGGCAGGCTCCGCTAGGACGGGGCGCGGGCGGCCCCAAGAGCTCGGCCCCCGAAGCCTGAGGGGGCTTCAGGGGCCGATCGCATCGCGGCGGGTCATTCGTGAACCCACAGGTCAGGGCGGATGTCGGGCTGACCCGCCGCGAGATCCGTCAGGTCAGCCCAGGCGGGCGACCAGGGAGCGGTACTCGTCCCACAGCTCCTTGGGCGTGTGGTCGCCGAAGGTGTTGAGGTGGTCTGGCACCAGGGCGGCCTCCTCGCGCCAGACCTCGGTGTCGACCTTCAGCAGCAGGTCGAGATCCTCCTCCGGCATGTCGAGTCCGTCCGTGTCGAGGGCCTCGCGCGTCGGCAGGATGCCGATCGGCGTCTCGACGCCCTCGGCCTTGCCGTCCAGGCGCTCGACGATCCACTTCAGGACGCGGCTGTTCTCACCGAAGCCGGGCCAGACGAACGCGCCGGCGTCGTTCTTGCGGAACCAGTTCACGTAGTAGATCTTCGGCAGCTTGGACCGGTCGGCGGCGTTCTTGCCGATCTTGATCCAGTGGGCCATGTAGTCGCCCATGTTGTAGCCGCAGAACGGCAGCATGGCGAACGGGTCGCGGCGCAGCTCGCCGACCTTGCCCTCGGCGGCGGCGGTCTTCTCGCTCGCCACGTTCGCGCCGAGGAAGACGCCGTGCTGCCAGTCGAAGGACTCGGTGACCAGCGGGACGGCGGTCGCGCGGCGGCCGCCGAAGAGGATCGCCGAGATCGGCACGCCCTTGGGGTCCTCCCACTCGGGCGCGATGATCGGGCACTGCGAGGCGGGGACGGTGAAGCGGGCGTTGGGGTGGGCGGCCGGGGTGCCGGACTCGGGCGTCCAGTCGTTGCCCTTCCAGTCCGTGAGGTGCCCCGGGGCCTTCTCGGTCATGCCCTCCCACCACACGTCGTTGTCGTCGGTGAGCGCGACGTTGGTGAAGACGGCGTTGCCCCACAGCGTCTTCATCGCGTTGGCGTTGGTGTGCTCGCCGGTGCCGGGCGCGACGCCGAAGAAGCCCGCCTCGGGGTTGATCGCGTACAGCCGGCCGTCCTCACCGAACCGCATCCACGCGATGTCGTCACCGACCGTCTCGACGGTCCAGCCGGAGATCGTGGGCTCCAGCATCGCGAGGTTCGTCTTGCCGCACGCGGACGGGAAGGCGGCGGCGATGTACTTGACGTCCTCGGCCCCGCCCTGCGGCGGAGTGAGCTTGAGGATCAGCATGTGCTCGGCCAGCCAGCCCTCGTCACGGGCCATGACGGACGCGATGCGCAGGGCGTAGCACTTCTTGCCGAGGAGGGCGTTGCCGCCGTAGCCGGAGCCGAACGACCAGATCTCGCGGGTCTCGGGGAAGTGCGAGATGTACTTGGTGGAGTTGCAGGGCCACGGGACGTCCTGCTCGCCCTCGGCGAGCGGCGCGCCCAGGGTGTGGACGGCGCGGACGAAGAACCCGTCCTCGCCCAGCTCGTCGAGGACCGCCTGGCCCATGCGGGTCATGGTGCGCATGGAGACCGCGACGTACGCGGAGTCGGTGATCTCGACGCCGATGGCGGAGAGCGGCGAGCCGACGGGGCCCATGCAGAAGGGCACGACGTACATCGTGCGGCCCTTCATGGAACCGCGGAAGATGCCTCCCTCGGAGCCCTCAGAGCCTTCGGCCCCGGAGGCGTCCCCACCCCGCCCGACGAAGATCTCCTTCATCTCCGCCGGGGCCTTCCAGTGGTTGGTCGGGCCCGCGTCCTCCTCCTTCTCGGAGCAGATGAAGGTGCGGTCCTCCACGCGCGCGACGTCGGTCGGGTCGGACGCGGCGTAGTACGAGTTCGGACGCTTGCCCGCGTCGAGCCTGCGGAACGTGCCCTTGGCGACGAGCTCCTCGCACAGGCGCTCGTACTCGGCCTCGGAACCGTCACACCAGACGACGTTGTCCGGCTGCGTGATTGCTGCGATCTCGTCGACCCAGGAGATCAGCCCCTGGTGGTTGGTGGGGACGGTGGTGGGAGCCGCATTACCGCGCGCCACGATTGCTCCTTGTTGAGGGGTTTTGGGTTGTCTGCCCCGTGGGGGCTGCGACCCGGATGCTTCACTGCATGGACCTCTGGCGCTCATCCGGTGCCGACCGCACTCATCTGATCATCCGTGCCTTGTGCGCATATGTCCAGAGGGCCTCTCACGTGAGCATGGCCACTCGACACGGGTCCTACGGAGGCGTCGGTAGCATTCCGCATATGACTGCAGCCGGGCCCGAAGTGACCGAGATAGCACCTCCACCGGTGAAACCGAGGCTGCGCGGCTGGCTGCACGCGGGCATGTTCCCCGCCGCCCTCGTCGCCGGCATCGTCCTCACCGCGCAGGCCGGCTCGACACGCGCCCGGATCGCCTGCGCGATCTACGCCGCCACCGCCTGCCTGCTCTTCGGAGTGAGCGCCCTGTACCACCGGGGCGACTGGGGCCCACGCGCCACGGCCGTGCTGCGCCGCCTCGACCACGCCAATATCTTCCTGATCATCGCGGGCACCTATACCCCGCTGACCCTGCTCCTGCTCCCCGACTCCACCGGGCGGGTGCTCCTGTGGGCGGTCTGGGCGGCCGCGGTGGCGGGCATCGCGTTCCGGGTGTTGTGGGTCGGCGCGCCACGCTGGCTCTACACCCCGTGCTACATCGCGATGGGCTGGGCGGCCGTCTTCTTCCTGCCCGACTTCCTGCGCGAGGGCGGCGTCACGGTACTCGTCCTGGTGGTGGCCGGCGGGCTGCTCTACAGCCTGGGCGGCGTGGTCTACGGGCTCAAGCGCCCGAACCCGTCGCCGGCGTGGTTCGGCTTCCACGAGGTCTTCCACTCCCTCACGCTCGCCGCGTTCACCGCCCATTACGTGGGCATCTCGCTGGTGACACACCAGAACGCATGACCCCCGTCACCCGTGCCGGAACGGCCTTGACGCCCCCGCCGCTGCCGTTCGCACGCGCGGGTGATGGCGGACAATGAGCCACATGGCCGCCGACCCCCTCGACCCCCTCAACGCCCTCGACCTCCTCGAACCGCTCACCACGGCGCACCGGCCCATGGGGCTGCGTGAGCGCAAGAAGCTCAAGACCCGGATCGCCATCCGCCGGGCCACCCACCGGCTGATCGCCGAGCAGGGGTACGAGGCGACCACCGTGGAGCGGATCGCCGAGGCGGCCGAGGTGTCGCCCAGCACGGTCTTCCGGTACTTCCCCTCCAAGGAGGACATCGTCCTCACCGACGAGTACGGCCCCGTCATGGAGGAGGCACTGCGCCGGCGGCCCGCCGGCGAGGAACCGCTGGAATCCCTGCGCTCCGTCCTGACCCGGACCATGGCTTCCCTGCTGGCGCACGAGCCCGAGGAGACCCGCCGGCGCGCCCGGCTGATGGTGGAGGTCCCGGCCGTACGCGCCCGGATGACCGGGACGATGGCCGGGACCTCCCGGCTGCTGGCCGGGGTGCTGTCGGACCGCACCGGCCGGGGCGCGGACGACCTGGAGGTGCGCGTCCTCACCGCCGCCGTGCTGGGTGCCCTCGGCGAGGCGATGGTCTACTGGGCCGAGCGCGACCAGCGGGACGACCTGGTCGCGCTCGTGCACCGCACCCTGGACACGCTCAGGGGCGGCC
Organism: Streptomyces gobitricini; assembly: GCF_039532985.1. Taxonomy (NCBI): domain Bacteria; kingdom Bacillati; phylum Actinomycetota; class Actinomycetes; order Kitasatosporales; family Streptomycetaceae; genus Streptomyces; species Streptomyces gobitricini. The sequence goes on along the minus strand of NZ_BAAASR010000003.1, from coordinate 30,577 downwards.
TCATCTTGTAAGCCGGGGTCCACGGACGTCCCGTCCGCGGACGTCCCCCTCTCCGCACGCCACGCCGTCCCGGTCCGGGTCGAGCCGCAGCGGGTCGTCCTTGCCGTTGACCGCCAGGCGGCCGTAGTCGTGGCGCGCCAGCCAGTCGCACCGGGCCTCCGTCGTCGCCTTCACCGCCTTCGGGAACACGGTCGGTACGCACACCCCGGCCGTGCCGTAGTGCCGGTCGCACCCGGCGATGCGCGGGCTGACCGGAACCGAGTCCCGCTTCTTCAGCCGCTTCTTCGGGGCGGCGGCCAGATCGTCCGCGAAGTCGTGAACGTGCGCCGACCGTTCCCCCTCGGCCGCCATGGCCGCCGGTCCGCCCAGGTGCACCCACTCGGCGACGGAGGGGACGCCGTTGGCGTCGACCGCGAAGAGCATGTACCAGCCGGGCGGGGCGAGGTTCGGGTTGCCGGTGACGTTCAGGTCGACCGTCCGGTCGTCGATCACGGACAGCGGCAGGTCCACGAACCGCTGGTTGGGGTCGGAGGAGTGGGTGACGGCGGCCGGGCGGATCAGCTCGGCCCTGGCGATCGGCCGGTCGACGGTGATCCGCTGGGTGTCGCCGTAGTTCCACCGGCTGTCGATCACGGAAGTGATCCGCGGTCGCGGACCCTTGAACAGGTACGGCGGCGTGTAGACCGACACGTCGTGGTTGTACGAGCCGTTGCCGGGGTTGTCGCCGACCGCCATGACGCGGCCGTCGGGCAGCAGGAACGCCGAGGAGTGGTACCCGCGCGGCACCGGGTCGGCGGCCATGCCGGCCTGGTAGGTGTCGGTGGCCGGGTCGAAGAGGGACGCCTCGTACACCGGGTCGGCCCGGTCGTGCAGCGCGCCGCCGGTCTCCAGGACCTTGCCGTCCGGCAGCAGCACCGCCGAGACGTACATCTTGCCCTCGTCACCGGTCTGCGGGCGCTTGCCCGCGCCCTGGTCGACCAGGCCGTGCGGGATCGGCGGCCCCGCGACGTAGGCCGGATCGGGCTGCTTGAGGTCGATGATGTCGGTGAGGCGGTTGGCGACGGGGTTCGTCTCGTTGTTGCCGCCGCCGATGGTCAGCACCCGCTGGTCCTGGGCGGGCGGCAGGAGGACGCTCGCCGACTCGTCCCGCTGGTCCTTGTTCCTCAGGCCGGGCACGTCGGTGATGGTGTTGGCGTCGTAGTCGTAGATGGAGGCGCCGGTGCCCGGGGTGCCGTTGCCGAAGGTGTGGCTGCCGGAGTAGAACAGCCGCCCGTCCTGCATGAGGATCATCGACGGGTACAGCCCCCAGTACGACCAGGTCTGCTTGACCTCGTTCACCGGCAGCCACCTGTTCTGCGCGGCGGAGAACTTCTCCGCCGTCACATTGCCGGTGGAGTCCTCCTTCAGGCCCCCGAAGGAGATCACGTCACCATTGCCGAGGATCGTCGCCGAGGGGTACCAGTGCCCCTCGTGCATGTCGTTGGTTCTGCTGTACGTCTCGGTGGCCGGGTCGAAGACGTACGAGTCCCTCAGCCCCTGGTAGCCGGTCTTCCCGTCGGCGGAGGGGTAACCCTTGTTGCCGCTCATCACCAGCACCCGGCCGTCGGACAGCTGCACATGGCCGGCGCAGAACATGTCGACGGGTGTGGGGATGGTCCTGAACGAGCCGTTCGCCGGGTCGTACACGGCCGAGGTGAAGGTCCCGGCCTCGAACATCTCCGGGTCGTTGCCGGAGCCGGCGATCAGCAGCACCTTGCCTCCCCCAGAGCCTCCGGCCTGGGAGGTACCCCCATGCAGGACGACCGAGTGCATGGAGCGGACCGGGTTCTTGGTGGCCAGGACCTCCCATTTGCCCTTCGCGCACTCCTCGGCGGTGCCGGTGCACGCCGGGTCGGGCACGGGCCGGGCGACCTCCTCCATCACGTAGTCGTCGGTGGTGACGCCGCCGGTGCCGAAGACGGACACGCCCCAGGCGATCCGGTCGGTGCCGGGCGGCACGACCGGCGTGCGCACCTCCGCGCGGGTGTAGGCACCGGCGACCGGGAGGGTCTTCAGGTCGGTCCAGTACTGCCAGCCGGCCGTGGTGTCGTACCGGAAGAGCGTGATCGCCGCGTCGGGGGTCGTCGACTTGTACCAGAGGGACAGGTCGTACTGCCGCTCGGCGACGACGGTGGGGGCGCAGGAGGCCGACTCGGTGATGAGGGCCTTGCGGTCGCCGTCGGCGCGGCGGGTCAGCTCGACCTTCATGGCGCGGGTGCCGGAGTGGGCGTCGGTGGTGGTGGTGAAGGTGAAGTCGTTGTCGCCCCAGCCCGATGCGGACCAGCACTCGGGCATGCCGTCGTGGCCGGTGCCCGGGGTCTCGAAGCCGGGGTTCTTGACGAGGTTGGTTCCGGCGGCGGCCGGGGGCTGGGCGGCCAGGAGCAGGCCGGAGGCCATGGCGCCGATGGTCAGCAGGGTGACTGACCGGCGCCGGTACGCGGACCGTTTCACCGGGGGTTCCTTCCTGTGCGGGCCGCACGCGCTCCGCGGGGCAGGTAGACCAGCGCCTCGGTCCCGGCGAAGCGCAGGACGAAGGTGGTCAGCAGCGCGAGGGCGGTGGCGGGGAGGACCGCCATGTGGAGCTCCCCGACGAACAGGGCGATCAGCGGGATGCGCAGGACGAGGTCGGCGTTGGCGAGGAGGGCGAAGCGCCCCGCGCGGTCCGCGAAGTGCCGGTGGTGCCGCCGGTCGCGGAACAGCAGCACCTCGATGAGGAGGAAGTTCCAGGCGACGCCGGACTGGTTGGCGAGGATCTCGGCGGGCAGGTAGTGCAGCCCGGCGCCGGTGAGGAGGTACAGGGCGGCGAGGTTGGGGACGAAGCCGGTGAGGCCGATCAGCCCGAAGGCGACCATGCGGGCGAACGGTGACGCGGTGCGCAGCTCGACGAGGTGACGGAGGAACCGCAGGCCCTCCCCGGCGTTCGGCGTGGCCTCGCCCGCGTGCCGTTCCTCGAAGACGAACGGCACCTCGGCGACGCGGGCCGGGCGGCACCGGACGGCCAGCTCCAACAGGATCTTGTGGCTGAGCGGACGGAGGGCTTCCGCGGTCACCGCGCCGCGCCGGACGGCGAAGAACCCGCTCATGGGGTCGCTGATGCCGCCGAGGGCACGCGGGAAGAGCCCCTTGGCGAGCCGGGTCGCCCCGCGCGAGACCGCGACGCGGTGGCCGCCCGCGAGTCCGGCGCGGCTGCCGCCGGGCAGGCAGCGGCCGGCGACGACGAGGTCGGCGTCCTCCTTCTCGCCGGTGGCGACCAGGTCGGGGACGAGGGCGGGCGGGTGCTGGAGGTCGGCGTCCATGACGACGATCCACTCCGAGGCGGCGGCCTTGAGGCCCTCGACGACGGCGCCACCGAGGCCTCCGTCCGGGGCGTCGCGGTGGATGACGGAGACGGGGAAGGGGCAGTCCCGCGCGGCGTCGGCGATCACGGCGGGGGTGTCGTCGGTGGAGTCGTCGACGAAGACGACCTCACAGGGCAGCCGGCCGGGCACGGACGCGGTGATCCGGCGCAGCAGCTCCCGCACGTTCGCGGACTCGTTGAAGGTGGGGACGACGACGGTGACGGCACCCGGTTCGGGAACGCCGTCGGTGACCGGGGCGGGGTGCTCGGCGCCGGTGGGCTGGATGGTCAAGGGGCCTCCGCTCGCCTGTCCCGGTCTCCGGTGGTCCCGTCGCCGGTGGCCGGGACCCCGGTGGCCGGGACCCCGGTGGCCGGGACCCCGGTGATCTTCCGGATCTCGATCCGTTCCTCGCCCTCGCCGAAGGTCGCGACCGGCGCCGAGTGTTCCAGCGCCGCCTTGACGTTCGGCAGGTCCCGCGCGTCGCGCCGTACGGTCGGGGAGGCGACGACGTAGTCCACGTCCCGCCAGCCACGCGGCATCGTCTCCGTCACCGCGGGGTCCAGGTCGGCCTTGTAGAACCAGATGGCACCGTGCCCCGGGGCGTACCCGGCGTGGACGAGGTCCAGCCAGAGCGCGTCGTCGACCAGCACGCGCGTACGGGACGGATCGGGGACCTCGCTGCCGAGCCAGGCCGCGGCGGCTCGGTAGGGGGCGTTGGCGTCGGCGGTCATGGCCGTGCGGTCGCCCTCGTACCAGCGCGGAACGACGTACACGGCGGCGGCGGCCGCGAGGAGCACGGCGGCCGCCCGGCGGACCGGGAGGAGCGCCGGGGTACGGCGCCCCTTGCGCAGGACGGCGTGGGCGACGCTCGCCGCGCCGCCGGCCAGGACCAGGGCCAGGAAGGGGAGCGCCTGGATGACGTACATGGCGGGCAGGTAGCCGGAGGGGCGCAGGGCGACGAGCGCCAGGACGGCGACCGCCAGCGCGGGTCCGGCGAGCGCCCGGGCGGTGACCGACCGGCGGACGGTGGCCAGGAGCAGGGCGGCGCCCGCGAGGCCGCCGAGCGGCAGGACCCGGTCGTAGTAGAGCCAGGAGCCGAGCACACCGTTGGAGCCGGTGCCCTGCTCCAGGATGAAGCCCGAGCCGGGGCGGCTCATCTGGTACGTGATGCCGTCCCACAGCGAGACGTGCCCCGGGCCGGGCAGCAGCTCGCCCTTGAGGAGCGCGAACAGCGGGTAGGAGAACCCGATCAGGGCGCAGGCGGTGATGGCGCCGGTGACGGCGAACTTGCGGGTGTCGCGGTGGCTGTGCCGCCACATGGTCACCAGCAGCGCCGGCAGGACGACGAGCATCGTCTCCTTGGTCAGGACGCCCACGGCGGCGACGACACCGGCACCGAAGTGGTGCCACAGGTGTCTGCTGGGCGAGGCGGCGAGGCAGAACGCCAGCAGCATCCACATCACGGCGATGTTGTCGAGGAAGATCTCCCGCTGGAGGACGACCGACAGCGGGGAGAGCCCGAAGAGCACCATGGCCAGGCCCGCCGCCCAGCGCGGCAGCCACAGGCGGCGCGCCAGTACGTACAGCATCACCGCGGAGGCGGCGCTGACCACCAGCATCGCCATGCGCATCGAGGCGACGGTCATCGTCTCGGGCGCGATCAGGGACGGGATCCAGGTGAGGACGGCGAGCTGTATCCAGCCGAGCGGCGGATGGTCGTACCAGTACGTGTAGTGGGCGAGACCCCGGCCGTTCTGCACGGCCCAGGCCTGGGCGAGGTAGGTGCCCTCGTCGTCGCTGAGCGTGGGGTACTGCTGGATGTTCCAGCCCTGGACGAGGAGGATCGCCGCGAGGAGCACCCCGCACAGGATCAGGTCGGGACGGGAGCCGCGGAAGCGGACGACCGGCCGGGTGACGAGCCGTCTCTTGTCGCGCGGGGCCGGGACGGTGGCCGGCCCGGTGGCCGGGCCGGTGGCCGCGGGAGCGGCGGGCAGGGTGGTGGTCACCGGGCGGCCTCCTCACGGACGAGGTGGGCGCCGACGTGGCTGGTGAGCTCCCACTCGTTGCGGCCGCGCTGTTCGCGCCAGACGGCGCGGACCGCCGCGCCGGCCAGCAGCACCTGGTAGAAGGGGCCGCCGACGATGAGCTTCAGGTAGTGGAGCAGGCGTACCCGCAGCCCGTACTGCCGGCCGAAGTCGTGCAGTCCGACGATCTCGAAGGCGAACGTCACGACCGCGGTCAGCAGCGGGAGGAAGGTGATGACGGCGACGCCGACGGGGACGTCCAGGAAGAGCGCGACAGCGATGTTGACCGGGATGATGACGCCGGTGAAGGCTTGCATGAACGGCGTCATCAGGGTGTGGCGGGCGAGCATCCGCTGCCCGAACGTGGGCAGCCGTTTCCAGTCCTTCTTCCGGTAGACCTGGAGGAAGCCCTGGTTCCAGCGGGTGCGCTGCTTGAGCAGGCTCATCAGGGTGCCGGGGGTCTCCTCACGGGTGACCATGTCGGCGTCGTACGCGACGACGACCTTCTTGCCGGCGCTGGACAGCCGCACCCCCAGGTCGCAGTCCTCGGCCAGGCAGTTCTGGTCCCAGCCGCCCGCCTCGCGCAGGACGTCGGTGCGGACGAAGACGGTGTTGCCGCCGAGCGGGATGAAGCCCTTGGCGGCGTGCAGGTGGAGGCGGGAGCGGAACCAGAAGAAGTACTCCAGGCAGTTGCGCAGCGAGTACCAGCTGGAGTGGAAGTTGATCAGCTGGACGCCTCCCTGGACGACGTCGGCCCGGGTGGCGCCGAAGGCGTGGTCGACGTGGGCGAGCAGCTCCGGGTGGACCTGGTCCTCGGCGTCGAAGACGCCGACGACGGTACCCCGGCAGTACGGCAGGGCGGTGTTGAGCGCCTTGGGCTTGTTCTTGGCCTCGTGGGTGTCGACCACGACCCGTACGCGGCCGGGGTCGCGCGCCGCGGCCCGTTCGGCGACCTCGGCGGTCCCGGGGTCGTCGTGGCCGACTATCACGATGATCTCGAAGTCCCGGTGGCGGGACTCCAGCAGCCGGTCGATCGTGTGCTCCAGGACGAGCTGCTCATGGCGGGCGGGCAGCAACAGCGAGAAGGAGAGCTCCTGTTGGCCTTCGGGACTCTCGAACCGGGTGGCGGCGAGCGTCTCGGGCGTACGCCACGCGTGCATCTGCCACCACAGGGTGAAGGCGGCCATCCAGAAGAGCGCCAGCGATATGGCGGCGACGGACATGGAAATGAGCACGGAAAGGTTCCCCCCTCCGACCACGCCGCGACGGAGCAGGTGCGCCCACCGGTGGTCGTACCGGTGGCACGCCGCCGCAGTGCGGTCGTTCCCCAAGAGACATGTCAGGGGCGAGCCGCGGCAGGACCCCCCTGGCCGTCGACGCCCTCGTTCAACGTCCGCGCACGCCCTCCCCAGAACGTGCGCGGAGTCTCCACTCCTTTGTGCGATGAGAATAGAGGCAGACAGTGACAGTCAGGACCCGTCCCGACAAAAACTTTGTTTCCCCCGTCAGTTGGCCAATTTTCCCGCCAGATCCGCCGGATCGGTGGTAGGCGCGTCGCAGGTGAAGTGGCGGCAGACGTACGCCGCGGGCCGCCCGTCGACCAGCGGACGGTCCCTGAGCAGGGGGAACTCCTCGTCGGCGGCCGGCGCGCCGAAGGCGACGACGGCGCCGGGGGCGGTGCCCAGCAGCGCGGTGCGGTGCAGCGCGCGGGCGGTGTCGTCGTCCGGGTGGCCGACGACGGCGACCTCGCGCGGCCCGTCGAGGAGCGCCTCGGCCACGGCCAGGCCCCAGCCGATGAAACGGGGCGCGCGCGGGCCGAGGGCCTTCACCACGCCCAGGGCGCCCTCGGCGGCGGCGCGGTGGGCCTCGGAGCCGGTGTGGGCCGCGTACGACAGCAGGGCCCCGGCGGCGGCGGTCCAGCCGGAGGGGGCGGCGTTGTCGGTGGGGTCCTGGGGGCGGCGGATCAGCCGCTCGGCGTCGTGGGCGGTGTCGTACAGCGCGCCGTCCTCACCGGTGAACTGGTCGAGCACGATGTCGAGGAGGAAACCGGAGAACTCCAGCCAGGCGCCTTCACCGGTCACGGCGGCCAGCGCCAGGAACCCCTCGGCGACGTCGGCGTAGTCCTCCAGTACCCCGGCGTTGGCACCGGCGTGCCCGTCCTTGGAGGTGCGGCCGAGCCGCGCGCCGGAGCCCAGGTGCAGCCGTACGAGCAGGTCGGCGGCCTCCGTGGCCCGCTCGACGAGGTCGGGGCGGTCGAAGTAGGCGCCGGTCTCGGCGAGCGCGGCGATGGCGAGGCCGTTCCAGGCGGCGACGATCTTGTCGTCCCGGCCCGGACGGGGGCGTTCGTCGCGGGCGGCGAGCAGCCGCCGGCGGATCGAGTCCAGCCGATCGGCGTCGACGACCCCGGCGCCCTGCGGCAGTTGCAGCACCGAGGCGCCGTGTTCGAAGGTGCCCTCCTCGGTGACGCCGAAGTGCTGGGCGGCGTACGCGGCGTCCTCGTCGCCGAGCACCTCGCGCAGCTGCTCCGGTGTCCACACGTAGAAGGCGCCCTCGACGTGCCTGCCCGTCCCGTCGTCGGAGTCGGCGTCGAGCGCGGAGGCGAAGCCGCCCTCGGCGGTGCGCAGCTCCCGCACCATGAAGTCCGCGGTCTCCAGGGCCACCCGGCGGGCCAGGTCGCTGCCGGTGACCCGCCACAGGTGGGCGTACACGCGGCACAGCAGGGCGTTGTCGTACAGCATCTTCTCGAAGTGCGGCACGACCCACTCGCGGTCCACCGAGTAGCGGGCGAAGCCGCCGCCGAGCTGGTCGTAGATACCGCCCCTGGCCATCGCCTCGCAGGTGTCGGCGGCCATCTGCAGGGCGCCCTCGGCACCGGTGCGGGCGTAGTGGCGCAGCAGGAACTCGATCACCATGGACGGCGGGAACTTCGGCGCGCCGCCGAAGCCGCCGTGCCGGTCGTCGTAGTCGCGGGTGAGCCCGAGCAGCGCCTGGGCGAGCTCCTGCTCGCCGGGCGCCCCGGCCCCTCCGTAGGCGAGGGACCGCCCGGCCAGCTCCCGCACGATGTTCCGCGCGACCTCGTCGACCTCCTCGCGCCGGTCGGCCCAGGCGACCGCGACGCCCTGGAGGACCTCGGGGAACGACGGCATGCCGTGGCGGGGCGCGGGCGGGAAGTACGTACCGAAGTAGAACGGCTCGGCGTCGGGCGTCAGGAAGACGGTCATGGGCCAGCCGCCGTGGCCGGTGGCGGCCTGCACGGCCTCCATGTAGACGGCGTCGACGTCCGGGCGCTCCTCGCGGTCGACCTTGACGGGGACGAAGTGCTCGTTCATGTACGCGGCGGTCGTCTCGTCCTCGAAGGACTCGTGTGCCATGACGTGACACCAGTGGCACGCGCTGTAACCGACGCTCAGCAGCACGGGCACCCCGCGGCGGCGGGCCTCCTCGAACGCCTCGCCGGACCAGGGCCACCAGTCGACCGGGTTGTCGGCGTGCTGGAGGAGGTAAGGGGACGTGGCCTGCGCGAGTCGATTGGGCATACCCCCATCCTCGCGCACCCGCCTCCGCCCCGCCCAGCGCTCTCGATCGGCGTCATGGGCACAAATCCCGGAAGCGCCGAAGACGAGCCCGCGGCCGGCCTTCGGCCTTCGACGAAGCCCCGTACCGCCGCCGCGAACCGTGCTCCGCCGGGCGCGGGAAGGCTCCATGACCACCGACCGGAGGTCCGGCAGGTCATGGAGCCGTGACGGCGTTCGCTACCGCGCGCCCTTGCCGGGCGCGGGCTCGGCACCCGGCACCGCCGCCGGCTGCGAGGCTCCGGAAGCTTCAGGGGATTCGGGGGACGCGGGGGCTTCGGAGGCTTCGGGGGCTTCCTCGAAGTCGACCTTGCCCATGTGGCGGTTCATCGACTTCATCAGCAGCCATACGCCCGCGGCCATGACCGCGAAGACGATGAAACCGAGGACGCCGGGGGTCACCTTGTTCTCGTCGAGCTCCTTGGCGGCGAGCGGGACGAGCTGGGTCAGTGCCTGGTGTGCGCTCATGTCATGCATTGTCGCGGATGCCCGCGAAGAGGTCGTCCTCGGGGAGGGAGGTGTCCACCACGGACCGGGCCAGCTCGTAGTCCTCCGTCGGCCAGACCTCCTTCTGGATCTCCATCGGCACGCGGAACCAGCCGCCGTCGGGGTCGATCTGCGTCGCGTGGGCGATCAGGGCCTTGTCGCGGATCTCGAAGAAGTCGGCGCACGGCACATGCGTGGTCAGGGTCCGCTCGGCGCGCTCGAACTCCTTCCAGCGCTCCAGCCACTCGCCGTACGGCGACTCCAGGCCACGGGCGAGCAGCGCCTCGTGCAGGGCGACCGTACGAGGACGGTTGAAGCCCTGGTTGTAGTAGACCTTCGACGGCTGCCAGACGGGGCCGAACTCCGTCTCCGGGTACTTCCCGGCGTCCGCCGCCCCCTCGAAGGCCACCATCGTGATCTTGTGGGTCATGATGTGGTCGGGGTGCGGGTACCCGCCGTTCTCGTCGTACGTGGTGATCACCTGCGGGCGGAAGGCCCGGATGGACCTCACCAGGCGCCCGGCGGCCTTGTCCACGTCCTCCAGCGCGAAACAGCCCTGGGGCAGCGGCGGCAGCGGCTCGCCCTCGGGCAGGCCCGAGTCGACGAAGCCCAGCCACTCCTGCTTGACGCCGAGGATCTCGCGGGCCTCGTCCATCTCCTTGCGGCGCACCTCGTGGATGTTCTCCTCGATGTACGGGTCGCCCTGGAGCTTCGGGTTGAGGATGGAACCGCGCTCGCCTCCGGTGCAGGTCACGACCAGCACGTCCACCCCCTCGGACACATACTTGGCCATCGTTGCCGCGCCCTTGCTCGACTCGTCGTCGGGGTGGGCGTGAACGGCCATCAGTCGCAGCTGCTCAGTCAAGACTCGATCCTCAATGAATGGTCACATCGGGCGGCTTCTATAGTGACGGAATCGGTGGGCGGAAAATTCCGTCGTCCGGCCGAGGAGAGGAACGATCATGAGTCCGGTGCGGGAAGGGCTGCCCGAGGGCCGTTACGGCCACTCGGCGGACGAGCGCGCCGACCGCAAACTCAAGATCGTCGGCTCGGTGCTGGGCGTCGCGCTGCTCGCCCTGGTGGGCTGGTTCGGGTACGACTACATCGCCGGCCAGAAGGTCAGCGCCGAGCTGATCAAGTTCGACGTCTCGGCCGACGACCGGGTGCAGGCGCACCTGGAGGTGCGCAAGGACCGGGACGCCAAGGGCTCCTGCACCCTGCGGGCCCTCGCGGAGGACGGCGGCGAGGTGGGCCACAAGAACGTCCGGTTCGACCGGGCCGTCGACCGGATCGACGAGGTCGTCACCGTGCGTACGACGGCCAGGGCGACGAGCGTCGAGCTGCTCGGCTGCACGTCGGAGTAGACGCGCCGCGCGGCGGCCCCGTGTTCACGCCGTGACCTGCGAGGACACCTTTTCCGTGGCTTTCGTCCTCCCCCTTGCCCGCCGAAATTGTTAGGCTCGTGGTTTCGCCCATCCGGGAAGGCACAATCCTTCTGGGTAGGGCGATGCTTGTATTCCCAGTACCGACGAGGAGCACCTGTGACCCAGACCAGCGAAAACGTCACCTGGCTCACCCAGGAGGCGTACAACCAGCTCAGGGCCGAGCTGGAGTACCTGTCTGGTCCCGCGCGAACCGAGATCGCCGCCAAGATCGCGGCTGCGCGCGAGGAGGGCGACCTGCGCGAGAACGGCGGGTACCACGCGGCCAAGGAGGAGCAGGGCAAGCAGGAACTGCGCGTACGCCAGCTGACCCAGCTCCTGGAGCACGCGAAGGTGGGCGAGGCTCCCGCGGAGAGCGGCGTCGTGGCGCCCGGCATGGTGGTCACGATCGCGTTCGACGGCGACGAGGACGACACCCTGGCGTTCCTGCTCGCCTCGCGGGAGTACGCGAGCTCCGACATCGAGACCTACTCCCCGCAGTCGCCGCTCGGCTCGGGCGTCAACGGCAAGAAGGTCGGCGAGGACGCGCAGTACGAGCTGCCGAACGGCAAGAAGGCCTCGGTGAAGATCCTCGACGCGAAGCCCTACTCGGGCTGACACGCCCCTGCGGAGGGCCGGGCCGCACAGTGCGGCCCGGCCCTTCCGCGTCCCGCCCTTCCGCGCCCGGCCGCTCCCCGTCCGCGGCGGGCACCGTGTAGGCCCGCGCCCGCGCACCGCCGGGGTCACCGCTCGGTCACGGGCAGCGGCCGCGGGTGCCCGTGACCGGCGGTCGCACGCCTTCCGTCCGGGCCGTGACGCCGGACCCTCACGCCCCGGACGCCTCGCGCACCGCGCCTCACGGACCGCGCCTCACGGACCGCACCCCTCAGGCCCCGCGCGCATCACGGCCCGGACGCCCTCGCGGGCCGGACCCTCACGCCCCGCGCGCATCACGGCCCGGACGCCCTCACTGCCCGGACGCCTCACGGCCGGATCAGGTAGCCGGCCTCCCGGAGCGCCGCGGCGACCTCGTCGCAGTGCTCGGGGCCCTTCGTCTCGAGGTGCAGCTCCACCTCCACCTCCGTCAGCCCCAGGCGCGGGTCCGTACGGACATGGCCGACGTCCAGGACGTTCGCGTCCGCCACCGACAGGACACCCAGCAGCGTCGCCAGGGCACCCGGGCGGTCCGTCAGCCGCAGCCGCAGGCTCAGGTAGCGGCCGGCAGCCGCCATGCCGTGCCGGAGGATGCGCTGCATCAGCAGCGGGTCCACGTTCCCGCCCGACAGCACCGCCACCACCGGCCCGTCGAACGTCTCCGGCGCGCCCAGCAGCGCCGCCACCGGGCTCGCCCCGGCCGGCTCCACCACCAGCTTGGCCCGCTCCAGACAGAGCAGCAGCGCCGAGGACAGCTGGTCCTCCGTGACCGTGCGCACCTCGTCCACCAGCTCCTGGACGATCGCGAACGGCACGTCCCCGGGGCGCCCCACGTGGATGCCGTCGGCCATCGTGGGCGAGGTGCCGATCCCGAGCGGGTGGCCCGCCGCCAGCGACGGCGGGTACGCGGCCGCCGCCTCCGCCTGTACGCCGATCACCTTCACGTCCGGCCGCAGCGCCTTCACCGCCACCGCGATGCCGGCGGCCAGCCCGCCGCCGCCGACACCGACGACGATCGTCCGCACCTCGGGGCACTGCTCCAGGATCTCCAGCCCCACCGTGCCCTGCCCGGCGATGACGTCCCGGTGGTCGAAGGGGTGGATGAACACCGCGCCGGTGTCGTGCGCGTACTCCTGCGCCGCCGCCAGCGACTCGTCGACCACGTGCCCGTGCAGCCGCACTTCCGCCCCGTACTCCCGCGTCGCCGCCACCTTCGGCAGCGGGGCCCCCACCGGCATGAAGACCGTGGACCGCACGCCCTGCAGGGAGGAGGCCAGCGCGACGCCCTGCGCGTGGTTGCCCGCCGACGCCGCGACGACCCCCGCCGCCCGCTCCTCCGGGCACAGCCCGGAGATCCGCACGTACGCGCCCCGCAGCTTGAACGACCCCGTCCGCTGGAGGTTCTCGCACTTGAAGTGGACCGGGGAGCCCACCAGCCGCGACAGGTACCGGCTGCCCTCCATGGGGGTCACCCTGGCGACGCCGGACAGCATCTTCTGAGCCCCGCGGACATCGTCGAGGATGAGGGGGTGTGAGGGGTGTGGCGTACCGAAGCTCATGACATCAAGTCTCGCAGCTCATCACGTTTGTGCAGCGCTGGTACCAAGACGCACGGGTCCGCGTACTCTGTCCCCCACCAACCGACCACCGCCGCACGAGAGAGCCCCGCAGCCATGCCCACATCTCAGGACATGACGACTGATCTCGACCACGGTCTCCTCGATGCCCTCCAGCACCAGGTGGCCGTCTTCGCCCGCCGCGCCGAACAGACCCGCCTCGGCGGCACCGGTCAGCTCCGCAACTCGATGGACCGGGCCGCCTACCTGCTCCTCAACCGCCTCGACCAGGAAGGCCCGATGGGCGTCAAGGCACTGGCGGCGGGGATGGGCATCGACTCGTCCACCGTCACCCGCCAGGTCGCGCCGCTGGTCGACACCGGCCTGGTCAAGCGGACCTCGCACCCGGAGGACGGCCGCGCCGTCGTGCTCCAGCTGTCGCCGCGCGGGCAGGCCCGCCTGGAGGAGGTCCGCTCCTCGCGGCGCGAGCTGATGGCCCAGGTGACGGACGGCTGGACGGAGGCGGAGCGCGAGTCGTTCTGCACCCTGCTCACCCGTTTCAACTCCGCCCTCTCCGCCCGGCAGGCCGGCCTGCCGCCGGCCGAGCGAGAGGCCGACCGGGAGACGGAGACGGCTCCGGCCTCTTGACCCGCGCGGGGCGACTGGCCTGATATGAGGACGTGCGAGAGCAGCGGCGGCATCGGGCCACGGCGGCGCGGCTCCCCGGCGCCCGGGAGCGGGACTTCGAGACGTACGTCGCGGGCGCGGCGGGCAGGCTGCTGCACGCCGCCACGCTGCTGACGACCGAGCCGCCCGGCCGCGCCCCGCGCGCCCAGGCGCTGCTGACCGCCGCGCTGGGGGCCACGTACGCGCGCTGGGACCGGTTGCGCGGAGAGGATCCGTACGCCCTCACCCGCCATGAGCTGGCCACCCGGTTCGCCCGCGCCGCCTGGCGCTTCCACCGCCCCCGCGGCGGGGTCCTGTCCCCGCTGGCCCCGCTGGAGCGGCTGGTCGTCGTGCTGCGCCTGTACGAGGGCGTCGCCGAGGAGCAGACGGCGGCGCTGCTCGGGCTCCCCGTGGAACGCGTCCGGGCGACCTGTGCGCGCTCGGTGACCACCCTGCGGCGAGCGCCCGGAACGCGGAGTACGCCCGATGCGCGGCGAGCGCCCGGAACGCGGGGTGCGTCATGAGCGGCCACGACCCCAAGGAGGACGAGGTGCGGCGCATGCTGGACGCCACACCGCGCGGCCGGGTCCCGCCGGACCTGCTGCCCCGCGCCCTCGACCACGGCACGCGCGCGCTGCGCCGGGCCCGCGTGGCGCGCCGCCTGCTGTGGGTGCTGCTCACGGCGGCGGCCGTCGCGTTCACGGTGTGGGCGTCGGCCGCCGAGCCGTGGCGGACGCCGCCGACGGGGGTCACGCCACCGTTCCAGGGCTGGTGACGTGACCGTCCAGGGCCTCCGGCTCAGCCGAGCGCCTGGCGCAGGTCCGCCAGCAGGTCCTCCACGTTCTCGATGCCGACCGACAGCCGCACCAGGTCCGCCGGGACCTCCAGCAGCGAGCCGGCGACGCTGGCGTGGGTCATCCGGCCCGGGTGCTCGATGAGCGACTCGACGCCGCCCAGGGACTCGCCCAGCGTGAAGAGCTTGGCGCGGTTGCAGACCTCGACGGCCGCCTCCTCGCCGCCCTGGACGCGGAAGGAGATCATGCCGCCGAAGCTCCGCATCTGCTTGGCGGCGACCTCGTGTCCCGGGTGCTCGGGCAGGCCCGGGTAGAGGACGCCGGTCACCTTCGGGTGGCGGGTCAGCATCTCGGCGACGCGGGTGGCGTTCTCGCTGTGCCGGTCCATGCGCACGGCCAGGGTCTTGATGCCGCGCAGCACGATCCACGAGTCGAACGGCCCGGCGACCGCTCCCATCGCGTTCTGGTGGTAGGCCAGTTCCTCGCCGAGCGTCTCGTCGGCCGTCACCAGCGCGCCGCCGACGACGTCGGAGTGGCCGCCCATGTACTTGGTCAGCGAGTGCACGACGACGTCCGCGCCGAGCGCCAGCGGCTGCTGGAGGTAGGGGCTGGCGAAGGTGTTGTCGACGACGAGCCTGACCCCGGCCGTGCGGGCGACGTCCGCGAGGGCCGCGATGTCGGTGATGCCGAGCAGCGGGTTCGACGGCGTCTCGACCCAGATCGCCTTGGTCCGGTCGGTGATCGCGTCCCGTACCGCCGCCGGGTCGGAGGTGTCGGCGACCGACCACTCCACGCCCCACCGGGCGACGACCTTCGCGAAGAGCCGGAAGGTGCCGCCGTAGGCGTCGTTCGGGATGACGACGTGGTCGCCGGGGGCGAGGAGCGCGCGCAGCAGGCAGTCCTCGGCGGCGAGGCCCGAGGCGAAGGCCAGGCCGCGCCGGCCGCCCTCCAGCGCCGCGAGGTTCTCCTCCAGGGCGGTGCGCGTCGGGTTGGCGCTGCGGCTGTACTCGTAGCCGCCGCGCAGGCCGCCCACACCGTCCTGCTTGTAGGTGGACACCTGGTAGATGGGCGGGACGACCGCGCCGGTCAGCGGGTCGGCGGTGTTGCCCGCGTGGATGGCGCGGGTCTCGAAGTGCTCGTGGGTGTGCTGGTCGCTCATGGGTCCCGAGGGTAGTCGCGGGCGGCAGTGCTCACCGGGCGCGTCCGGGACAATGGCCGTATGGAGATTCTCTGGTTCCTCTTCGCGATGGGCCTGATCGGCATGGTGCTCGTGTCGTGGCTGAGGCGCCGCGGCGCCGGTGGCGGTATCCGGCTGGCGACACCCGGTTCGCCGGACGCCGCCGACCCGAGCGCGTACGGCTTCGTGCTTCAGGAGGACCTGGACGTACGGATGCCGGGGCCGGACCAGGACCTCCTGGACGTGCTGGACGTGGTGCAGCGCACCCAGGACTGGCGGGCGGCGTCCCAGCTGCTGGCGGGCACCGACAAGGACGGCGAGGTGCGCTGGCAGCGGGTGCAGGCGTTCGCCGGCGCCGCCTCGCTGGAGCTGGCCCAGCAGCCGGGCAGGGGCGGGGCGTGGCTGCGGGCGTGGCGCGCGGAGAAGCCGAAGGACCCGGGCGGGGCCGAGGTGCACGCCGAGTTCCTGGTGCAGCAGGCGTGGCGGTCGTCGGCGGCGGGCACGGACGACTTCCGGATCATCCTGGAGGAGGCGCGCACGGTCTGCGAGGAGGCCGCGCTGCTGGCGCCGGGCGACCCGGTCCCGTACATCACCGAGCTGGCGGTCGCGCGGGGTCTGGGGTACACGCCCGAGCAGTTCGACCAGGTGTGGGCCAGAATCATCGACCGGGCGCCGGAGCACATGGGGGCGCACCTGGCGGCGCTGCACTACTGGTGCGAGAAGTGGCACGGCTCCCGGAAGGACGCGGACCGGTTCGCGACGGCGGCCGCCGCACGTGCCCCGCGGGGCTCGCTGCTGGCCGCGCTGCCGCTGTTCGCGGTCTTCGAGCACCTGCCGGAGGTGGCGCTGGTGCGGGACTTCTACGGCACCGAGGTGGTGTCGAAGGCCATGGAGGGAGCCCTGTACGCGGTGCACTCGGCCCGCCCGGACGACCCGATGCTGGCGCATGTGCGGCACCTGCTGATCCACTTCCTGGTACGGGCGGAGCGCT
The DNA here is from genome assembly GCF_039532985.1 of Streptomyces gobitricini. Taxonomy (NCBI): domain Bacteria; kingdom Bacillati; phylum Actinomycetota; class Actinomycetes; order Kitasatosporales; family Streptomycetaceae; genus Streptomyces; species Streptomyces gobitricini. The sequence goes on along the minus strand of NZ_BAAASR010000003.1, from coordinate 13,859 downwards.
GGTCGGAGGCCATGCACCAGCTGGTCCACGTGGACGGCCACATCGGTGCCCTGCCGTGGACGCTGAGCGAGGACCCGGCGGCGGAGTACGCGGTGTACCGGGCGCTGGCCGTCGCCGGGTACGAGGCGAACGGCGGCAGCCCGGCGACGCTGCCGCACTGATCCCGGCGGGCGGACCGCCCGCGGACGGTCGCGACCGCCACGACGGCCACGGCCGCCACCGAGGCCCGCCACCGCCCCCTGCCGCCACCCGCCCTACGGCCGGGCCGCCCGCGCCGGCCCGTCCGCCCGCGCCTGGCGAGTCGTGGAATTCCGCTCCGCACGGGAGTGTTGTCCGGATGCCGCCCGCACACCGCGTCCGCGCGAAAAGGAGACCGAGTCATGCTGTTCGGCCGCACCCCCGTGCTTCCCACCCCCGACCAGGCCCTCCGCGGCCGCCCGGAGCCGGGGTTCGCCGTCCCCTCCCGCCACACCGTCCTCGGCAACCCCCTCGTCGGCCCCTACCCCGAGGGCCTGGAGGTCGCGGACTTCGCCCTGGGGTGCTTCTGGGGCGCCGAGCGGAAGTTCTGGCAGACCGAAGGCGTGTGGACGACCCTCGCCGGCTACCAGGGCGGCTATACGCGTAACCCGTCGTACGAGGAGGTCTGCTCCGGCATGACGGGCCACACGGAGGTCGTCCGGGTGGTCTTCGACCCGTCCGTCGTCTCCTACGGCGCGCTGCTGAAGCTCTTCTGGGAGTCCCACGACCCCACCCAGGGCTTCCGCCAGGGCAACGACGTGGGCACGCAGTACCGCTCGGCGATCTACACCCACTCCCCCGCCCAGGCGGCCGCGGCCGAGTCCTCGCGCGACGCCTACCAGCGGGTGCTGAACGGCTCCGGGTACGGGACGATCACCACCGAGATCCTCCCGGCCGGCGACCGCCCCTTCTACCCGGCCGAGGCCCACCACCAGCAGTACCTGGACAAGAACCCCGGCGGCTACTGCGGCATCGGCGGCACGGGCGTCTCCTGCCCGATCGGCGTGGCCAGGGCGGACGGCTGAGCCGTTCCGCGACCGTGCCGGCCCCCGGTCCGACGCGCGCCGGTCAGGGACGTGCCGCTCGCAGCAGCGCCGCCGTGGCCGAGGGGTCGCAGTCGGGGCCGACGCCGTCGACGAGCAGGACGTCGCCGGGCACGTGGCGGGTGGGCAGAGGGACGAGCCGCTGGTAGGCGTCGGAGTCGTACCACGCGCGCGCCCGGTCCATGGTGGGGAACCGGATGATCAAGAGCGCGGTGGTCCACGCGCCTTCGAGGACCTCCATGGCCGGCGCGCCGTGCACGAGGAACCGCCCGCCGAAGGGGTCGAGGGTGGCCTGGATGCGCTCCATGCAGGTGAGGACCTCGTCGTCGAGCACGGCCGGGGGCCGCAGGCTGCCGATGGCGTAGGCGGGCGCGGTGGCCGGCCTCGTGGCTGGCCGGCTGGGACGTCCGTCATCCTGCCGGGACGCGCGGGCGGGAGTCGATCACCCCCGAGATCATCGCCATCCCGGTACGACGGAGGCGGCGGCCCTCCGTGAGGAGGACCGCCGCCTTCGTCGTACCGGTGGATCAGACCGCGGAGCCGGCCTTCCACTCCGCCCAGCTCATGTTCCAGCCGTTGAGGCCGTTGTCCGGGGCGATGGTCTTGTCCTTGGAGTTCTTCACGACGACCACGTCACCGACGATGGAGTTGTCGTAGAACCACGCGCCGGGCTGCTTCGGGTCGTCCGCGCCCTTGGCGTCGTTGAGGCCCACGCAGCCGTGGCTGGTGTTGACCTTGCCGAAGATGGAGTCGGATCCCCAGTAGTTGCCGTGGATGAAGGTGCCCGACGTGGACAGCCGCATGGCGTGCGGCACGTCCTTGATGTCGTACTCGCCCTTGCCGTCCTCCTTGGTGAAGCCGACCGTCGAGCCGTCCATCCGGGTCTCCTTGAACTTCTCGGAGATCACCATCTGCCCGTTGTACGTCGGGGTCTCCGGCGCGCCGGCGGAGATCGGGATGGTCTTGATCGTCTTGCCGTCCTGGGTGACCGTCATGGTCTTGGCGGCGGCGTCGACGGTGGAGACCTGGTTGCGGCCGATCGTGAAGGTGACGGTCTTCTTCTGGACGCCGTAGACGCCGTCGGAGCCCTCGACGCCGTCGAGGTCCAGCTTCAGCGTGACCTTGGAGCCCTCGGCCCAGTAGTTCTCGGGGCGGAAGTCGAGACGCTGGGAGTTGAACCAGTGCCCGACGACCTCCTGGCCGCTGCTGGAGGAGACGTCGATGGCGGACTGCACGGTCTTCTTGTCCGTGATCGCCTTGTTGAAGTTGATGGAGACCGGCATGCCGACACCGACCGTGGAGCCGTCCTCGGGGGTGAAGTTCCCGATGAAGCTGTTCTCCCTGGAGACGGTGGTGAAGGAGGAGTTCTCGTGGGCCTCGCGGCCCTCGGAGTCCTTGGCCGTGACGGCGATCTTGTAGGTGGTCGCCCGCTCGAGCTGCTCGGTGGGCTTCCAGCTCGTGTTGTCGGCGGCCATCTCGCCCTTGACGGTCTTGCCGTCGGGGGAGGTCATGGTCACCTGGGTGAGCGTTCCCTCGCTGACGGTGACCTTGGCGTCGTCGTTGATGCCGGCGTTCTGCGCGCCGTTCTTGGGCGTGATCGCTATTCGGGCCTGTGAGGCGTCCTTCGCCGCCGCCGCGTCGACCTGGGACTGTGACGTCTTCGGACTGTCGGAGGCGTCGGCCTTCTCCTCACCGCCGGTGCAGCCGGTGAGCACAAGAACGCCGCCGAGCAGTGCGGACGCAGCCGTCAGACCCCTGCGCCGCTTGCTGTCCGTCATCACACGCTTCTCCATCGTCGCCGAATCCCTGCCAACTGTCTCAACAACACCCATAACAACCCGTCCAGTTCCCCAACAGGCATGGATGTGGGGAACACCACTGATCGACGCACCCGGGGGAGCCGCCGGTTCCCGATCTTCCCGGGGTACACGGACGCGCGGGAAACGGGCCCCGGACCCCACCCCGGGGGCGGCGGTCCGGGACTCGCGACGTGACAGAGCTCACACGCTACGGCCGTACGTCGTCGAGGTGGTCCTCATCATCCTCCTCGTCCAGGTCCCACATGTCCGCGTCGGAGCCGCGCTCGACCCGCTCGCTGGTCCACGACGCCCGGGCGAGTTCGACGCCGGGCACCCGGCCGACCAGATCGACCGGCTCGACGAGGTACGCGAGAGCTTCCGCTTCGTCTTCTCGTACCGCGGAGCGGGCGTGCGTACGCTCCTCGTCCGGCATGAATTCGTCGGCTTCCACGCGCTCCAGCGCGGCTCCGGCGAGTTGATCGAGGTCCGTCACTTCCAGCAGCAGTTCCACCCGAAGGCGCACATACCGTGATGTCTCAGCAGGGCTCATATGACGGAGCGTAAGCTGCCGGGACCCACGACTTTCCTACGACCCGCTGTGTTCATTAGCATCGGCGCAACAGCCAATTCTCGGTTCCGCAAGGGGATCTGAATCCGTGTCCGTCGCACGTCGACCGCTGCTGACCGCCACCGCCGCCGGGACCCTGCTCGGCGCGCTGTGGTTCGTCCCCTCGGCCAACGCCACCGCCGAACGGCCACCCGCGGAGCGGCACGAGACGAGAGCCTCCGCGGTGGCGTCCCCCACGGGGGCGCGCGGCGACCTCGTCCTCGCCGACACCGGAAGCGTGGACACCACCCCGTACCTCCTCGGGGGCGCCGCCTGCCTGGGGATCGGTACGGGGCTGGTGGCCTTCGCCGTACGCCGCGGGGCGCACACCGTCCTGTGACGGTGCGCGCCCCGCGCGTGGACGTCCGGGTCAGGCCAGCGGTCCGGTGACCTTCTCCACGGCCTCGACCAGCTTGCCCTCCCGTACGAAGGCGTCGGCGGCCTCCAGGTCGGGCGCGAGGAAACGATCCGGCCCGGGGCCCTGGACGCCGGCCGCGCGCAGCGCCTCGACGGCGGCGCGGGAGGCGGGCGCCGGCGTGAGCCCCTCGCGCAGCTCGATGGCCCGGGTCGCGGCGTACAGCTCGACGGCGATGATCCGGCCGAGGTTGCCCACGGCGGTGCGCAGCTTGCGGGCGGCCGACCAGCCCATCGAGACGTGGTCCTCCTGCATGGCGGAGGACGGGATGGAGTCGGCGGAGGCCGGGACGGCCAGCCGCTTCATCTCGCTGACCAGGGCGGCCTGCGTGTACTGGGCGATCATCAGGCCCGAGTCGACGCCCGCGTCGTCGGCGAGGAACGGCGGCAGCCCGTGGGAGCGGTTCTTGTCCAGCAGCCGGTCGGTGCGGCGCTCGGCGATGGAGCCGAGGTCGGCGGCGGCGATGGCGAGGAAGTCCAGTACGTAGGCGACGGGCGCGCCGTGGAAGTTGCCGTTGGACTCGACGCGCCCGTCGGGCAGGACGACCGGGTTGTCGACGGCGGAGGCGAGCTCGCGCTCGGCGACGAGCCGGGCGTGCGCCATGGTGTCGCGGCCCGCGCCGGCGACCTGGGGGGCGCAGCGCACCGAGTAGGCGTCCTGCACGCGCGGGGCCTCGTCCTGCTGGAAGTGGCCGGTGAGTCCGGAGCCCTGGAGCACGGCGAGCATGTTCGCGGCGGCGGCGCCCTGCCCGGGGTGCGGGCGGATGGCGTGCAGCTCGGGCGCGAGGACCTTCTCCGTGCCGAGGAGCGCCTCGAGCGACAGCGCGGCGGTGATGTCGGCGGACTTGTAGAGCCTGTCCAGGTCGGCCAGGGCCATGATCAGCATGCCGAGCATGCCGTCGGTGCCGTTGAGGAGGGCGAGGCCCTCCTTCTCGCGCAGCTCGACGGGGTCGATGCCGTGCTCGGCGAGGAGTTCGCCGGCGGGGCGGACGCGCCCGTCGGGGCCTTCGGCGTCGCCTTCGCCCATCAGGGTGAGCGCGCAGTGGCTGAGCGGCGCGAGGTCGCCGGAGCAGCCGAGGGAGCCGTACTCGTGGACGACCGGGGTGATCCCGGCGTTGAGCACGTCCGCCATGGCCTGGGCGACCTGGGGCCGGACCCCGGTGCGGCCGGAGCAGACGGTCTTCAGCCGCAGGAACATCAGGGCCCGTACGACCTCGCGCTCGACGGGCGCGCCCATGCCGGCGGCGTGCGAGCGCACGATGTTGCGCTGGAGCCGGGCCCGCAGTTCGGGGCTGATGTGCCGGGTGGCGAGCGCCCCGAAGCCGGTGGACACGCCGTAGACGGGCTCGGGCTTGGCGGCGAGGGCGTCGACGATCTCGCGGGCCTTGGCGAGCGCGGTGAGCGCCTCCGGGGAGAGCTCGACACGGGCGTTGCCGCGGGCCACGGCGATGACGTCCTGGGCGGTGGTACCGGACGTCCCCACCACGACTGTGTGCATATCCATATTCAGCAGCGTACGGACTGAATCCCAACGTGTCACTACCCCGGCTCACAGGAGCCCCTTACGCCCCTCCACCGCCAGAAGGCCCACCGGTCCCTCCAGCCCCCTCCGAGCGCTCGGCACCCTCAGCCCCTCCGGACCTCGCGGCGCCCCACTCCGGCCCCCTCCGGCCTCGGCCTCACTCCGCCCCATCAGCCCCCTTCACCCCCTCCGGCCCTCAGCCCCGCTCCCGCCCCGCAGCGCCTTCCGGCCCCTCCGCCTCGTCCGCACCCCGCTCCGCCCCCGCGTCCGGCACGGCCCCCGCGCCTCCAGGCGCGTCCACCGCCCGCGCCGTGTCCACCGCCGGTGGCGCGGGCAGCTCCGACAGGACGGCCGGGTCCGGCGGGGCGTCGCGGAAGCTGCGGCGGTCGCGGGAGGGGGCCGGGGGGTGGTCCGCGAGGGCGATCACCGTGCCGTCGCGGCCGGCCACCACCGGCTTGGGGGACCGAGCCGCCTTGGCCCGGTACTGCGCCGCGTCCGCCAGCCGGAACAGCCGCCGGGCCGACCGCACCGGTCCGATCGGGTCACCGGTCGACGCCACCCCGCACGCCACGCCCTCGCCCAGCTCCAGGTCACCGGCGCGTACGCACAGCTCGTCCGCGGCGGCCACCACCTCGTCCGCCTCGGGGCCCACCGACACCAGGCAGAACTCGTCACCGCCCAGCCGTGCCGCCAGCGCGCCCGGCAGCATCGCCCCGCAGTACGACAGGACCGAGCCGAACCGCTCCAGCAGCCGGTCCCCCACCGCGTGCCCATGGGTGTCGTTGACGCGCTTGAGGCCGTTGAGGTCGCACACCACCAGGCTGACCACCGTCCCGTCCGCCAGGAAACGCTCCACCGCCTCGTCCAGCCGCATGTCCACCGCCCGCCGGTTGGCGAGCCCGGTCAGCGGATCGGTGAAGGCCAGCCGGCGGACCTCCTCCAGCCGTTCGGTCTGCGCGATCCCCGCGGCGACCACCGACGCGAGGACGGTCGCGAAGTCCGCGTCATGGCGGTCGAACACCGGCGCGCCGACCGGCCGCGCCACGTACAGCTCGCCCCAGGCCCGGCCGTGCATCACTATCGGCGCGACGACACAACAGCCCCGGCCGCGCCGCCGCAGCGCCGCGACCCTGCCGCGCAGCGCCGCGTACCCCGGCCCACCGGGCGCTTCCCGCTCCTCGGCCGTCTCCACCCAGGCGTTCGGCTCCCCGCCGCCCGCCCACCGTTCGTGCAGGAACTCGGTGATCTCGCAGAACTGGTGGACCGGGTACGTCTCGGAGTCCGGGAACTCCTCCTCACCCGGCGCCCGCGCACCCGCGTTCACCAGCACCTTGAGCCGGCCCAGGTCGCGCTCCCACATCGAGAGCGCGGCGAACGACCCACCGAGCGCGTCCCGCGCGCCCAGCGCCGCCGCCCGCCAGGTCTCACGCGGAGTGTGCGCCGACGCCATGGCCTGCGCGAGCGCCACTACAGCGCGTAGCCGGACATCCTCACCCATTCCTCAAGCTTAGGGAGGATCCCCGACTTTTCACTCCCCGGGCCACTCCGGCTTCCGCTTCTCGTTGAACGCCGCCACTCCCTCGGCACGGTCTCCCGAGAAGGCCACCGACCGCCATGCCGCGTCCTCCACCTCAAGACCCGCCCGCAGGTCCAGGCCCTGGCCCAGCCGCATGGCCCGCTTGGCGGCCCGCAGCCCGACCGGCGAGTTCGCGGCGATCCGGGCGGCGAGCTCCATGGCGCCGGTCCGGGCGTCGTCCACGACCAGGTCCACCAGCCCCAGGGACTCCGCCTCGGCCGCCGCCACGCGCCGCGCCGTGAACACCAGCTCCGCCGCCCGCGCGGCGCCCACCCGGCGCGGCAGCAACTGCGTACCCCCACCGCCGGGAATGACACCCACCGACACCTCCGGCAGCCCGACGACCGCCGTCGAGTCGGCCACGATGATGTCGCACGCGAGCGCCAGCTCGAACCCCCCGCCCAGCGCGAAGCCGTGGACGGCGGCGACCGTCGGCATCGGCAGCTCCAGCACCCCGGTGTAGGCGCCGCGCGCCACCGGCCGCTGACGCACCAGCTCGGCGTCGCTCAGCGAGTTGCGCTCCTTGAGGTCGGCGCCCACGCAGAACGCCTTGTCGTTGGAGGAGGTCAGCACGGTCACGCGCGCCGAGGGGTCGGCGGCCAGCGCGTCACAGGCGGCGCCGAGGGAGCGGGCCATCTCCGTCGAGACGGCGTTCATGGCCTTGAGCCGGTCGAGGACCAGCTCCGCCACGTACTCATGACGTCGTACGGCGACGAACTCCCCGAAGCGCTGCTCGGACATGCGCGACACACCCTCCCGGTTAACGAACGTCAGCGACCGCTATCCGGGGATCTTAGGCTCCCGCCTCGTCAGCAGCCAGGGTTCGATCACGCCGAGCCCGCGCACCGGCCGCTGCCACATGGGCTGGAGCGCGAAGCGGTACGACGGCGGCGCCTCGCCCTCCTTCTCCGCGCGCGCCACCTCCTCCGCGACCTGGGCCTCCGACACCGGAGCCTCGCCCGTGCGCGACAGCTCCTTCGCGAACGCCCCGTCGACCAGGACCGCGTCCTTGGGCGCTATGGAGGTGAGCCGGCTCGCCAGGTTCACCGTCGTACCGAAGACGTCGCCCATCCGGGTCGTGACCGTGCCGAAGGCGATGCCGACGCGCAGCGCGGGCATCGTCTCGTCGTGGGTGAGCGTCTCGATGAGCCGCAGCGCGATCTCCGCGGCCGTACCGGCGTCGTCGGCCGCGTAGAGCACCTCGTCGCCGAGGGTCTTGATCAGGCGTCCGCCGTGCGCGGCGACCAGGTCGGCGGAGGTGGTCTCGAACGCCTCGACGAGCTCGCCCAGCTCCTCCTCCTCCAGGCGCCGGGTGAGCCGGGTGAAGCCGACGAGGTCCGCGAAGCCGACCGCCAGGCGCCGGTCCACCATCTCCTCGTCGTCGGCGGCCTGCACCACCCGCCCGGTCGCCGCCGCGAGCTGCCGCCGCCACACGTACACCAGGAACTCCTGGAGTTCCGGCAGCAACAGCTCGACCAGCGGATACGTGACCTCCGTGCGCGTCATACCCGGCTCGGGCGGCTCGGTGAGACCCTCCAGGAAGGAATCGATCTGCCATTCGGCCAGCCGGGCGGTGGTCTGACCGGTGGACCGGGCCACCTGCACCGCCATCGGCTCGCTCAGCAGGCCCGCCTCGACCAGGCCGGCCAGCCGCCGCAGCGCCAGCACGTCCGCCTCCGTCAGCGCCTTGGCCTGCCCGATGTCGGCGAAGCCCATGGCCCGCCAGAACCGGGAGGCCAGGTCCATGGACACGCCGGCGGTGCGAGCCGCCTGGAAGGGGGTGTAGCGGCGTTCGGCGCCGAGGATCAGCTGCTCCAGCCGGATGGCCAGGGGGTCGTCGGTCGGCTCAGCCGTGTGGTCGACGACATGGTGGGGGGTGGGGTACTCCGCCCCGCTCGGCCCGGAGCCGGACCCGTCCGAGTTCGCGTCGTCGACGGTCACCGGCCGCCTCCTGCCCGTTCCCTGCGCACTGTCCTGCCGATCTGTAGCTGGATCGTCGTCAACGATACGGCAGGTGTGCCCTGGCTCACGTCCCCACGGCCCAGCGCGTCAGTCCACCGGGCGCAGATGCACGACGTCGCCCGCGCCCACGGCCTCCCTTTCTCCGCCGGGCGGCGCCACCACCAGCCGGCCGTCGCCGTCGATCGCGACGGCCTCGCCGGTGAGCGTGCGGTCGCCGGGCAGCTCGGCCCGGACGGTACGGCCGAGGGTCGCGCAGCCCGCCGCGTACGCCTCCTGGAGCCCGGACGCCACCGGGTCCCCGCCCGCGGCGGTCCACCGGCCGTACCACTGCTCCAGGGAGCGCAGGACGGCGCGCAGCAGGGTGTCGCGGTCGGTGGAGATCGCGTTCGCGAGCAGGAGGGAGCCGGCGGTGGGTACGGGCAGCTCCTCCTCGTGGAGGGTGACGTTGAGGCCGACGCCCACGACGACGCCGTCGTCGCCGGCGCGCTCGGCGAGGATGCCGCCGGTCTTCCTCTCCTCGCCCCCGACCTTCACCATCAGGTCGTTGGGCCACTTCAGTGACATGTCGACACCGGCGGCGCGTGCCAGGCCGGTGGCGGCGGCGACACCGGTGAGCAGCGGCAGCCAGGCGAGACGGCTCACGGGGACGTCCGGCTTGAGCAGGACGGAGAAGAACAGCCCGGAGCGGGCGGGCGCGGACCAGACACGGTCCAGCCGGCCGCGCCCGGCCGTCTGCTCCTCGGCGACCAGCACGGCGCCCTCGGGGAGGGCGGCGGCGCGGGCGGCCAGGTCGGAGTTGGTGGAGCCGGTGGCGGGGACGATGTCGAGGGAGGTCCACCGGGACCCGGGCCGGAGGAGGGCGCGGCGCAGGGAGGCGGCGTTCAGGGGCGGTCGTTCGAGGTCCGACCAGGGGCTCCCTGGACCAAGTGAGGGCGTCATGCAAGCCAGCGTAGGTGTGGTAAACACCGCACTGCCGAACGGTATCGCCGCCGATACGCTACGGGTCAGTAGCCAACAAACCCGTGACCAGGCAGGGAGCGCCATCCCGATGTCCGAGCCGGCCAAGCCCCAAGAGCCCCAGAAGATCGACATCCATACGACCGCGGGCAAGCTCGCGGATCTGCAGCGCCGTATCGACGAGGCGACGCACGCGGGCTCCGAGCGCGCCGTCGAGAAGCAGCACGCGAAGGGCAAGTTGACGGCGCGGGAGCGGATCGCCCTGTTGCTGGACGAGGACTCCTTCGTCGAGCTGGACGAGTTCGCCCGGCACCGCTCCACCAGCTTCGGCCTGGAGAAGAACCGCCCGTACGGAGACGGTGTCGTCACCGGGTACGGAACGGTCGACGGCCGTCCCGTGGCGGTGTTCTCGCAGGACTTCACCGTCTTCGGCGGCGCTCTCGGCGAGGTGTTCGGACAGAAGATCATCAAGGTGATGGACTTCGCCCTGAAGACCGGCTGCCCGGTCATCGGCATCAACGACTCGGGCGGCGCCCGCATCCAGGAGGGCGTCATGGCCCTCGGCATGTACGGCGAGATCTTCCGCCGCAACACCCATGCCTCCGGCGTGATCCCGCAGATCAGCCTGGTGGTGGGGCCGTGCGCCGGAGGTGCCGTCTACTCCCCCGCCATCACCGACTTCACCGTGATGGTCGACCAGACCTCGCACATGTTCATCACGGGTCCCGACGTCATCAAGACGGTGACGGGCGAGGACGTGGGCTTCGAGGAGCTGGGCGGCGCCCGGACGCACAACACCGCCTCCGGCGTGGCGCACCACATGGCGGGGGACGAGAAGGACGCCATCGAGTACGTCAAGTCCCTGCTGTCCTACCTGCCGTCGAACAACCTCTCCGAGGCGCCCGTCTTCCCCGAGGAGGCGGACCTCGAGGTGAGTGCCGAGGACCGCGAGCTGGACGTCCTCATCCCGGACTCGGCGAACCAGCCGTACGACATGCACACCGTCATCGAGCACGCCCTGGACGACGGTGAGTTCCTGGAGACCCAGGCGATGTTCGCGCCGAACATCCTCACCGGCTTCGGGCGGGTCGAGGGGCATCCGGTCGGCATCGTCGCCAACCAGCCGATGCAGTTCGCCGGCTGTCTGGACATCGCCGCCTCCGAGAAGGCGGCCCGCTTCGTCCGCACCTGCGACGCGTTCAACATCCCGGTCCTCACCTTCGTCGACGTGCCCGGCTTCCTGCCGGGCGTCGGCCAGGAGCACGAGGGCATCATCCGGCGCGGCGCCAAGCTGATCTACGCGTACGCCGAGGCGACCGTCCCGCTGATCACCGTGATCACGCGCAAGGCGTTCGGCGGGGCGTACGACGTCATGGGCTCCAAGCACCTGGGCGCCGACCTCAACCTGGCGTGGCCGACCGCGCAGATCGCGGTGATGGGCGCGCAGGGCGCGGTCAACATCCTGCACCGCCGCACCATCGAGGCGGCGAAGGACCCGGACGAGGCGGCGGCGACCCGGGCGCGGCTGATCCAGGAGTACGAGGACGCCCTGCTCAACCCGTACACGGCGGCCGAGCGCGGTTACATCGACGCGGTGGTCATGCCGTCCGAGACCCGGACCCAGATCGTCAAGGGCCTGCGTCAGCTGCGCACGAAGCGGGAAAACCTGCCTCCGAAGAAGCACGGCAACATCCCCCTCTAAGGAGCCCCCCATGATCAAGGTTCTGCGGGGCAACCCGACCCCGGAGGAGCTGGCCGCCGCCCTGGCGGTGGTCCAGGCGCGGGCCGCCGCGACCGCCTCGGCGGCCTCCGGTGGCGCGGAGCGCGTCCCCGAAGGCTGGTCGGACCCGTCGAGGATCGCCCGGAGCAGCCGCCCCCACCCCGGCCCGCGGTCGTGGGCGCGCTCCTACTGGCCCGCCTAGCCGTCACTGCGGCGGAGCGGCGGCGGCCCCCGCCCGGGCGACGCGGTCCGTCCGTGTCGTCGGGACGGAGGCCGTACGCGTACGCGAGGTTCAGCCGCCCGGGCCGGGCCGGCACGAGCCGCTCAGCGCCGCCACCACCGCCGCTGACCACCGCCGCTGACCGCCGCCGCTCACCGCCACCGAACGCGCGGTCGCGGCGGCGCCCGCGGCGACCGGTGCGAGGGGTTGACCACCCCCGGATTAGTCCGTTGGCACCGTGGCGCCTGAGTACGCGTACTCAGGCGCCGTGCGGACCGCGCCCGCACGATCGAGGAATGCTCTGGTCCGACCCCGAGAACGAACCCCCCGACGAGATGCGCGACATGCAGGCGATGCTGCGCCGCGCGGGGATTGTGCTGGCCCTGGCGATGGTGCTGGCGATGTTCGCGGTGGGGCTGCACTGACCTGTACCGCCCCGCCCCGCCCCGCCGAAGGCTCCGCCGCCCGGGGGGCCTTCCGTACGATGGCGCCCATGACTGCTGCTCAGCGCCGCCGCCTCGTCCTGGCCTCCGCGTCCCCCGCCCGCCTCGGCCTGCTGCGCCAGGCCGGGCTCGCCCCCGAGGTGATCGTCAGCGGGGTGGACGAGGACAGGTTCACCGCCCCGACCCCGGCCGAACTGGCCCTCGCCCTCGCCGAGGCCAAGGCCGCCCACGTGGCCGCCAAGCCGGAGGTGAGCGGCGCGCTGGTGATCGGCTGCGACTCGGTGCTGGAACTGGACAAGCAGGCCCTGGGCAAGCCCTCGGACGCCGAGGAGGCCACCGCCCGCTGGAAGGCGATGCGCGGCCGCGCCGGCATCCTCCAGACCGGCCACTGCGTCTACGACACGGCCGCCAAGCGGTACGCCTCCGCGACCGCCTCCACCCTGGTCCGCTTCGGTGACCCGACGGACGAGGAGATCGCGGCGTACGTCGCCAGCGGCGAGCCCCTCCACGTGGCCGGCGCGTTCACCCTGGACGGCCGCTCCGCCCCGTTCATCGACGGCATCGACGGCGACCCGGGCAATGTGATCGGGCTGTCGCTGCCGTTGCTCCGCCGCCTGCTCGGCGAACTGGGCGTCGCGATCACCGACCTGTGGGACTGACCCGCCGGACCCTCCTCACGCCGCCGCCACGCCGCCCCGCTCCACGGGCGGCGCGGGCTCCTCGTCCTCCGGCGCGTACAGCACCAGCGCCGCGACGACGAGCCCCAGCACGACCATCATGTACGCGAACGCCGCCCACCCGACCAGGCCCACCGCCACCGCGCCCAGCACCCCGTGCGTGATCGCGCAGGAGACGAGCAGGATGCGGACGGCCCGCCCCGGCGAGCGGTCCCGTACCCCGAGACGCACCAGCAACGCCCCGCACAGCGCCGTGTACGCCCCGAAGACCCCGCCCATGACCCAGACCGCGACGACCATCAGATCCGGGTCGAGACCGTCCAGCGACATCTTCTGTCCGGCGAGGACCTCCGCGAGGACCATGTGCAACAGCACCAGCCCCGCCGCCTCGAGGACGAGCACGATCCCGGCCGCCAGCGCTATCGGTCTGCGGGCCACCATGGGCGCTCCCCTGCCTGTTACCTGCCGCGACGAGTCGGTACGACGACAGCGCGCAGGCTACTGACTGGTAAACCTTGGGACAAGGGTTCTGACGGGGCGGCAAAGAATCATTCGCCCATTCGTAGGGACTCCACAAAGAATCAGGATGCCGCGCTGACCGGGAAGACAGAGACCTAGACCACACCCGCGGGTTACTGTTCCGTCAAGAAGCCCTGCGTAACGTGGTGCGACAAGGGATTTCACGACTCCACTACGCCTCGAATCACGCTCCGTGTGGGCAAGCTCACCATTGGGGACGGGTCGAAACGCCGTGTCGGCTGTCCCTAAACTCAGCTTGTTTCAAGGAGGGAGCCATCGTGCGCAAGGTGCTCATCGCCAACCGTGGCGAAATCGCTGTCCGTGTCGCCCGTGCTTGCCGGGATGCCGGGATCGGGAGTGTGGCGGTCTACGCCGATCCGGA